>CBFHYV010000181.1:0-6385 GCA_965660085.1 uncultured Paracoccaceae bacterium
GCGGCCGAAGGCCTGGCCACCGCCCGCTGCGCCGATTGCCCGCTGCGCAAACGCACCCCCGGAGAGGAGCGCCCATGACCGAATACCGTGTCGGGACCATCATGCAGAGGGACATCCCGACCCTGACGCCCCACACCCCCATCCGCCGGGCCATCGCAGTGCTGGTCGGGACCCGGGCGCAGGCCGTGCCCGTGCTGGGCGACACCGAGGCGCTTGTCGGCATTCTCACCGGCAAGGATTGTTTCCGCCCTGCCCTGCACGCAAGCTATCACCGGGGCTGGAGCGGTCAGGTCGCGGACCACATGTCCGCCAGGGTGGTCACGGTGGATATCGATGATGAGCTGATCGGCGTGGCCGAGATGTTCCTGGACCACCCGCACCGGGCCTTTCCCGTCCTGAGCGATGGCCGATGCGTCGGCTTGCTGCACCGCTCGGACGTGCTGGCCTGGCTGTCCCGGCTGAGCTGAGCACGGCACGGGCGGGGCGTGGCTGATCCGTGACCTGCGGCCGACACGCCGGGGGACGCCCAGCTCCAGCCGCCGCCCGGCGTTGGGGGCGCCCGCGCGGCTGAAACGCTGTCATTCCCGCAGGAAACGGGTCGCCCCACAGCGGGGATCAGGCAAACATACGTCATGAAGCCCCAAAGGAGAGCACTGCATGACGATCCGCTTCCTTTCGATCCCGACAGACCACGCCCGCGCCCTGCAGGCCGGCGGCCCAGACGCCCATGGCCAGATCCCGCAGAGGCGCGTGTCGGACGGGGATGGTGTTCCATGCCGGCATTGCCTGCGGATGGTGCCGGCGGGCCAGCCCTATCTGTTGATGGCCTACAAACCCTTCACCACGGTCCAGCCCTATGCGGAGGTGGGTCCGATCTTCCTGTGCGCATCGGATTGCGCCTCCGGCTCATGCAGCAATGTCCTGCCGGCGATCCTCTGCTCGGACAGTTATATCGTTCGCGGCTATGACCGGCAGGAACGGATCGTCCCGGGCACCGGGCGCGTCACGCCCAGGGCGCGGATCATCAGCCACTGCAAGGATCTGCTTGCGCGCGGGGACGTGGCCTTTGTCCATGTCCGGTCGGCCACCAACACCTGCTTTCATGTCCGGGTCGAGCGTACGGTGCCAGCGGAGCACTAGGCCTGTAGCGCCGTTGCGCGCGGCAAAGCGGTTTTGCAAACGGCGCGCTTGGCTGTAAGGGGTGGCAGGCCGTGAGGGACGAGGACAGGAAAGGATCCGGGATGACGACACTCTATGTGGATGCGGATGCCTGCCCTGTGAAGGAAGAGGCTGAAACCGTGGCCACGCGCAAGGGCGTTCCCATGGTGCTGGTGTGCAACGGCGGGCTGCGCCTGCCCAGGAACCCGCTGGTGCGGTTGGTGATCGTGGATGAAGGCCCGGACGTGGCCGACCGCTGGATTGCGGAGCATTGCGGCGCAGGTGACGTTGTGGTGACATCCGATATCCCGCTGGCCGACCGTTGCATCAAGGCCGGGGCACGCGTGCTGCAACACAACGGGGACATCCTGGACAGCACCAACATCGGCCAACGCCTTGCGACCCGTGACCTGATGCAGGACTTGCGCGCGGCCGATCCGTTCCGCCAGGGCGGCGGGGCCAGCTTCTCCAAATCCGATCGGTCGCGGTTTCTGCGCGCCCTGGATCAGGCGCTGACAGCGGCGGCCCGCCAGGCCTGACCCCTGCCGGGGCCGTCCGGCAAGGCACAGGGATGCCTCATGGCACAGCCGAAGCCATCCGATGGCCCGCGAAACCGGGTTCTCTGCCCGAAGAAACTGTGCTTGGGTAACGACCAGAGGCGCCATTGCGGTGTCCGGTCTTCAGGATGCCGGCGTCAGCCGCCTTGCCCGAAAGGATCGCCAGATGTCTGACCCATTTGAAAACGTCGATGCCGCCCCTCCTCAACTGATCGAGCTGATCGCCGCCGCGCTGGAAACCCGGGCGGAGGATGCGGACATGCTGCCCATTGTCGATGCCTATCTTGAGGCGCTGGATGTCCCGGAGGGTGGCGTGATCCTGGACATAGGCTCCGGCACCGGCGGCATCACGCGGCGGATCGCGGACCGGTTTCCAAAAGCCTCCGTCACGGGGCTGGAGCCGTCCGCGGCGTTGACCGGCAAGGCCAGGCAATTGGGGGGCGACAGGGCCAACCTGAGCTTTCGGGTTTGCGATGGCGCCGCACTGGACCTGGGCGACGGCACGGCAGACGTGGCCATCCTGCATACCGTGCTGTCCCATGTGTCAGACCCCGCCCCCCTGATCACCGAAGCCGTGCGCGTGCTGCGCCCCGGCGGCACGCTGGTGATCTGTGACGCAGATTTCTCCAAAGCCGCGATGGCGGTTGTTCCGGGCGATCCTTTGGGAAGTTGCGCAGACGCCTTCGTGGCCGGCGCAGTCACCGACCCATGGCTTGCCGGAAAGCTGAAACCCCTGGTCAGCGCGGCCGGTCTGACAACCCGTCATTTCACCGTTCTGAACCGTGTCATCACGTCCGGCATGGGCTCTTTGGTGTGGGTGCAGATGTCCTGCGCGCGGATGGTGGCGGATGGTGTCATCGGCCAGCCTTTGGCCGCGGCGCTGGAGGCGGAATACCTGCGGCGGGCCGAGGCGGGCATTCTTTTCAGCGTCTTGCCATTTGTGACCCTCATCGCCACCAAGCCGGACATCTGAGGCCGGGCCGGATGGCGCCGCCCACAGCAGCAGACCGAGGGAGCCTGCCATGAAACGTCTTTCAGTGATTGCGGCTCTGACGCTCGTGACGATGGGCGGTGTGGCCCTGGCGCAGGAGGCGTCCGAAGAGGACGCCTTTGTCGAGGCCAATATCCTTGCGATCTTCTACCATGAGCTTGGACATGCGGTCATCGACCTCATGGAGGTGCCGATCTTCGGGCAGGAAGAAGACGCGGCAGATGTGATGTCCGTGCTGCTGATCGATTGGCTCTTCGAGGAAGACAGCGCCCAGGCCATCGCCTATGACAGCGCCTTTGGCTTCCTGAATGATCCGGAAGGCACGGAGGATGTGGAATACTGGGGCGTGCATGGCCCGGATGAGCAGCGCTTTTACAACCATGTCTGCCTGTTCTACGGCGCAAACCCGGACGTCCGGGATGATCTGGCCGATGACCTTGGCCTGCCGGAAGAGCGCGCGGACAGCTGCCCCGAGGAATATGAACAGGCCGCCGACAGCTGGAGCGCCATATTCGACGCGATGGCGGCGCAGGCCACCGGCGTGCCCATGGTGTTCCTGCCCGGTTACGGACCCGATGCGGAGATCATCAACCCGATCCTGCAGAGCGAGGTTGCAGACATGAACGCAGACATGCGCCTGCCCCAGAAACTGACCGTGATCGTGGACAGCTGCGATGAGGCCAATGCCTTCTATGGCCCCCAGGAGGTGTCGGTCACCTTCTGCACGGAATTCGTGCCGCATCTGCGGGAGCTCTTCGCGCTGTTCACCGATGAATGACGGGCTTGGCGCATTGGCGGGGCTTGGGGGTGATGGGGCCCCCTGCCCGACCAGGCTGAACAGAATCGGACAGATATTGTCCCCAAGGGCCGGGCCGCAGGGAACGCGGCATCGGGCGTGACGCCCGATCCGCAACAGACAGCCCCGCCCATTGGCAGGTGGCGGGTGTGGGCCAGCCGGCGCTGGGCCCATGTTGCGCCCCCACCATCGGCAAGTTTGCGCCATGCCTCTGATAAAATTGTATTTTTCGGCATATATTTCGGGGTTTTGCCGGTTCAGTGACAGGCGCACCCCGCATCGCGGCGCCTGTCCTACAGGCGTCAAAGCCCACGGCTGCCGACGCAGACGCAGTGGCACGCCCCTGTGCGCACAATCTGAGGTTAATCAAAAGATAGTTTTGGACAAACTTTTGACACTTTTCAGCGCCCAAACGTGACACAAACCGGCGCTATCCCCCCGTAACTCGGAGAGTGCAGGAAAGTTCCTTGGCATTGTTGTCAAGGCACTGGCCTGCATCTCCACCACGTCATTTTTCATGGTCCTCGGACAAAGCACGGCAGCTTTTGATCGTCGCGCGCCCCGAGTGTTTTTATAGGTCTGTCGCATGCCAAACGTGTCCCCCATCGCAACCGATGACACCGCCCGCGCCATTCCCGGCGTGCTGACCTCCGTTCAGCTGATCACCGCCGACAACGGAGCTGGGGCCGACAGCGATGCAGACGGGGACTCGCTGGGCCTCGTCTCTATCCAGGATCCCGCCAACCCCGGCGTGGCCATCGCCTTTCAGGCCGGCGTGACGGTCACGCTTGCCAGCGGCACCACCGTTACCTTCGGCGCACACCCATCTGACCCGGTTGGCATTGTTCAGCCGATCTACAGCGATGGCGTGGAACAGATCCGCTATACCATTTCTGATGGCGAGGGTGGGCAGGCCAGCGCGATCCTGACGCTGCAAACCGACACGGACGGCGATGGGATCGCCAACATCGACGACATCGATGATGACAACGATGGCATCACGGACATCACCGAGGCGGGCTTTAACCCCACCGGGGATTTCGTTCTGCCGACCGGGACGATCGGCGTGGCCGACAGTTTCGGCGCGACGGGCCTGACCTTTCAGGTCATCAACAACACTGCAGAAGGGCCCGGACAGCTGTTCGCGCTCAACCCGTTCACGGCCCAATATGACCCGATTGGCGACAATTCCGGCTTTGATTACAATGCCATGGGCTTTGATGCCGCCTCCGGCTTCCTGTATGCGCTGGCGCGTGGGTCCGGCACGGATGCGCTGGGCGCGGCGGTTGAAAACGGCGATCTGATCAAGATCGACGCCGATGGCGAAACCTTCCGCATTGGCGCCACCGGGGTGCAGAGCTTTACCGCCGATGTCGTTGACGGGTTCATGATCGCGCAGCGCAGCAACGCGATCTACAAGATTGACCTGGCCGATGGCTCCGCCACGCAACTCAGCACGTCAGGCTCGCTGGTGACGGCGCCGGATTATGCCCTGGTGGATGGCACGCTATACGGGGTGGCCTCGGGCAACAAGCTGGTCACCATCACGATTGACCTTGTGGCCAATACCGCCACACAGAACGTGACGACCATCACCAGCGATGACGGCTCTGCGCTGTCGCTGACCGGGTCCGGCGCGTCCTGGGGCGCGCTGAACGCCGATGGCGACAATGAACTTTATGCCTTTGACAACAACAGCGGCACGATCTTCCGCATCAACGGCTTTGATACCGGCACGCCCACCGCGACGAACGTGGGGAACACGGTTATTTCCAATTCCAACGATGGGGCGCGGCTGCCGACAACGGCCTTTGTGCAGCCCATCCCCCGCAGTGATACCGATGGCGCCAGCGATCACCTGGATATCGACAAGGACAATGACGGCATCACCGACAACGTCGAGGCGCAGACCACCGCGGGCTATATCGCGCCCTCGGGGCTGGATGTGGATCAGGACGGTCTGGATGATGCCTATGACGCCGACACCACCAGCCCGAACGCCCGGACCGACGCCGCCAGCCGCGGGCTGAGCGAGGTTGACACCGACAATGACGGCATCCGCGATACCGTGGACCGGGACACCGACAATGACGGCACCCCCGATGTGGCCGAACGCGGCGATGGCCAGGCCACCGCCCTGGGCACGCTGGATGATGCCGATGGCGACGGCCTGCTGAACAGTTTCGAGGCCGGCTCGGTCAACGATGGTTTCGACGTCAATGACGCCAATATCGCTGGCGATGACGGCGGTCTGGATGGCGATTACACCGATTTCAACCTTGGTGATGCCGACAGTGACACCGCCGCGGACACGCCCGCACCGGGGCGCACCAGCAATGATGCCACCGCCCTGACGGCGGATCTGGACTGGCGCGATGTTCCCACGGACCATCCCCCCACGGCCAACCCCGATGCCGCCACCACGCCGGAAGACACCCCCGTGACGCTGGGCGTGCTGGACAATGACATCCACGCCGGCGGCGAAACCCTGACAGTGATCGCTGCCAGCGTTCCCCCGGCGCAGGGCACCGTGCAGATCATCGGCAATGAGGTCGTCTTCACCCCCGCGCCCGATTTCAACGGCGTGGCCACCATCAGCTATACCGTCGAGGATGACACGGGCGACACGGCCAGTTCGACCCATACGGTGACGGTCACCCCGGTGGACGATGCGCCCACGGCCAACCCCGATACTGACACCACGCCCGAAGACGTGGCGATCACGCTGGATGTGATCGACAATGACACCCACCCCGATGGCGATGCGCTCACCGTCATCAGCGCCAGCGTGTCCAATGTGTTCGGCACGGTGCAGATCATCGGCAATGAGGTTCTGTTCACCCCGACGCCCGATTACAACGGCGTGGCCACCATCACCTACAC
>CBFHYV010000182.1:0-6336 GCA_965660085.1 uncultured Paracoccaceae bacterium
GCTCAGCGCGACCTTGCCATGCCACAGCGCCAGGCACCGCGCCGCCGGGTCCGCCGCCAGCGCGGCCACGGCCGCGGCATCGCCGCGCAGCTCTGCCGCGCGGTCCAGGCCCGATCCGCCGAAGGTCACCGCATCCGCCCGTGTCTCACCCAGTGTCATCGCATCCTCCCACCCAGTCCGGGGCAGGCTTCGCACGAAGCCTGCGGGAATGCCAGATGCTCTGCCGGGTCGACAGCCCAGCGCGCGCGTGCTTTGTGGTCCCCGACATCGAACATCCAAAAGGATAGCCGCATGATCCGCATCCTGACGATCATCCTGATCCTGGCCGCCGCGGTGGCCAAGCTGACGCTGCCGACCAAGGCCGATGCCGAGGCCGCGCTGCGCAACCATGTGATCACCACCATCCTGTCCACCAATCTACAGGGGCGCGATGTGCTGGAACGCGCCGTGATCAGCGTGTGTCGCGCCACGCCCGCGCAATGCTATGACGCGCTACGCCCGGCGCTGACCCTGACCTTTGAGCCGCGGCTGATCTACGCCAGGGTCAGCGCCGATGCCCTGGGCCGCCAGGTCACCTGCTAGGCCGCGTTCGGGCAGGTGCAATGCCTGGACTGACCCCGCCCAGCCCGGTGCGGGCGGTGATCTTCGACCTGGATGGCACGCTGCTGGACACCGAAAGCGCCGTGATGGCGGCCGGGGCGGAAGCCTTTGTTGCCCTTGGTTTGGCAGAGCCGCCGGGCCTGTTGCACAGCCTGATCGGCAGGGATTGGCAGGCGGGCCAAGCGCTGCTGCGCGCGGCGCTGCCGGAACACCACCTGTCCGCGCTGGGGGCGGAATGGGACAGGCGCGCCGCGCTGCGGCTGGCGGAGGGCATCAACCTGCGCCCCACCGCGGCAGAGGTTCTGGCCCGGCTTGGTGCGGGGCCGCTTCCGCTGGCGGTGGCGACGTCCTCCGCCCGAAGCAGCGCGACGCAGAAGATGGCGCGCGCGGGCATCGCCGCGCAGTTCCGCACCGTGGTGACCGCCGATTGCGTCACCCGCCGCAAGCCCGCGCCAGATCCGTTTCTGGAGGCCGCGCGGCGGCTGGGCGTGCCGCCCGAACATTGCGTGGCGTTCGAGGATTCAGACACCGGCGCGGAATCGGCCCGCGCGGCGGGATGCTGGGTGGTGCAGGTGCCGGACCTGGTGCCAACCCAGGGCGCCTGGGCGCATCATCTGGCCGATGATCTGCTGGCCGGGGCGCGGGCCGCGGGGCTGTTGGCGGCTTGACCGCCAGCGTCCGCCTAATTTTTGCGCAAAGACGCAGAGCTTAGGCAAAATCTGCCGTCCATCGCCACGGGCTGCGCAAAAGAGGCTGGCGCGATCACCGCATCCCCCGCCAAGATCGCCGCATACTGACGACCCCTGACAGGAGGACACATCAAGTGTTTCATCGCGCCCTTTTGGCCGCCGGCCTGCTGCTGCCCACGCTGGCAAGCGCCCAGACCGCCATGCCCTTCGCCCTCGACTGGAAATTCGAAGGCCCCGCCGCGCCCTATTTCGTGGCCATCGACGCGGGCTATTTTGCCGAAGCCGGGCTGGAGGTGGAGATCGCCGCGGGTCAGGGCTCGCTCGACGCGATCCCGAAGGTGGCAACGGGCGCCTTCCCCGTGGGCTTTGCCGATGTGAATTCCCTGGTCAAATTCCTGGACCAGAACCCCGGCGCGCCGGTCATCGCGGCGATGATGGTCTATGACAAGCCGCCCTTCGCCATCGTGGGCCGCAAGTCCACCGGCGTGGAAGCGCCGGGCGATCTGGAAGGCAAGATCCTGGGCGCACCGCCCCCCGATGGCGCTTGGGCGCAGTTTCCGATCTTTGCCGCCGCCAACAATATCGACACCTCCGCCGTGACGGTGGAACCCGTGGGCTTTCCCACGCGGGAGCCGATGCTGGCGGAATCCAAGGTGGACGCCATCACGGGCTTCTCCTTCTCGTCCTACCTGAACATGGTGCGCCTGGGCGTGCCGGAGGAGGACATCACCACCATCCTGATGGCCGATCACGGCGTGGACCTGTATGGCAACGCGGTCATCGTGAACACGGAATTCGCCGCCGAGAACCCCGAGGCGGTCAAGGACTTCCTGGCCGCCGTGGCCAAGGGCTGGCAGAGCGCCATCGCCGATCCGGCCATGGCCATCGAAAGCCTTGTCCAGCGCAACCCGGCCGCCGATCCGGCGCTGGAACAGCGCCGCCTGCAACTGGCGATCGATGCCAATGTGGTGACGGATTACACCCTGGCCAACGGCATGGGCGATGTGGATGACGCGCGGTTTGACAGCGCGCTGAGCCAGCTGTCCCTGACCTATGAGTTCAACGCGGCCCCGATGGCGGCGACATTCTTCACCGACGCATACCTGCCCGAGGGCGGTTTTGCGCTGAAGTGATCCCGGCGTGGCCGCGGCCACGCCCCACGCCGGAGCCGCCGCGCAGCCCGTCTGCGCGGCGCATTCGTGACAAGAGAAGGACAGGCCGATGGACAGCCTGATAGAGATCAAGGGCGTGCGCCATGCCTATCGCACCCGCACGGGGCCGCTGCCGGTGCTGGACGGGCTGGAACTGTCAGTGCCCAAGGGCGGCTTTGTGGCCGTGGTCGGCCCGTCAGGCTGTGGCAAGTCCACGCTGACGAAACTGGTCGCGGGCCTGCTGTTTCCCGATGAGGGCGAGGTCTGGCTGCATGGCGAGCGTGTGCGTTCGCCCCGTGCGACGGTTGGCATGGCCTTCCAGAACCCCGTGATGCTGGAATGGCGGACGATTCTGCAAAACGTCGTGCTGCCGCTGGAAATCGTGCCCAATTCACTGACCCGCGCGCAGCGCGATGACCGGGCGCGGGAATTGCTGGCGCTGGTCGGGCTGGAAGGGTTTGAGAACAAGCGCCCTTCCGAGTTGTCCGGCGGGATGCGCCAGCGGGCCTCGCTGTGCCGGGCGCTGGTGCACAAGCCCGAAGTGCTGATCCTGGATGAACCCTTCGGCGCGCTGGATGCCTTCACCCGCGAGGACCTGTGGCAGATCATGCATCAGGTGAAGGCGAAAGAGCCGTTCACCGGCGTGCTGATCACCCATGACCTGCGCGAATCGATCTTTCTGGCCGATGAGGTGGTTGTTCTGTCCGGCCGCCCCGCCCGCACGCAATACCGCCTGCCGGTGGCCTTCCCCGGCCCGCGGGACATCGAACATCTGTATACCCCGGAGGCGGCGGAGATGCTGCAGATCCTGCGCCACCAGATCCAGATCGCCCAGGGCCGCGCAGAGGATGCTGCATGATGGACCGCGTGAAACAGATTGGCGTGCCGTTTCTGGCAGTTGTGATCTTTCTGGTGCTTTGGGAGGCGCTGGTCTGGGCCATGGGCTGGCCAAATTACAAGATGGCCTCGCCCTCTGACCTGGTGCCGGCCTATCAACGCTATTGGCCGCTGTTTTTGGAAATGGGCTGGCAGACGCTGTGGCGCACAGTGGTGGGGCTGCTGGTGGCAGTGGTGTTCGGCACGCTGCTGGGCATGGTGATGGGTTTTTCGCGGACCATGCGCGATGCGCTCTATCCGCTGCTGGTGGGGTTCAACGCGATCCCGAAGGCGACGGTGGTGCCGATTGTGGCGCTGATGTTCGTGGGGGCGCATGATTTCAACACGGTGCTGATTGCCTTCATGATCAGCTTCTTTCCCATCGCCGTATCGGTCAGCATCGGGCTGAGCACGCTGGAGCCGGAATACCGCGACATCCTGCGCAGCCTGGGCGCCAGCCAATCGACGATCTTCTGGAAGATCGCGCTGCCCAAGACCCTGCCGGAGTTCTTCGGCGCGCTGAAGGTGGCGGTCACGCTGGCCTTCATCGGGACCAACCTGATGGAAATCGTCTCGCCCCACGGGCGGGGGCTGGGGGCGCTGTTTGATTCGGGCAAGACCAATTCGGACTACCCGCTGATGTTCGCGGTGCTGATCGCCTTGGCCTTCCTTGGGATCGTTCTGTATTACGTTGTGGTGGCGCTGGAGAAGGTGTTTGCCGGTTGGGCGGATCGGCAGCCGCATTAGGGGCTCTGCCCCCTTGGGCCCTCTGACGAGGGCCCAATTCCCCCGGAGTTTTCCTGGCAAGATGAAGGGGCGGGGATTTTCCCGGCCCCCGTTGCAAAACTTTTACCGGCATATTAGCTAGGGGGGGAGAGGTTGGCGCGGGCAGGCACCTCGCCAACCCGGTCAGGTCCGGAAGGAAGCAGCCGTAACGAGCCACGCTTGGGTCGTTGTCAGCCTCTCACCCTTTTCCAAGAAGGTGTTGCACATGCAGCCGGGCTAGCGGCCCGTGGTGCCCTGGTTGGCGTTCATGACGCCTTGGGAGCCGGTGACCTGTGGCATGGCGCGGCGGGCCGACATGGCCCAGCGCATCTGGGCATCGGTTTCGATGGCGCAGGGGCGCAGCAGCCGCAGCCGGGTGAGCGCGGGTTCGGGATCTTCGCCTGATTCGATCATCAGCCTGAGCGCGACCATGCCGGACCGTCCGCAGCCCGCAACGCAATGCAGCAGCACCCGGCCGCCGCCTTCGAGCGCGTGGCGGGCCTGGCGGCTGATGCGGGGCCAATGTTCCAGGAAGCGGGCATCGGGCACGCCCATATCGGCAAGCGGCAGGTGGACCCAGCGTGTCCCGCGTTCCTGCAGATCTGCGCCGAGTTGCTGGACGCTGTAATTGGCCAGCTCCTGCTGGGTGGCGAGCGAGATCACCAGGCTGGGCGTCCATTGCCGCAGGTGGTGCAGGTCTTCGGGGTAGGAATTGTCATGTCCCGGCATGGGAGCCAGGGCGAGGATGCCGGCCCCCACAGGCATGGCCACGATCAACATGCGGCACCGTTGCGAACGCGGTGCATGGCAGTCTCCAATGGCGTGAGCCGCCAGGCCTGTCGGCGCTGGCGGGGTGCGGCACGGTGGCGGCGCATGTCTAACCCTCCCAAGTCAGGCGCAGGATACACGCCCGGCCCTGCGCGTGGGACATCATGGCACGGGTCCATTGCGCATTCCGGCGCAGCGTTGCAAAAGCCCCACGCTTTGCCCCCCTGCACGGTGGACGCTGCGCCGCTGCGGCACTAGGCTTGGCCGGTGACAGCGTGAGGCCCCATGACAGACGCCAGCAGATACCAGGTCCTTGCCCGAAAATACCGCCCGGAGACCTTTGCCGACCTTGTTGGCCAGGATGCGATGGTGCGCACCCTGCGCAACGCCTTTGCAGCAGACCGAATCGCGCAGGCTTTCGTGATGACGGGCATTCGCGGCACCGGCAAGACGACCACCGCCCGAATCATCGCCAAGGGCATGAACTGCATCGGCACGGATGGCGCCGGTGGCCCGACGACGGACCCCTGCGGCACTTGCGAACATTGCGTGGCGATCATGGAGGGCCGCCATGTGGATGTGATGGAGATGGACGCCGCCAGCCGCACCGGCGTGGGCGACATCCGCGAGATCATCGATTCGGTCCACTATCGGGCGGCGTCGGCGCGCTACAAGATCTACATCATCGACGAGGTGCACATGCTGTCGACCTCGGCCTTCAATGCGTTGTTGAAAACGCTGGAAGAGCCGCCGGCGCATGTGAAGTTCATCTTTGCCACCACGGAGATCCGCAAGGTGCCGGTCACCGTCCTGTCCCGCTGCCAGCGGTTTGACCTGCGCCGGATCGAGCCTGAGGACATGACCGGCCTGTTGCGCCGCATTGCCAAGGCCGAGGGCGCGGAGATTGCGCAGGATGCGCTGGCGCTGATCGTGCGCGCGGCCGAGGGCTCTGCCCGCGATGCGACATCGCTGCTGGATCAGGCCATCAGCCATGGCGCGGGCGAAACCACGGCCGAACAGGTGCGCGCCATGCTGGGGCTGGCGGACCGTGCGCGGGTGCTGGACCTGTTTGACCTGGTGATGACAGGCGATGCCGCCGGCGCCCTGGCCGAATTGTCCGCGCAATATGCCGACGGGGCGGACCCCCAGGTGGTGCTGCGCGATCTGGCGGAGGTGACGCATTGGGTCAGCGTGGTGAAGATCACCCCTGACGCCGCCCAGGACCCGACCATTTCCCCGGAGGAGCGCGCCCGCGGCCTGGCCATGGCGGAGCGTCTGCCGATGCGCGCCCTGACGCGCATGTGGCAGATGCTGTTGAAGGCGCTAGAGGAGTTGGCGATTGCGCCAAACGCCATGATGGCGGCGGAAATGGCGATCATCCGCCTGACCCATGTGGCGGACCTGCCCTCGCCACATGATCTGATGCGCCGCCTGGGCGACGGCCTGCCGCCCCCGGGGCCGGGCGGGTCCAATGGCGGTGGTGGTCA
>CBFHYV010000183.1:0-6256 GCA_965660085.1 uncultured Paracoccaceae bacterium
GGTTGGAATTCCTGCGCGTGCTGCGCGATCACGGCGCGCGCCGGGTGACCAGCCCCGCGCAGATCGTGCAGCCCGCGCCCGGCCCGGACACCGCCGTGGAGGATGACACGGCCGGTGGTGATGGCGCGGAGACGCCCGGGGCAGGCGGCGATGGCTAGCAATCCCGCCCATGTCTGGTTCATGCGGGCGGTGTTTTCCGGCGTTGCGATGCTGGTGATCCTGCTGCATCTCATGCCGCTCAGCCTTGCGCCGCAGGGCTGGGCGCCGCCGGACCTGTTGCTGGCCTCGGCCTTTGCCTGGGCGATGCGGCGGCCGCAGTATGTGCCGCTGGCGCTGCTGGCGGTCCTGTTCCTGCTGGAGGATCTGCTGTTCCAGCGCCCGCCGGGCCTGTGGGCGGCGCTGTCCTTGCTGGCGGTGTGGCAGGCGCGCAACCTGGACCGGCGCAACAATGACACCAGCTTCACCCTGGAATGGACCGGGTTCGCCACGGCGCTGGTGCTGATCACCGCGGCGGAGCGGCTGTTGCGCTGGATCAGCTTTGCCGGAACCGAGCCCTTGCCGCTGGTGCTGATGGAGACCGGGCTGACCATTCTATGCTACCCCTTGGTCGTTCTGGGCGCGCAGTTTATCTTTGGCGTGCGCCGGGCCGTGCCCGGGGAATATGAGGCATCGGGATAGGGCCATGCGCAGATCGCCACGGGAAACGGAAATCAGCTTTCGCAAGATCTCGCGCCGCGGGGCGATCCTGGGTGCGCTGCAACTCAGCGTGGCGGGCGTGCTGGCGCTGCAGATGCGGCGGATGCAGGTGGAACAGGCCGCGCAGTTCCGCGTGATGGCCGAGGAAAACCGCATCAACATCCGCCTGCTGCCCCCGGCGCGCGGCCGCATCTTTGACCGCAATGGCACTGCGCTGGCGGAGAATGAGCCATCCTACCGGATCACCCTGGTGCCGGAGGATGCCGGCGATGTGGAAGCCGTGATCGCGCGGCTGTCCAGCCTGGTGCATCTGGACGAAGGCGATGTGGCCCGCGCACGCACCGAGATGAAGCGCTCCGCGCCCTTTCTGCCCGTGACCCTGGCCGACCGCATCAGCTGGGAAGAGATCAGCCGCGTGGCCGTCAACGCGCCCGCGCTGCCTGGCGTGACGCCGGAGGTCGGCCTGTCCCGGCTGTATCCGCGGCGGCAGGATTTTGCCCATGTGGTGGGCTATGTCGGCCCGGTCAGCGATGCCGACCTGGACCGCTATGAAAGCCCCGATCCGCTGCTGCGCATTCCGCGGTTCCAGATCGGCAAGGTTGGCGTGGAACGCCAGATGGAGGAAGAGCTGCGCGGCCGGGCCGGCACCAAGCGGGTGGAGGTCAACGCCGTCGGCCGCGTCATGCGCGAGCTTGACCGGCAAGAGGGCGAGGCCGGCGCGGACATCCAGCTGACCGTGGACAGTGACCTGCAGCGCTATGTCCAGGCGCGCCTGGGGACCGAGAGCGCCTCTGCCGTGGTGATGGATCTGCAAAGCGGGGATCTGCTGGCCATCGCCTCCGCGCCGTCCTATGACCCCAACAAGTTCGTGCGCGGGATCTCGGTGGCCGATTACGCCGTGCTGCGCGACAATGACCACCGCCCGCTGGCCTCCAAGGCCGTGCAGGATGCCTATCCCCCGGGATCGACCTTCAAGATGGTGACGGCGCTGGCGGCGCTGGACGCGGGGCTGATCGGGGCGGAGGACACCGTGTGGTGTCCGGGCCATCTGGAGGTCAGCGGCCGCAAGTTCCATTGCTGGAAACGCGCGGGCCACGGCCACATGAACCTGGAAGAGGCGCTGCGCGAAAGCTGTGATGTGTATTTCTATGACCTCGCCTTGGAGGTCGGGATTGAAAAGATCACCGAGGTCGCGCGGATGCTGGGCTTTGGGGTCGCACCGCAGGTGCCCATGTCCGCGGTGTCGGCCGGGATTGCCCCGGACAAGGCCTGGAAACGCCGGGAACGCGGCGCGGATTGGGTGATTGGCGATACGGTCAATGCCTCCATCGGTCAGGGCTTTGTGCTCAGCTCCCCCTTGCAGCTGGCGGTGATGACCGCGCGCCTGGCGACGGGGCGTGACATCGGGCCGAGGCTGGTGAAATCCGTGGACGGCATCGAGGCGCCCGCCCAGCCCGGCACCCCGCTGGGGCTGAACGAAAACCACCTGCGCCAGGTGCGCAAGGCCATGTATGCCGTCTGCAATGACCGCCGGGGCACGGCCTATGGATCACGCATCGTGTCGGCGGACCACCGCATGGCGGGCAAGACGGGCACCAGCCAGGTGCGCAACATCACCGCCGCGGAACGCGCCCGCGGCGTCACCCGGAACGAGGATCTGCCCTGGAACCGGCGGGATCATGCGCTGTTCGTGGATTTCGCGCCCTATGACGCGCCGACCATCGCCGTGGCGGTGGTGGTGCAGCATGGCGGCGGCGGGTCTGCCACGGCGGCGCCCATTGCGCGGGACGTGACGCTGCAGGCGCTCTATGGTGGCGATCCGCCCCTTGAGGCCTATCCCGAAAGCGACCGCCGCCGCATCCGCGCGCTGCAGGACAGGTTGCGCCGTGAACGCGAGGCCTTGGAAAGCGACAGCGTGAACCGCGCATGAGCTATCTTGAGTATTCCGTCAAATACGTCCCCTCGGGGTGGCGCAAGGTGCTGTATCTGAACTGGCCGCTGGTGCTGTTGCTCTGCGCCGTGGCGGGGGTGGGGTTTGTCATGCTGTATTCGGTGGCCGGCGGGGACATGTCCCGCTGGGCCGAGCCGCAGATGAAACGCTTTGCCATGGGGCTGGCGGCGATGTTCGTGGTGGCCATGGTGCCCATCTGGTTCTGGCGCAACATGGCGGTCATGGCCTATGTCCTGGGGCTTGTGCTGCTGCTGTTTGTGGAATTTTTCGGCAGCGTGGGCATGGGCGCGCAGCGCTGGATTGATCTGGGCTTCATGCGCCTGCAACCGTCCGAGGTCATGAAGATCGCCCTGGTGATGCTGCTGGCCGCCTATTATGACTGGCTGCCGCTGAACCGCACCTCTCGCCCGTTGTGGGTGATTGCGCCTGTGGCGCTGATCCTGCTGCCGACCTATCTGGTGCTGCAACAGCCTGATCTGGGCACCGCGCTGCTGTTGTTGGCGGCGGGGGGGCTGATGATGTTTCTGGCCGGTGTGCATTGGGCCTATTTTGCCACTGTTCTTGCCGCCGGTGTCGGTGGTGTCGTCATGGTGCTGCAAAGCCGCGGCACGGATTGGCAGCTTTTGAAGGATTACCAGTTCCGGCGCATCGACACTTTCCTCAACCCTGATTCAGATCCGCTGGGCGCGGGCTATCACATCACCCAGGCCAAGATCGCCATGGGCTCTGGCGGCTGGACGGGGCGGGGGTTCATGCAGGGCACGCAATCGCGGCTGAATTTCCTGCCGGAAAAACACACCGATTTCATCTTCAACACCCTGGCGGAGGAGTTCGGCTTTGTCGGCGGGTTCTCCCTGTTGATGCTCTATCTGCTGATCCTTGTGTTCTGCATCGCCACGGCGTTGCAGACCAAGGATCGCTTTGCCTCGCTGATGACGCTGGGGATCGGGCTGACGTTTTTCCTGTTCTTCGCGGTGAATATGTCAATGGTGATGGGGCTTGCGCCGGTGGTGGGTGTGCCGCTGCCGCTGGTCAGCTATGGCGGTTCTGCCATGCTTGTGCTGATGCTGGCCTTTGGCCTGGTGCAAAGCGCCCATGTCCACAGACCGAGGTAACGCCATGTCACCCACCATCCTGTTTGCCGCCAGCGCCGAGAACTGGGCCAGCTATGCCGCCCCCCTGGCCGATGCCCTGCGCGATGCCGGGCTGCACGGGGCGCGGTTTGGCCCGGACATGCCCGCCGAGGAGGTGGAGTATATCGTCTATGCGCCCAATTCCGATGTGCAGGATTTCACGCGCTTTCCGCGGCTGCGTGCGGTGCTGAACCTGTGGGCCGGGGTGGAAACCGTGGTGGGCAATGCCACGCTGCGGGTGCCGCTGGCGCGCATGGTCGATGACGCCGGGCTGACCCAGGGCATGGTGGAATGGGTCACGGGCCATGTGCTGCGCCATCACCTGGGCATGGACGCGCATATCGTGAACCCTGACCAGGCGGGGGACTGCACGCCGCCGCCGCTGTCACGCGACAGGCGCGTGACCGTTCTGGGCCTTGGCGCGCTGGGCGCGGCCTGTGCGCAGACGCTGGCGGGGCTGGGCTTTGCCGTCACCGGCTGGTCCCGCCGCGCGCGGGATCTGCCGGGCATCCGCTGTTTTTCCGGCGATGCGGGGCTGCAACAGGCGCTGACAGGGGCGCAGATCCTGGTGCTGTTGCTGCCTGACACGCCCCAGACCCGCGATATCGTCGATGCCGCGGCGCTGGCGGCGCTGGCCCCCGGCGCAGTTGTGATCAACCCCGGCCGCGGCCCGCTGATTGACGATGCCGCGCTGTTGGTGGCGCTGGACGCCGGGCAGCTGGCCCATGCCACGCTGGATGTCTTCCGGCAGGAGCCGTTGCCCCAGGATCACCCCTTCTGGGCGCATCCGCATGTGACGGTGACGCCGCATATCGCCTCTTGCACGCGGCCGGACAGTGCGGCGCGGGTGATTGCCGAAAACATCCGCCGGTGCGAGGCCGGGGAGCCGATGCTGCATCTTGTGGACCGCGACGCAGGTTATTGACCGCGCCGCTCACCCGCCCTTGCGGTAGCGGAACACGCCGGTTGCCGTGGCGATGCGTTCGCCCGTGTCATCCACGACCTCGCCACTGGCGAAATACGTGCTGCGCCCACCGCCGGTGCGGGTGCCTTCGGCGATCAGGCGCTGTCCGCGCGGGCGGGACAGGTATTGCACGGTCAATGACAGGGTCAGCGCCATCTGCGGCCTGTCCGGGTCCCCCGTCCAGCAGCCGGCATGGCCCATCACCGTATCCAGCAACGCGGCATGGATGCCGCCGTGGGGCGTGCCGTGGCGGTTTTCCAGCTCTGGCGTCAGCGGCAGGGAAAACCGCGCATAATCCTGCCGCCAGTCTTCCATCCGCATGCCCAGAAGCGTGGCAAAGGCGGATGGCCCCTCGCGAAACCGTTCATCCATTCGCTGTCTCCCCCCGTGATGCTTGTGCGGCGTTTGCCCGGTGTGGCGCAGGGCGCGTCAAGCGTCGGCCTGTGCAGCGGCGTCCAGATCCAGCATGGTGATCCATTCCGCGGCCAGGGCGGGTTTGGGGCTGTCCTCGATCTCGATGCTGACATCCCAATGCAGGATCAGGCGCTGTTCCCGCTCTTCCAGATCAGACAGCAGGAACACCCCGCGCACCGCCGTGCCCACCGGCACAGGCGCCAGAAAGCGCACCCTGTCAAATCCGTAATTGACCCGCGCCTTGACGCCCTGCAACGCGGGCATGATGTCCTGGCTCATCACCGGCAGCAGCGACAGCGTCAGGAACCCGTGCACGATGGGCACGCCATAGGGGGTGCCGGCGGCAAAGGCCGCGTCCAGGTGGATGGGCTGCCAATCCTGCGTCACATCGGCAAAGGCGCGCACGCGGTCGGCATCGGCCCGGTACCACCGGCTGCGCCGCTCGCCCAGTTGTTCCAGCGTCTCAATCAGCATGGGCCGTCCTTTCGTGCCGCGGGCAATGGCGCCGGCCTGGGCTGTGGCGCCCGCCCTTGCCATATGCCGCAGGGTTCAGAATACAGTGATCGCTGCACGCGTCCGTGTGCAACCGGATTTTCCCGCGAAAGGACATAGCCATGACCCAACAGATGACCCGCATCCTGCTGGCCCGCCGCCCCCAGGGCATGCCCGTGCCGCAGGATTTCCGCACCGATCACGCCGCCCTGCCCGTGCCCGCGCCGGGGGAGGCGCTGGTTGAGGTCAGTCATTTCTCGCTTGATCCATACATGCGCGGGCGGATGGAGGCGACGGGCGGCTATGCCCCCCGCGTGGAGCTGGATCACCCCATGGTGGCCGAGGGCGTGGGCCGGGTCATCGCCTCGGGCGCGGATGATCTGCCCGAAGGCACGGTTGTGGCGGGGATGACCGGCTGGGCCAGCCATGCCTGCCTGCCCGCGCGGGACCTGCGCGTGCTGCCCGCGGATCTGCCCTCCAGCACGGCGCTGGGCGTTCTGGGCATGCCGGGCTTCACCGCCTGGCTGGGTCTGCGGCAGATCGCCCGTCCGGCGCAGGGGGAAACGCTGGCCATCGCCGCGGCGACGGGGCCTGTCGGCTCGCTGG
>CBFHYV010000184.1:0-6232 GCA_965660085.1 uncultured Paracoccaceae bacterium
ACCTGCCCCGGGTCCAGCACGCCCTGGCAAGCGCCGGGCTACCCACCGCCGACGTGACCAGCGCCGCCGGCACGCGGGACGCATTCATCCGCCGCCCGGATCTGGGCCGTCGCCTGCCACAGGCAGAGGCCGCACGGCTGCGCGCACAGGCCGGCGCGGTGGATGTGGCGCTGGTTCTGGGTGATGGCCTGTCCGCCATCGCAGTGGCGCTGAACGGGCCGACATTCATCGCCGCGCTGGCCGGGCGGCTACAGGGGCACGGGCTGAGGCTGGGCCCGGTCATCTGCGCGCGCCAGGCCCGCGTGGCCCTGGGCGACGGGATCGCACAGGCGCTGGGGGCGGATACCGTGGTGATGGCCCTGGGGGAACGGCCCGGCCTGTCCGCGGCCGACAGCCTGGGCGTCTATATCACCCACCGCCCCGGGCCGCAGACGCAGGACAGCGCGCGCAACTGTATCTCAAACATCCGCGAAGGCGGCACCGCACCGCTGGAGGCCGCGCGCCAGGCAGAGGAGCTGATCCTGGCCATGCGCCGCAGCGGGTTGAGCGGCGTGGCGCTGAGCCAAGCGCGCGCCGCCGGTGCCCTGCCCACCCCGCCCGCCGGAGACGACTGACCGGGAGCGTGTGACCGGGGCAAGGGCCCGGGTCAGCTCTGAAGCTCCGAGTCCCAATACAGGAAGTCCATCCAGGTCTCGTGCAGGTCACGTTCCATCCGGGGCAGACGGCGCGCGGCGGCGTCCAGCTGATGCGGCGTGGGCACGAAGGGTTTGCGCCGCAGCTTCAGCCCCGCCTGCGCCGGGGTCTTGTTGCCCTTGCGCAGGTTGTCCCGCCCGCAACAGGCCACGATGTTCGTCCAGCAAGATGTCCCGCCCTTGCTGCGCGGGATCACGTGATCAAAGGTCAGGTCCTTGGCGTCCATACGCTCGCCGCAATACTGGCAGCGGAATTCATCGCGCAGGAACAGGTTATAGCGGGTGAAGGACACCTGCTTGCGCTTGCGATATTTCTTCAGCGCCACCACCGCAGGCACCTCGAAGGTTTCGGTGGCGGAATGGATCGCGACATCCTCATAGGTCTTCAACTGGATCACGCGGCCCTGCAACACCGCGACAAGCGCGTCCTGCCAGCTCCAGACGGACAGCGGCGCCCATGACAGGGGCTGCATGTCGGCATTCACCACCAGTGTGCGCAGATTGCCCACGGAAATGCTCATCTCGGGTCTCCTGTTCGGGCGATGCCGGGCCGATGGCCACAGGCAATAAAAAAGCGCGTGACGGGCACGCGCTGCAAACAATTCGGGGGAGTTCGGGGACGCGCCACGCTCGAATGGCGACTGTCCTCCATCAGGCTGCGATGCCATGCGGTGGTATCAAGGTCGGAACGCGCAGCGCGGCACGGGCCGATGGCCCGGCTGTGAAACCTCTGCTGGATTGTCCTGCCATCGCCATCCACGGCTGTCGGGCCTCCTGACTTGATGGCCACTATATCTCGGGGGGGACAGGTTTCAACCCCGCCCATGTGGCGCTGCCCAAGGGCTATGACAGTCGCGTAACAGCGGTGTGACGGCCAGCGCCCCCTTGCCAAAGCGTCGCGCCGGGGCCAGCGTGGCGGCCATGTTGCGCCTGACCCAATCCCCGACCGATCCCGCCTTTGTCGCGGATCCCTACCCGTTCTATGACCGGATGCGCGCCGGCGGCGATCTGGCCTGGTGGGAGGACTACGCCCTGCCCTGCGCGGTCAGCCACCGCGCGGTGGATGCGCTGCTGCGGGACCGCCGGCTGGGCCGCCAGCCGGTGCAGGCCACCACGCCCCCCGCGCATCTGGCCCCCTTCTACCGGATCGAGGATCATTCGATGCTGGAGCTGGAGCCGCCGCGCCACAGCCGGCTGCGCGGGCTGGTGCTGCGCGCCTTCACCAGCCGGGCGATCACGGCGATGACCCCGCAGATCACCGCCTTGGCCGAAGAGCTGATTGCCGCCTTTCCGCGCGACAGGCCCTTTGACCTGCTGCGCCAGTTCGCCCAGCCCCTGCCCGTGCGCGTCATTGCCCGGATGCTGGGCGTGGATGAGGCCGAGGCCCCGCGCCTGCTGGCATGGTCCAACGCGATGGTGGCCATGTATCAGGCCCGCCGCGACCGCGCGATCGAGGACGCCGCCGCCCGGGCCGCCGCCGAGTTCCACGCCTTCCTCACCGATCTGGTGGAGGCCCGCCGCCGCACGCCCGGCATGGACCTGATCAGCACCCTGATCGCGGCGGAGGAGGACGGCGCCCGCCTGACCCGCGATGAGCTGATCGCCACCTGTGTGCTGCTGCTGAACGCGGGGCATGAGGCCACCGTGCACACCATCGGCAATGGCGTGGAGGCGCTGCTGCGCGCAGGCCACCGGGTGACCGAAGCCTCCGCCGATGCCGCGGTAGAGGAGATCCTGCGCCTGGATCCGCCGCTGCACATGTTCACCCGCCATGTCTATGAGGACATGGAGCTGTTCGGCCACCGCTTTCGCCGCGGCGACCAAGTGGCGCTGTTGCTGGCGGCGGCCAACCGCGACCCGGCCGTCTGGCCCGATCCGGCGCGCTTTGATCCCGGGCGTTTTGACCCCGGGCGCACCCCCGCGCGCGGCATGGCCTTTGGCGCGGGCGTGCATTTCTGCATCGGGGCGCCGCTGGCCCGGCTGGAGCTGCGCGAGGCCCTGATTGCCCTGTTTCGCCACTGCCCGGACCTGCAGCTGGCGGGTGATCCGCAGATTGCCGACACCTATCATTTCCGCGGGCGGCAGGCGGTGATGCTGCGCTGCGCCTGAGCGGTCAGATCGGCAGGTCGGTGGTGGACTTGATCTCCTCCATGCTCAGCAGGGCGGTCACATTGTGCACCTTCACCTCTGCGATCATGGCCTGGTAAAAGCTGTCATAGGCCCGCGCATTGGCCACCCGCACCTTCAGGATGTAATCCACATCGCCGGCCAGGCGGTGGGCCTCCTGCACTTCCGGGCGGTCCCGCAAGACCTGCAGGAACCGCGCCTGCCAGTCGGCATCATGTTCCGACGTGCGGATCAGCACGAAGAAGCAGGCCTCCAGGCCCAGCGCCTCGGGGTCCAGCAGCACGGTGGTGCGCTTGATGATGCCGGCCTCCCGCATCTTGCGGATGCGGTTCCACACCGGCGTCTTGGAGCTGTTGACCGCCCGCGCGATATCATCCAGCGATTGTGCCGCATCCTGCTGCAACGCGCGCAAGATACGCCTGTTGATGTCGTCCAGCTTCATCCCGCCCTGCCTTTCGCCGGCAAAAATAGCGCGCCCCGCCCCGCAGCGGTAGCGCCAAAAGGCCCCATGGGGTGACGCCGCCGCCAAGCTGACTTATGTCAAAGATCAATCTGAGGTGCGGCTTTAGCCTGCATCCACCCACACAGACGAAGGTTGCCCCAAGTGTCCCAGACCGCCACCGCCACCCCGAAAGGGCCCGTGCTGCCCGATGCGCAGACCGTGACCCAAGTGCAGCATTGGACAGACCGGCTGTTTTCCTTTCGCGTGACGCGCCCGGCCAGTTTGCGGTTCCGGTCCGGCGAATTCGTGATGATCGGCCTGATGGGCGAACCAGACGCCAAGACGGGCAAGGCCAAGCCGCTGCTACGCGCCTATTCCATCGCCTCCCCCAGCTGGGATGAGGAGCTGGAGTTCTACTCCATCAAGGTGCCGGACGGGCCGCTGACATCGCGGTTGCAGCACATCCAGCCCGGGGACCAGATCATCCTGCGGCCCAAACCCGTGGGCACGCTGGTGCATGATGCGCTGCTGCCGGGTCGGCGGATCTGGTTCTTTGCCACGGGAACGGGCTTTGCGCCCTTTGCCAGCCTGCTGCGGGATCCCCAGACCTATGAGGATTATGACGAGGTCATCATCACCCACACCTGCCGCGAGGCCGCGGAGCTGGACTATGGCCGCACGCTGATCGACCAGGTCCGCACGGACCCGCTGCTGGCGGAGCTGATCGGGCCGGAAAACCTGGCCAAGCTGCGCTATTACCCCACCACAACGCGCGAACCCAGCGCCAAGATGGGCCGGATCACGGACCTGATGCGCGATGGCACCGTGTTTGCGGACCTCGGCGTGCCGCCGCTGTGCCCCGAGACGGATCGCGCGATGGTCTGCGGCAACCTGGCCTTCAACCTGGAGCTGAAGCAGATGCTGGAGGATTACGGCCTGGTCGAAGGCGCGAATTCCGATCCCAAGCATTACGTTGTGGAAAAGGCCTTTCTGGACTGACGCCGCGCCGGACACCCCCCGATCCCCGCGCAAGAAAACGCGCCGCCCGGACAGGCGGCGCGTCTGTTGGACCTGCGGTGCCGCCCCGTCAGGCCGCGGGCATCCGCCGCTCGACCAGCTCCGCCCACCAGCTGCAGCCGGCGGGGATGGCGTCATCGTTGAAATTGTATTCCGGGTGATGGACCGAGGCCGTATCGCCATTGCCCACAAGGATATAGGCGCCCGGCCGCTCTTCCAGCATATAGGCGAAATCCTCACCGCCCATGACCAGCGGCGCATCCTCGCAATTGCCAGACACCGCGCGGGCGACCTCGGCGGCAAACTCCGTCTCACGCTCGCTGTTGACCATCACGGGATAGCCGCGGTGATAGTCCACATCGACCGTGCCGCCAAAGGTGGTGGCGATGCCCGCGCAGATCTCCGCGATGCGCCGCTCTGCCAGGTCACGGTTTTCGGCGGACATGGTGCGCACCGTGCCGCGCAGATGCACCCGCTGCGGGATCACGTTGAAGGCAGTGGACGAGGTCTGGAAAGACGTCACGGACACGACGATCTGGCTGACCGGATCGGCGTTGCGGCTGGCGATGGTCTGCAGCGCCAGCACGGCCTGCGCGGCCATGACCGTGGTATCGACCGTTTCCTGCGGCTTGGCCGCATGGCCGCCCTTGCCTTCAAAATGGATGTCAAACTGGTCCGTGGCAGCGAAAAAGGCGCCGGGACGGATGGCAAAGCTGCCCACGGGGCGGCCGGGCCAGTTGTGCATGCCATAGACCTCCTGGATGCCCCAGCGGTCCATCATGCCGTCATCGCACATTTCCTTGCCGCCGCCGCCGCCTTCCTCGGCGGGCTGGAAGATCACCACAACCGTGCCGTCGAAATTGCGCGTCTCCGCCAGGTATTTGGCCGCGCCCAGCAGCATGGCGGTGTGGCCGTCATGGCCGCAGGCATGCATCGCGCCATCGGTCTTGGAGGCATAGTCCAGCCCGGTCTGTTCATGGATGGGCAGCGCATCCATATCCGCGCGCAGGCCGATGACCTTGCCAGAGCCGGTGTTGCGCCCCTTGATGACGCCCACCACGCCCGTGCGGCCAATGCCGGTGACAACCTCATCACAGCCGAAGGCCTGCAGCTTTTCCGCCACGACCTGCGCGGTGCGATGGGTGTCAAACAGGATCTCGGGGTGTTCGTGCAGATCCCGCCGCCAGGCGGTGATCTCATCATGCAGTTCGGCAAAGCGATTCTTGACGGCCATGTCTCTCTCTCCTGTCTGTGTTCTTTTGTTTTGCGGGCGGGTCACAGCGCCGGGCCGGGGTCCATCCGGCTGCCATCGCTGAACCGCCCCATGCGAAAGCGTGCGAGGTCAAAGCCCGGCGAAGTATCTTGTGCCAGCGCGGCCAGCACCCGGCCCATCCCCGGCCCGATACCAAAGCCATGCCCGCTCATCCCCGTGCCCAGCACCAGCCCCGGCAGGGCCGCCACATGATCTACCACGGGAACCACATCGGGCAAGGTGTCGATCATTCCGGCCCAGGCCGCACGGATGCGCAGCGGGCCGGCCTGCGGGAACATGCGGCCCAAATCGGCAGCCACCCGCGCCAGCCGGCCCCGGTTGGGCCGGGGGTTGAGCACGCGCATCGCCTCAAAGGGAGAGGCCGCGTCCAGCGCCCAGTCCCGCGGCGTGCGCCAGGCATCGGGATAGCCGCGCGGCGCCGCGGGCAGAAACCGCGTGCCCAGCGGGTCCGCCGCCAGTTGCGGCAAAAACTTGGGCAAGGCGCGAAAGGCGTCGGGGCCAATGAAAAGTTCATGAAATCCCCCCGCGGCGATGGACAGCCCGCCATCGGCGCGGGTGCGGAAGGCCGCGTTTTCATCCACCGCCGCCCCGGCATGGGGCAGCGCAACGGGATGGGTCGCGGCCACGGAGGCACGCACTGACAACTGCGGCAGCGCCACGCCATGCCGGCGCAGGAACAGC
>CBFHYV010000185.1:0-6205 GCA_965660085.1 uncultured Paracoccaceae bacterium
TTCACCGCCGCGCAGCGCGGCGCGCAGGCTGCGCGCGCCATACCACAGCAAAAACAGCGCCCCGCCCAGCCGCATGGCCGTTTCCAGCCAGGGCCAGCGCGCGGCCAGCGCTCCGAAGCCCAGCACACCAGCCCCGATCAGCGCCGCATCTGACAGCGCGCAGACCAGCACCACCAGCCCCACATGCCGCCGCATCAGCCCCTGCCGCAGCACGAAGGCGTTTTGCGCCCCGATCGCCAGGATCAGCGACAGAGACAAGCCAAACCCCGCGATCACCGCCGTGCCATCCATGCCCCTGCCCGCCCTGCGCCTGTGTCATATCCTCGCCCGCGGCGGTAGCAGCCCGGCCATTCCGGGGCAAGCACGGCCTTTGCCAAAACCCAGCCAGAATTTGCAAACCCATGGGAAGTTCGCAGCCATAGCGGACGAAAACAGGGGCTTTGCAAAAATTCGCACCCGTTTGTGCCGCAAGAATTGCAAAGCTCTGCGGTATTCCGTCCCTGTTGCGCGCAAACAGGCTTGTCCGGTGGGGGCGGCTGGGCCTAACACATCGGCCAAGCAAAACCGGAGGAGCCCTCATGCCGTATCAGGACGTCTACAGCCGCTGGCAAAACGATCCCGAAACCTTCTGGATGGAGGCCGCGCAGCAGATCGACTGGGACAAGACCCCCAGCCGCGCGCTGTTTGAGAAGGGCGAACACCTCTATGAATGGTTCGCCGATGGCATGGTCAACACCTGCTGGAACGCCGTTGACCGCCATGTAGAGGCCGGCCGCGGCGAACAGACCGCCATCATCCATGACAGCCCCATCACCCATTCCAAGCGTGAGATCACCTATGTGGAACTGCGCAACCGCGTTGCCACGCTGGCCGGCGCGCTGCGGGCCAAGGGTGTGGCCAAGGGCGACCGCGTCATCATCTACATGCCCATGATCCCCGAGGCGCTGGAGGCCATGCTGGCCTGTGCCCGCCTGGGCGCGGTGCATTCGGTGGTGTTTGGCGGTTTCGCCGCAAACGAACTGGCCGTGCGCATCGATGACGCCAAGCCCAAGGCGATCATCGCCGCCTCCTGTGGCCTGGAGCCGGGCCGGGTGGTGCATTACAAGCCGCTGCTGGACGGGGCCATCGACCTGGCAGAGCACAAGCCCGAATTCTGCGTGATCTTCCAGCGGGAACAGGAAGTGGCCGCGCTGACGCCGGGCCGCGATGTCAGCTGGCACGGGTTCCAATACGGGGTGACGCCGGCGGATTGCGTGCCGGTGGAGGGCAACCACCCGGCCTATATCCTGTACACCTCCGGCACCACGGGCGCGCCCAAGGGCGTGATCCGCCACACCGGCGGGCATCTGGTGGCGCTGCACTGGACGATGAAGAACCTCTATAACGTCGAGCCGGGCGAGGTGTTCTGGGCGGCGTCGGATGTGGGCTGGGTCGTGGGCCACAGCTATATCTGCTATGGTCCGTTGATCCACGGCAACACCACCATCGTGTTCGAGGGCAAACCCGTGGGCACGCCCGATGCCGGCACCTTCTGGCGCGTGATCGAGGAGCACAAGGTGGCCAGCTTCTTCACTGCGCCCACCGCCTTCCGCGCGGTCAAGCGCGAAGACCCCAAGGGCGAGTTCGTGCGCAAATATGACCTCTCCAGCCTGCGGGCGGTATATCTGGCGGGGGAACGTGCGGACCCTGACACCATCACCTGGGCGCAGCAGCAGCTGAACGTGCCCATCGTGGACCATTGGTGGCAGACGGAAACCGGCTGGTGCATCGCCGGCAACCCGCTGGGGATCGAGGAATTGCCGACGAAGCTCGGCTCTCCGGCGGTGGCGATGCCGGGCTATGACGTGCAGATCCTGGACGAGGCCGGCCACCCCCTGCCCGCGGGCGAGCTGGGCGCCATTGCCATCAAGCTGCCGCTGCCGCCGGGCACCCTGCCCAACTTGTGGAACGCCGAGGCGCGGTTCCGCAAATCCTATCTGGACCACTTCCCCGGCTATTATGAAACCGGCGATGCGGGCATGAAGGATGAGGACGGCTACCTCTATATCATGGCGCGCACCGATGACGTCATCAACGTGGCCGGGCACCGCCTGTCCACCGGCGGCATGGAAGAGGTCCTGGCCAACCACCCCGACGTGGCCGAATGCGCGGTGATCGGCGTCAGCGATGAGCTGAAAGGCCAGCTGCCCATGGGCTTTCTGTGCCTGAACGCCGGCTGCAACCGCCCCCATGACGAAATCGTCAAGGAGGTGGTGAAGCTGGTGCGCGAAAAGATCGGGCCTGTAGCGGCGTTCAAGCTGGCCGTGGTGGTGGACCGTCTGCCCAAGACGCGGTCTGGCAAGATCCTGCGCGGCACCATGGTCAAGATCGCCGATGGTGAAGAATTCAAGATGCCCGCGACAATCGATGACCCGGCCATCCTTGACGAAATCCGCACCGCGTTGCAGACGCTGGGCTATGCCAAGGGCTGACCCGGGCGCGGACGACAAGGCGGAGTGACATGACCGAACAGGCAGAAAAGACACGCGGCGTTCTCTACGCCGCGTCGGGCGCGGCCCATGTGGCGGTGGCGGCGCGCTCGGCCCGTTCGGTGCGCAAGAACAACCCGGGGCTGGGGATCACGCTGTTCAGCGATTCCCACCCCGGTGCGCTGGCCGAGGCCTTTGACACGGTGGAGATCATCGACAAGGGCCACAGCCGGTCCAAGGTGGATGTGGTCGGCCGCACCCCCTATGACGAGACGCTGATGCTGGACAATGACACCCTGGTGCGGGCTGATCTGTCTGACATGTTCGACCTGCTGGCACGGTTCGACATTGCCATTGCCGGGGTTTATTGCTGGGACAGGCCCACCCATCAGAAAACCGCCAACATCCGCCTGCCCCACAGCTTTGTGGAGCCGAACACAGGTGTCGTTCTGTTCCGAAAATCCGACAAGATGCTGGATTTCATGGAGAAATGGCGCGCAGCCTATCATGATTTCGGCTCTTCCAACGATCAGATCACGATGCGAGAGCTGCTTTGGTCACAAGACGTGGCCTATTACGTGCTGCCGCAGCAATACAACAAACGCGTATTCGAGGCGTCAGAGCTGATCTACACGGACCAGCCCGCGCCGCGCATCCTGCATCTGACCCTGCTGCGCCCGCAGAAGAGCGTGCTGATGCGTTGGCTGGCGGATCGCATCCGCTACTGACGCGGGCGGTCAGACGAATTGTTCGCGGATCAGCCGTTCCTCCAGCCCGTGGCCGGGATCAAACAGCACCCGATGCGCGATGGAGGGTTCCGAGCGGATATCCACGCGCAGCACGTCACGCACGGCGCGGGCGTCGGCCTCGGCCATGACGGGGCGTTTTTCGTGGTCCAGCACCTCAAACGTCACCTGCGCGGTCTTGGGCAGCAAGGCCCCGCGCCAGCGCCGGGGCCGGAAGGCCGCCATGGCCGTCAGCGCCAGAACATCCGCCCCGATGGGCAGGATCGGCCCATGGGCGGAATAGTTATAGGCCGTGCTGCCCGCCGGCGTGGCCACCAGCGCCCCGTCACAGACCAGCTCCGCCATGCGCAGCCGCCCGTCCACGCTGATGCGCAGCCGCGCGGCCTGCGGACCCGCGCGCAGCAAGGAGACCTCGTTTATCGCCAGGGCGGTATGTTCGCCGCCATCGGCGGTTTCGGCGCGCATGGACAGCGGGTTGATGACCTCCTCCTGCGCGGCCTTAAGACGTTGGGGCAGGTCATGTTCGGAATATTCGTTCATCAGGAACCCGACCGTGCCGCGGTTCATGCCATAGACCGGCGCGGCCAGGTCCTGCGTGCGGTGCAGCGTGTGCAGCATGAACCCGTCACCGCCCAGGGCCACGATCACATCCGCGCCATATTCGGCGTGATCGCCATAGCGCCGCGTCAGGGTGGCCAGCGCGGCCTGCGCGGTGGGCGCGGTGCTGGCGGCAAAGGCGATGCGCAGAACCATGGTGTTTCCTAGCTTGGACAGGCGTATCTGCACAGAACCACAAGTTTCACGCCCCGGCCAGATGTGGCGCGGCTTTCTTATGCTGCGTCGCTTTCTCGGCTTTGATGCCTGCGGTGGATGGGCTACACCCCAAGGCCAGAACGCATAAGACCGTTGACCCGAAGGGAGCCACATCATGAACGCGCCGCACCGCGACACCGGGTTCTTTACCCGCCCCCTGTCTGAAACCGACCCCGAGCTGCAGGCCTCCATCACCGGAGAGCTGGGCCGCCAGCGCAATGAGATCGAGCTGATCGCCTCTGAAAACATCGTCTCCCGCGCGGTGATGGAGGCGCAGGGGTCTGTGATGACCAACAAATATGCCGAAGGCTATCCCGGCCGCCGCTATTATGGCGGGTGCCAGTATGTGGATGTGGCCGAGAAGCTGGCGATTGAACGGGCCTGCGCGCTGTTTGGCTGCGGCTTTGCCAATGTGCAGCCGAATTCCGGCAGCCAGGCCAACCAGGGCGTTTTCACCGCGCTGCTGACGCCGGGTGACACCATCCTGGGCATGAGCCTGGATGCCGGCGGCCACCTGACCCATGGCGCGGCGCCCAACCAATCCGGCAAATGGTTCAACGCCGTGCATTACGGTGTGCGCCGTGACACGCTGGACGTGGATTATGACCAGATCGCGGAGCTGGCGCTGGCCCACAAGCCCAAGATGATCATCGCGGGCGGCTCCGCCATTCCGCGGCACCTGGATTTCGCGCGCTTCCGCGAGATTGCGGACAGCGTGGGCGCGTGGCTGCTGGCCGATGTGGCTCATTTTGCCGGGCTGATCGCGGCAGGCGAATATCCTGACCCGTTCCCCCATGCGCATGTGGTCACCACCACCACCCACAAGACCCTACGCGGCCCGCGCGGCGGCATGATCCTGACCAATGACGAGGCGCTGGCGAAGAAGTTCAACTCCGCCATTTTCCCCGGCATTCAGGGCGGCCCGCTGATGCATGTGATCGCGGCCAAGGCCGTGGCCTTCGGCGAGGCGCAGCGGCCCGAGTTCAAGGCCTATCAGCAGCAGGTCATCCGCAACGCGCAGGCGCTGGCGGATCAGCTGATGAAGGGCGGGCTGGATACCGTCACCGGCGGCACCGATTGCCACGTGATGCTGGTGGACCTGCGCCCCAAGGGCGTGAAGGGCAACGCCACCGAAAAGGCCCTGGGCCGGGCGCATATCACCTGCAACAAGAACGGCGTGCCGTTCGATGATGAAAAGCCCACCATCACCTCCGGCATCCGCCTTGGCACGCCCGCAGGCACCACGCGCGGCTTTGGCGAGGCAGAATTCCGCCAGATCGCCGACTGGATCATCGAAGTGGTCGATGGACTTGCCGCCAATGGTGAGGACGGCAATGCCGCGGTCGAGGCCAAGGTCAAGGCCGAGGTCGAGGCGCTGTGCGCGCGCTTCCCCATCTATCCCGATCTGTAAGCCATATCGGAGCGGGCCATGTGATGTGGCCCGCCCTGACCCAAGATCTTGGGGCGACGGGAACGGATTGACACAAAACGTGAACAGATATAGAACCTGTGCAAAAGGCAGGGAGTTCACGGATGCTGACGAAAAAGCAGATCGATCTTTTGGATTTCATCCACAAACGGGTGCAGCGCGATGGCGTCTCCCCCAGTTTTGACGAGATGAAGGATGCGCTGGACCTGCGCTCCAAATCCGGCATTCACCGCCTGATTACCGCGCTCGAGGAACGCGGCTTCATCCGCCGCCTGGCCCACAAGGCCCGCGCGATCGAGATCGTGAAACTGCCCGACCATATGCAGGAACCCGGCTTTGCCCCCCGCGTGATTGACGGGGACCTGCCGGATACGCTGCCCACGGGGGCCATGGCCACTGAGAGCGCGGGCATCGTGACCCTGCCGCTGTTGGGCCGCATCGCCGCCGGTGTGCCCATTCAGTCCATCGAGGATACGCCGCCGGCCATGGCGATTCCGCAATCGATGCTGGCATCCTCGGGGCGGCATTACGCGCTGGAGGTCAAGGGCGATTCCATGATCGGCGCGGGCATCAACGAAGGCGATATCGTGGTCATCCGCGAGACCTCCCAGGCCCGGGATGGGGAGATCGTCGTCGCCCAGATTGACGGCTATGAGGCCACGCTGAAACGCTATCGCCGCCGCGCCGGCACCATTGTGCTGGAAGCCGCCAACCCCGCCTATGAGCCGCGTATCCTGCCCGAAGGCGAA
>CBFHYV010000186.1:0-6201 GCA_965660085.1 uncultured Paracoccaceae bacterium
GTGCGGCCCTGGCCGAGCTGGCCCCGGCGCTGCGGGTGACGGGGTTCATGGTGCAGATGGGGCCGCATCGTGCCGATCCCGCGCGCTTTGACATGGACGAGATCGAGCGCAATCCGTTCTGGACCCCGGATGCACAGGCCGCGCAGGACTGGGCCGCTTATCTGGACACTCTGCGCAAGAGCGGTGACAGCGTTGGCGCGGTGATCGAGGTGGTGGCCAGCGGCGTGCCCGTGGGCCTGGGCGCGCCGGTCTATGGCAAGCTGGACACGGACCTGGCCGCCGCGATGATGAGCATCAATGCCGTCAAGGGCGTGGAGATCGGCGATGGCATGGCCGCCGCCGCCCTGACCGGCAGCCAGAACGCCGATGAGATCACCATGGGGCCGGACGGGCCTGTCTATGGCTCCAACCATGCCGGGGGCATTCTGGGCGGGATCTCCACCGGGCAGGACGTGGTGGTGCGTTTCGCGGTGAAGCCGACATCCTCCATCCTGACGCCGCGGCGCAGCGTGACCATCGACGGGCAGGATACGGATGTGGTGACCAAGGGCCGCCATGACCCCTGCGTGGGCATCCGCGCCGTGCCCGTGGCCGAGGCCATGATGGCCTGCGTGCTGCTGGATCACATGCTGCTGCATCGCGGCCAGGTCGGCGGAGCAATCGGAGAGACGCGCGGCCCGATCGGCTGAGCCATGGAAACCGTCCTGACCATCACCTTTCCGATCTTTGCGCTGATCGGGATGGGCTACAGCAGTGTCAAACTTGGGCTGTTCGCCGCGGGGGATATCCGCGCGCTGGGGCAGTTCGTGCTGAATTTCGCGCTGCCTGCGTTGTTGTTCAACGCAGTGGCGCGGGATGATCTGACGGCGGTGCTGATCCCGCAATATATGCTGGTCTATCTGTTGGCGGGGCTGGGCACGGCCGGGGCGATCTATGCGCTGGTGCGGGCGCAGGGCACCGGCCCGGCGCGGCGCGCCATTGCGGTGCTGGGGTCCACGGCGTCGAATTCCGGCTATATCGGCTTTCCCATGTTCCTGCTGGCCTTTCCGGACCGGGCGCATGTGCTGCTGGCCATGAACATGCTGGTGGAGAATTTCGTGATCCTTCCGCTGAGCTTTGCCATGCTGGAAATGTCGCGGCCGCGTGCGGGGGGCTCTGCCATCGGGGCGCTGTTGCGGGCCGGGCTGGGGGTGTTGCGGCGGCCCATGGTGATTGGCCTGCTGGCGGGGTTTGCGGTGTCCTTTTCGGGTGTGCCCCTGCCCGACGCGGCAGAGCGGCTGACCCAGATGCTGGCGCAATCCACCAGCGCGCTGGCGCTGTTCTTCATCGGCGGCAGCCTTGTGGGGATTCCGGTGCGGGGCAACCGGCTGTTGTCTGCGCAGATCGTGCTGGGCAAGCTGGTGCTGCATCCGGCGATGGCGCTGCTGGCGCTGGCGGGGCTGGGGGCAATGGGCTGGCCGGATCTGCCCGCGGATCTGGCGGCGGCGGCGGTTCTGTCCTGCGCGGTGCCGATGCTGGGGATCTATGCCGTTCTGGCACAGGATTACGGGCATGAGGCGCTTGCCGCGCTGACCCTTCTGGTCACGACCATCGCGGCCTTCTTCACGCTCAGCGCGCTGTTGGCCGTGTTGCTATAGGGTCAGTTCAGCGGCACGCGATCCTTGCGCGCAACGGTGGTGATCCCGCGATCCAGCAGGGATTTGATCTTGTCCGGGTCGGTCTGGGCCACAAGCCGGCCAAGCTCGTGCTGGCCTTGCAGCACCAGCAAGGTGCTGCGGCGGGGGATGCGCAGCTCTCTTGTCAGGGGGGCGTCAGAGAACTGGTCCCAGTCGACCCGGATGAACACCATGGTGTCCAGGTAATGGGGGTTCCGGGCCAACAGATCGTCCAGGACGCGGCCCTGGGCGCGGCAGGTGCTGCACCAACTGGCCGCGAAATCCAGAAACACGGTCTTGCCGTCGGCAAGGCATTCCTGAACCATCCCGGGCTCATACTGCATGAAGGGGTACCCCGCCGCCGCGCCGGCCATGGCCGGTGAAGCCAGCGCCGTTGCACCAAGCAGCAGGAAATCTCTGCGGTTCATCGAACGTCCTTTCATCAGAACGCGACTGTCAGCCGGACCAGCCAGTCCGGCATCATGTCCAGCAGCCAAGCCTCGGCCACATAATGCCATTTGAACAGGATTGCACCACCTACACACACAAAGGCTGCGCCCATCACCCGGGGCATGGCCGCCACGACCTGCGGCGGCAGCTTGCGCATAGGGCGTGCGCGGCGCACCAGCCATGCCAAGCCCAGCACCATGGTCGATACGCCAAGCGCGAAGCCCAGCAGGATGACCGCCGCCCATCCCAGGCTTTGGCCCTGGCTGGCAAGGGCAATGGCCCCACCCAGCGAAGGGCCGATACAGGGGCTCCAGACCACCCCCAGCAGCACGCCGCCCAGCACATGACTGTGCAACATCCCGTCAGGCGCCAGCGCATCAAACCGCGCGTCCGCCCGGGTTGCCAGGCCCGCGCCGGCAGTGGCCAGCACGGTTTCAGCAGCGGGCACCAGCAGCACCAGCCCGAATCCGATCATGAGCCATGCGCCGAGTTTTGACAACGCATCAGGCGTCAGCCCGATCAGATGGCCGAAAGCCGTGACCAGAACGCCCGCCACCACGAAACTGCCGCTCAGCCCCGCGGCCAGCGCCAGCGGTGCCCTGCGGTTGGCCTGCATCGCGCTGGTCAGCACAATGGGCAACACCGGCAGGACGCAGGGGTTCAAAAGGGTCAACAGACCCGCGAGATATGCAAACAGGACGGCCACGGCACGACCATGCCTGAAAACATCGGCCCTGTCATGTGACCTTGGGGGTCCGCCGGGTCACCCTTGTCTCGGGTGTGTTCCAGCCGCAGGCAACGCCTGGCGCGCCATCTGCACCGCCAGGATGCCCACGGCGATGACCGTCACCCCGATCAGGTCCATCGGGCGCAGCGCCTCGTCCAGCACGATGGCGGCAATGGCCACGCCCAGGAACGGGTTGAGGAAATGGAAGGTCGAGGCCTTGACCGCGCCGATGCGATTGACCAGCCAGAACCATGTCAGCGTGGCCGCCAGACCGGGGATCAGCGTGGTATAGGCAAAGGCCACGATCAACTGCCAGGACCATTGCACCACGATCTCCTCCGTGGCGAGCGCGGGGCCCAACAGCGCAAGGCTGCCCACCAGCATTTGCAGCCCCACGACCATCAGGTGATTCCCGCCCGAGGATGCCCCCTTCAGCGCAAGCGTCGCCACGGTGAGCGAGATCACCCCCACCACGCACAGCGCCACACCGGTCAGGTCGATCCCCCCTTGCAGGCGGCTGCCCATGATCAGCACCACGCCGCCCAGGCCCGCGGCCAGGCCAACCAGGCCCAGCGGGCGCAGGCGTTCGCCAAATCCCAGCGCGCCGGTGGCCGCCACCAGCAGCGGCATGGTGGATGCGATGATCGCGGCCAGCGAGGCCTGCACCGTCTGCATGGCGATGAAGTTCAGCCCCAGATACAGCGCGTTCTGGCAGATGCCAAAGATCACCGTGGCGCGCCACTGGCTGCGTGTCAGCCGCCAGGATTGCCCCAGCGCCAGGGCCAGCAGAACCGCGATGCTGCCGGAAATCAGGAACCGCAGGGACAGCGCCGTCATCGGCGGGGCGCTGGCCACGATGATCCGCGCCGAGGTAAAGGCCGAGGACCACATGAAGGCAAAGGCCAGCCCTGCCAAGATTGCCCGGATATCCATATGCCGCCCCCAGCCGCCGAAACTCGGGCGCACAGTGGGCCGCGCCTGCGCCGGATGCAAGCCGCGCCGGTATTTGCGCGGTTGTCGGCCCGTCGGTGCGATGCTCTGATACCGGGGTGCAGCACAGAGTTTTTCAATCATGGGTTTTTTTCACAGCGCGGCCTTGTGCCTTGCCACCCTGACCACCCCGCTGGCCGCGCAGGAGCTGTCCCATGCCCGGCCCGTGGATGTGATGAACGCCTTTGCCGCCAATGGCTATCTGATGCGGCTGGAAACCGATGGCGAAGGTGATCCGATGCTGCGGGGGCGCATGGCCGGTGTCGATTTCGTGACCTCTTTTTATGGATGCGAGGGGGCGCAATGCACATCGGTGATGTTCACCACGTTTTTCACCCCGGAACGGCCCGTGCCGCTGGCGGTTGTCAACGCCTGGAACGCGGACCGGCGCTTTGGCAAGGCCTATATCGATGACGAGGGTGACCTGGGCTTCGAGATGAACGTGAACCTGTTCGGCGGTGTCTCGGAAGCCAACCCGATCGATACCGTGGACTGGTGGCGCGTGGCGCTGACGGGGTTTCTGGACCATATCGGCTGGTGACAGGCCCGGTCTTGCCGTTGTTCCGTGGCCGGGGCGGTGGCGCCCGGCGGCCAGTGGGCCGGCCGGACACAGCCCGGGCACGGCCATGACCCGGCGCGCCGATACGCCCGCCGGGCCGTCCGGCTGACAGGATCAGGGCGCCTGCATTTCCGCCCGGATCTGCTGGCGCAGCACGTCGATGGGCACGGTCTTGCCATCGCGGCGGAAATGCCAATAGGTCCAGCCATTGCAGCTGGGCGCGCCTTCCATATGCGCGCCGACCTGGTGGATGGACCCTTTCACATCATGGCCCACAAGCGTGCCGTCGGCGCGCACCTTCGCGCTTTTTCCGGAGGGGGACATCAGCACCTCACCCGGGCGCAGCATCCCGCGTTCAACCAGCTGGCCAAAGGGCACGCGCGGCTCTGCCCGCTTGGATCGGCTGACCTCCAGCGCGGAGGAATCCAGCCGCCGGACCTTGCCGATGCGCGTCTGCGCTGCGCTGCGATAGCTTTCCTCACGCTCGATCCCGATCCAGTCCCGGCCCAGCATCTTGGCCACGGCGCCGGTGGTGCCGGTGCCGAAGAACGGGTCCAGCACCACATCGCCGGGATTGGTGCTGCCCACCAGGATGCGGTGCAGCAAGGCCTCGGGCTTCTGGGTGGGGTGGGCCTTGTCGCCATTGGCGTCCTTCAGCCGCTCGCCGCCATTGCAGATGGGCAGCACCCAGTCGCTGCGCATCTGGATGCCTTCGTTCAGCGCCTTCAACGCCTCATAATTGAAGGTGTATTTCGCCCCTTCGGATTTGGAGGCCCAGATCATCGTCTCATGCGCGTTGGTCAGGCGTTTGCCGCGGAAATTGGGCATGGGGTTGGATTTACGCCAGACCACATCATTGAGGATCCAATAGCCACAATCCTGCAGCGCCGCGCCCACGCGGAAGATGTTGTGATAGCTGCCGATGACCCACAGCGCCCCGTTGGGCTTCAGCAGCCGCCGCGCCGCGCGCAGCCAGTCCCGGGTGAAGGCGTCATATTCGGCAAAGCTGCTGAACCTGTCCCAGGCATCGTCCACCGCGTCCACCCGGCTGTTGTCCGGGCGGTGCAGGTCACCGCGCAGTTGCAGGTTATAGGGCGGGTCCGCGAAGATCAGATCAACCGATGCCTCGGGCAGGGCGTCCATCGCCTCGATACAGTCGCCTGCAATAATGGTATTGAGCGGAAGCGCGTTGGCTTCCGGTGCCTTGGGGGGTGTCATGTCGCTGCCTCATCACGCTGGCGCATTTTGCGCTCATCTTGTGGATAAGATGATTCAAAGGCGATTCGGCGTCAATTTATTTTTTTGAATCAAGGGTTTGGGCGGAATCGGCGGCACACAAGATATTGTGGACCGGTTTGAACGATCGCCTATGGTGAGGGGTCACCCCCAGATTTTGCAGGGCGATTTTATGCGCCCTGGACGGGTATCCCGCGTTGCGGTCCCAGCCATAGCCGGGGAATTCCACCGCCAGCGCCTGCATGACCTCATCCCGCGCCGTTTTCGCCATGATGGACGCGGCGGCGATGGACAGGCTGCGCGCGTCGCCCTTGACGATGGCCTCTGCCGGCGGCTGCAGCCCCTCGGGCAGGCGGTTGCCGTCGATCAGCAGCCAATCGGCGGGCCGGGGCAGGGCATCTATGGCACGGCGCATGGCCAGGTGGCTGGCGCGCAGGATATTGAGCTTGTCAATCTCCTCCACGCTGGCAAAGCCGATGCCGATTTCCGCGCAGTCCCGCAGGGCCGCGGCCAGCGCCGTGCGGCGCGCGGCGCTCAGGCGTTTGCTGTCATTCAGCCCGTCGGGAATGGCGCCGGGGCGCAGG
>CBFHYV010000187.1:0-6191 GCA_965660085.1 uncultured Paracoccaceae bacterium
CCGCACCTTGGGCGGCGCGCCGGTGCAGGTGCCCGTGGCGGCGCAATCACAGGCCCCGTTGCCACCATCGGTGACAATGGCCCGCGCAGCCCCCCGCGCCCGCAGCGCCCGTGCGGCGGCCTGCGCATCGGCGAAGGCTTCGGCGCAGAGCAGCGAGGCCTCTTCAAGGTTGACATAAAGCGTGCCGCGCCCTGCGCCGAGGAAGGGCAGCAGCCGGTCTGCCTTGCCCGGTGAGGCCGTGGCGATTTGCGCCAGCAGATCGGGCGTCAGGTTGCCGTCCAGCGCGGCCATGCCCGGATAGGGGGCGGTCTCGCTGCCCAGCCGGCCATCGCGCAGCGGTGTCAGGATACGGTCCCCCGCGGCCTCAAGGGAGTGGGCATCGGCAATGGCGGCGATCAGGCCGTTCGTGCCCTCGATCGCCATGTAGCGGTCCGTGGGCAGATCGGGCGAGCGGTAGACATGGCCCGCATCCACGCCCAGCCGGGCGCAGGCGGCCATCAGGTCATCGCCCTGGCTGTCCTGCCCGATGGCGGACAACAGCACCGGCCGCGCGCCCTGCCGGGCCAATGTGCAGGCAATGTTCAGGGCAACGCCCCCGGGCAGCCGCGTGATGCGGCCCGGCACGTCATTGCCCAGCGCCATTGACAGGGGCGCGCGGCCGATCACATCCCACAGGGCGGATCCGATGCAAAGAACAGTCTGGCTCATGCCGCGTTCTTGGCGGGTTCGCGGCGCCCTGTCCAGCGTGCGGATGCCCGAATGCGGGCAAAGCCGCACCCAGAGGCGGGTTGCGCCGCCGCCCGCCCCGGCGCAAAGCTGCGCGCAGCGCCGCCGCCGAATGGACGACGCCACCTTGAACGCAACCCGGAAAGGACCGGATCATGCCGACACCCCCCATTGCACGCAGGTCTCCGGCAGGAACGCTTGGCCTGCTGGCGCTGTTGCTGCTGCCCCTGCCGGCGCAGGCCCATGAGGTGCGCCCCGCCATTGCCGATCTGGAAATCCACGGCGGCACGATCGAGCTGCGCATCGCAGTGGACCTGGAATCGCTGATTGCCGGGGTGGACATGTCCGCCGTGGCCAATACCGATGACAGCCCCCAGGCCGCGGAAATGACCCGGCTGCGCGCCCTGCCGCCCGGCCCGCTGGACCAGGAAGCCCGCGCCATGGTGCCGCGGTTCATTGCCATGCTGGACCTGCGTGCGGACGGCACCGCGCTGCCGCTTTCGCTGCAGGAGATCGTGATTGATCCGGTGGGCGATGTGGACCTGCCGCGGGACAGTCTGCTGGTGCTGGAGGGGGCACTGCCCTGGGGGGCGGACAGTGTGGATCTGAACTGGCCCGCCCAATACGGGATGCTGGTGCTGCGCCAACAGGGCGTGGATGACCCCTTCACCGGCTATCTGTCCGGCCAGCGCAGCCCTGAAATCCCGGTGCAGGCGGGGCTTTGGGCGCGGTTGCGGGCGCTTTTGGGCCTGTAGGGGCAATTCCCCCTTGCGCCCGGCCGGGTTCGGGGCTAATGCCACGGCCACTTCGCAGGCGGGGTTTGGGCCTTGGGGGGAGACATCCTCCATGGTCCGCCGGTTGTCCCGAACGGGATGATTTCCTCGCCAAGGCTCAAACCGGAAAGGAAAAGACATGGCTCTTCCCGAGTTTTCCATGCGCCAGCTGCTTGAGGCCGGCGTTCACTTCGGCCACCAGACCCAGCGCTGGAACCCGCGCATGTCGCCGTTCATCTACGGCGCGCGCAACGGCATCCACATCATGGACCTCACCCAGACCGTGCCGATGCTGGACGCGGCCCTGAACGCCGTGCGTGACACGGTGGCCAAGGGCGGCCGCGTTCTGTTCGTGGGCACCAAGCGTCAGGCCGCAGGCGCCGTTGCCGAAGCCGCAGAAAAATGCGCGCAGTATTACATGAACCACCGCTGGCTGGGCGGCACGCTGACCAACTGGCAGACCGTGTCCCAGTCCATCAACCGCCTGAAGATGATCGACGAACGTCTGGCCGGCGGCGCCGAAGGCCTGACCAAGAAGGAACGTCTTGGCATGGAACGGGACCAGGTCAAGCTGGAAGCCAGCCTGGGCGGCATCCGCGAAATGGGCGGCGTGCCGGACCTGCTGTTCGTCATCGACGTCAAGAAAGAAGCCCTGGCCGTGGCCGAGGCCAACAAGCTGGGCATCCCGGTGGTTGCCGTGGTGGATACCAACTGCTCCCCCGATGGTGTGGATTACATCATCCCCGGCAATGACGACGCCGCCCGCGCCATTTCGCTGTATTGCGATCTGGTCAGCCGCGCCGCGCTGGACGGCATGACCGCCCAGATGGGCGCTGCCGGTGTGGACCTTGGCGCATTGGAAGACGCCCCCGCCGAAGAACTGCTGGCCGGTGCCGGCATCTCGCAAGAGTAAGCGTCACAGAACCGTCACGCTGGCGTGACATTGGGCGCGGCAAGAGCCGCCCCAATTCCAATATCAGAGCAAGGAGAGCCAAGATGGCGATCACAGCCAAGCAGGTGAAAGAACTGCGCGAAATGACCGGCGCAGGCATGATGGATGCCAAGAAGGCGCTGACCGAAACCGATGGCAACATCGAAGCGGCCATCGACTGGCTGCGCACCAAGGGCCTGGCCAAGGCCGCCAAGAAGGCCGACCGCGTTGCGGCCGAAGGCCTGGTGGCCGTGAAGGTCGAAGGCGGCGTTGGCGTTGCGATCGAGGTCAACTCCGAAACCGACTTCGTCGCCAAGAACGCCGAGTTCCAGGGCCTGGTGTCCGGCATCGCGGGCGCGGCCATGGGCGTTGACAGCGTCGAGGCCCTGGCCGAGGCCGACATGGACGGCAAGACCGTGGCGGACCAGATCACCGGCAAGATCGCGACGATCGGTGAGAACATGTCCCTGCGCCGCATGGCGAAGCTGGAAGGCGACAGCGTCATGTCCTACGTCCACAACGCCGTGGCCGATGGCATGGGCAAGATCGGCGTTCTGGTGGCCCTGAAGGGTCAGAACGACGATTTCGGCCGCCAGGTTGCCATGCACATCGCCGCCGCCAACCCCGCCGCGCTGAACGAGGCAGAGCTGGACCCGGCCGTGGTGGAAAAAGAGCGTCAGGTGCAGATCGACATCGCGCGCGAATCCGGCAAGCCCGACGCCGTGATCGAGAAGATGATCGTTGGCCGCATGAAGAAATTCCTGGGCGAAGTCACCCTGACAGGCCAGCAGTTCGTCGTGAACCCCGACGTGACCGTTGAACAGGCGGCCAAGGAAGCCGGCGTCGAGATCCTGGGCTATGTCCGCATGGAAGTCGGCGAAGGCATCGAGAAGGTCGAGGAAGACTTCGCAGCCGAAGTCGCCAAGGCTGCTCAGGGCTGATCCAGCGTTGATTGGATTTTGAGGCGTCGCACCGAAAGGTGCGGCGCCTTTTTCATGGATGGTGGTGCTTTCATGGACGGTGGTGCGGGCATGAAAAAGCGGCGCTGCCCTGGGACGAGGCAGCGCCGCGGTTCCGCATGGCGCCGTATGTGGGGACGGCGGCGCCACACTTTGTGCCGATCCACCGGCGGATCAATACACCGGCGGATCGACCCGACCGAAGCCGAGAGACGCTGCAGAGCCTTGGTATCACAAGGAAGCAGCGCCGGTCTGTCCCGAGGCCAAGCCCTTCAATCCGGAACACCGCCACTTTGCCGCAACGTCACCCAGACCCATAGTCAGGAAAACCCCACCTTTTTTTGCGGGAACCTTTTTGCCATTGGGTAAACAAGCACCCGGCGCCGGGATTTCTGGTTTGGAAACGGGTGCTTGTGCGTCACGCCTCAAGCAGGAACATCTGGTTCTGAAAGGCGGCCTTCATCACGGCCTGGGCCGTGGTTTCCACATTCAGCGCCTCACGCGCCAGACGCAGGTGTTTTTCAACGGTCGCCTGGGTCAGGCCCATGATGGCGGCAATGTCCTGCATCGTCTTGCCATCGCCGACCCATTGCAGCGCCTCACGCTGGCGCTTGGTCAGGTTCTGGTTGGGCGGAATATAGGGCAGGGTGATGATCTTGAGATGCACGATATTGTTGCACAGCACGATGTGATCACCGTGTTTTTCCCAGATCGCGTCCAGCGCATCCTGCGTCACACCGGCCTGGCCCGTCAGCGCAATCGCACCCTTCGCGCGTGAGGAAATGGAGCGGAAGCTGATCGTATATCCTGCCATCACGCCCATGGACATGTTGAAGCCGATCACGCGGCGTTCCTCGGGGGTCAGGGTTTCGGTGGCCATCATCTGGGCGATGACGGACCAACTGCACGCGCCGTCATTGTCCATGGCCCAGCGCACCATCGGGGCGTGGTGATACAGGCCCTCACCCACAAACTTGTCCGTATAGGCCGCGTCATGATTGGTCAGCAGCACGAAATCATCCGGATCGCCCAGCGACCGTTCCGTGCGAAACCGGGTGAAGCCATACATCAGCTTGCCGAAGCCGTAATCAGCCATCGTTCTGACATGCAGGTCCCAGACTTCCTCAATGCTGGACGCATTGGTCAGGTCAATCAGGGTTTCTCTTTCCGCCGGGGTCATGGAATTTCCATTCTAAAGCAACCAACCACACGCCGCGCAGCATAGCGTCAAGGGGCTTGTTTGGTCCATTGTTAATGGCACTTCGCCCGCCGTCCGCCCAATTTTGCGCCATTGGGTGCGGCCAGGCGGGCACGGCATTGCAATCGGCCGCGGGCTCGGGTCTGGTCCGGGCATGATCCCGCACGCAGCGCCAGAAAGGGGAAAGCCATGGCCGAGACGGAACTTCTGATCATCGGGTCCGCCTATACCGAGGAAGAGCGCGCGCGGCTGGAGGCCTTCTGCGCGGCGGAATTCCTGCCATCCTCCGATGACATCGCGGCACTTGCGCCGGATGTGCGCGCCGGGGTCCGCACCATCGCCTACAAATCCCAGCGGCCGCTGGGCGCGGCGCAGATGGATCTGCTGCCCGCGCTGGGGCTGGTGGCCAATTACGGCGTGGGGTTTGATGCCATCGACATTGCCGCCGCAGATGCGCGCGGCATTCGCGTGACCAACACGCCCGATGTGCTGTCCGATGACGTGGCGGACCTGGCGGTTGCCATGCTGCTGGCACAGTTCCGCACCCTGCGCCAGGGCGAGGACTGGGTGCGCAAGGGCACCTGGGCGGAACGGGGCGAATTGCCCCTGAACCGCCAGGTCAGCGGCGCCAGTGTCGGGATCGTGGGGCTGGGCCGCATCGGTCGAGAGATTGCCGACCGGCTGGCTGCCTTCAAGATGCAGGTGCATTACACCTCGCGCAGCGAAAAGCAGACCCCCGGCTGGACCTATCATCCTGATGCCGTCGCGCTGGCGCGGGCAGTGGATGTGCTGGTGGTGGCGCTGGTGGGCGGGCCGCAGACGCGCAACGCCATCTCCTCCGAGGTGATCGAGGCGCTTGGCCCGCGCGGCGTGCTGATCAACATCAGCCGTGGCAGCACCGTGGATGAGGCCGCGTTGCTGGACGCGCTGGAACAGGGGCGGCTGGCCGGGGCGGGGCTGGACGTGTTCTGGAACGAACCCAACATCGACCCGCGCTTTCTGGCATTGGACAGCGTGGTGCTGCAACCGCATCAGGGCTCCAACTCCGTGGAGACGCGGCGCGCGATGGCGCAGTTGCAGCAGGACAACATCGCAGCATTCCACGCCGGCGCGCCGCTGCTGACCCCGGTGAACTGACGCAGTCCGGCGCGCGCCGGGCTCAGCCGGCGCTGTCCGGTGGCAGCATCTTGCCCGGGTTCAGGATGCCCTGCGGGTCCAGGGCCTGTTTGATCGCACGCATGACGTTCAGCGCGGCCCCGTGTTCCGCCGCCATATAGCGCTGTTTGCCGATGCCGATGCCATGTTCCCCGCTGACCGTGCCGCCCAGGCGCAGCGCGGTGTTTGCCAGTTGTTCGGTAAAGCGTTTCAGGCGGTCCATCTCATCCGCGTCTGCGGGGTCAAAACAGACACCGCAGTGGAAATTGCCATCCCCCACATGGCCGACGATGGTGCTGGTCAGGCCCAGCTCCACCGCGTCCCGCTGGGCCTGAACCACCGCCTCCGCCAGGGCAGCGATCGGCACGCAGACATCCGTGGCCAGAATGCGCTTGCCCCCGCCCAGGGCGCGCGAGGCACCGTGGGCGTTGTGGCGCATGGCCCACAGG
>CBFHYV010000188.1:0-6093 GCA_965660085.1 uncultured Paracoccaceae bacterium
AGGAAGCTGCGCAGCTTGCGCGAGCGCGAGGGATGCTTCAGCTTGCGCAGCGCCTTCGCCTCGATCTGGCGGATGCGTTCGCGGGTCACGCTGAATTGCTGGCCCACTTCTTCCAGCGTGTGGTCGGTGTTCATGCCGATGCCAAAGCGCATGCGCAACACACGTTCCTCGCGCGGGGTCAGGCTGGACAGAACCCGCGTGGTGGTTTCCCGCAGGTTGTCCTGGATCGCCGCATCCAGCGGCAGAACCGCGTTCTTGTCCTCGATGAAATCGCCCAGCTGGCTGTCTTCCTCATCGCCGATGGGCGTTTCAAGGCTGATCGGCTCCTTGGCGATCTTCAGAACCTTGCGCACCTTCTCCAGCGGCATCTGCAGCTTGTCGGCCAGCTCTTCCGGCGTCGGCTCGCGGCCGATCTCGTGCAGCATCTGGCGGCCCGTGCGCACCAGCTTGTTGATCGTCTCGATCATGTGCACAGGGATACGGATGGTCCGCGCCTGATCCGCGATGGATCGGGTGATGGCCTGCCGGATCCACCATGTGGCATAGGTGGAGAACTTGTAGCCGCGGCGGTATTCAAACTTGTCCACCGCCTTCATCAGGCCGATGTTGCCCTCCTGGATCAGGTCCAGGAATTGCAGGCCGCGGTTGGTGTATTTCTTGGCGATGGAGATCACCAGGCGCAGGTTGGCTTCCACCATCTCCTTCTTGGCCTGGCGGGCCTCTTTCTCGCCTTTTTGCACCTGTTGCACGATGCGCCGGAATTCCGAGATATCCAGGCCCACATACTGGCCCACCTGGGCCATGTCGTTGCGCAGTTCCTCGACCTTGTCGCGGGAGCGTTCGATGAACATCTGCCAGGCCCGGCCCGGCTTCTGCGCCATCTCGTCCACCCAGTTCGGGTCCAGTTCACGGCCACGGTAGGCGTCCACGAATTCGCGCCGGTTGATCCGCGCCTGGTCCGCCAGCTTGACCATGGAACTGTCAATGGACATCACGCGGCGGTTGATCCCATAGAGCTGGTCGATCAGCGCCTCGATGCGGTTGTTGTGCAGATGCAGGCTGTTGACCAGTTCCACGATTTCCGCGCGCAGGGCCTGGTATTGCGCCTCATCGGCGCCAGAGAAGGTGCCATCCTCGTTCAGCGTGGCAGAGATGCGGCGATCCTGCATCTCCTCCAGCGCCTCATAGTCATGGGCGATGCGTTCCAGCGTCTCCAGAACCTGCGGCTTCAGCGCGCCTTCCATGGCGGCAAGCGACATGTTCGCCTGCTCGTCATCGTCGTCGTCATCGTCGCTGCGGATGGGGTTGCCGTCGGCGTCCAGCTCCTGCTTGGGCTCATTGACCGCGCCTTCGGTCTTGGCGGTCTCCCCCACGGCGGAGATGACAGGTTCGCCCAGGCCGTCCACGGCCTCGTCGCCATCGATCTGGTTGCCGAAAGTGGTTTCCAGGTCGATCACGTCGCGCAGCAGAATATCCTCTGACAGCAGTTCTTCGCGCCAGATGGTGATGGCCTGGAAGGTCAGCGGGCTTTCGCACAGGCCCGCGATCATGGTGTTGCGGCCGGCCTCGATCCGCTTGGCGATGGCGATCTCGCCTTCGCGGGACAGCAGCTCCACGCTGCCCATTTCCCGCAGGTACATGCGCACCGGGTCATCGGTGCGGTCCAGCTTCTCGGCCTTGCCGGTGGACAGGGTGATCTCGCCCTTGGGCGCGGTCTGCACCAGGTCAGTGCTGCCCTGGTTGTCCTCTTCCTCGGCATCCTCATCCTGGTCGGTGACCTGAATGCCCATTTCCGACAGCATCGACATCACGTCCTCGATCTGGTCGGAACTGACCTGATCATGCGGAAGCACCTGGTTGAGCTGGTCATAGGTGATGTAGCCACGCTCGCGCGCTTCGGCGATCATGCGTTTGACCGCCGCCTGGCTCATGTCCAGGCTGACATCTTCGTCGCGCTCTTCGGTCTTCGTGTCGTCGGTGTCCTTGGCGGCCATGTAGTGCTCCTGCTGGGGCGTCGTCGGTGCGAATCAACGTTTGAACCCGAATCATTATCGGTAAAAGCCGATTCGTGCACCCGATTGCGACGGTCAGTCAAATTTCGGGCGGCGTGTGGGCCTTAGCGCTTCTTGTCGAAACGGATGGCGCGGGCCAGTTCTGCGAAGGCGTCACGCTCTGAACGGTCCACAAGGGCGCCGTTCGGGGCGGTTTCAAAATCCATGTCACCCTCCGTGTTGCCCGCATTGCGCTGGGCCAGGTCCCGGTGATGCGCCGCGTCCCGCAGACGCCAGGCCAACGCATCATCGGCAAGCTCGTTCAGGGCCTGTTCGGCCTCTTCCAGTTCGGCCCGCGCCCCGCGCAGGGCGCGCAGCTTGGGCACTTCTTCCCGCAGGGTCAGCCTGGCAAGTTCCTCTGCCCGTGGCGTGCCTGCCACGCGAACGCATGGATTTATGGCGATATCGCGTTCCCCCCGCAAGGTTTCAAGGGGGTCCCCCCCAAATTCCGCCGCGATGGCCGCGCCACGGTCCTCTGCCCCTGTGGCCACGGCCCGCAGGATGGCATCGCGGATGCGCGCATGGACCGGGTCCCCGCAGTCCAGCGTTTCCAGATCCGCCAGCGCCTCATCGGCCAGCGGCGGCCAGGCCAGCACGGCGGCAAGGATGATGCCGATGCGCAGCCTGTCCTGATCTGCCACGTTGCACAGGGATGCGGCGGCGCTGCGGGTTTCGGCGCGCGGTGCACCGGCCTGGTCCCGGCGGGCCTTGGGCTGGCCGCGGCTGGCGCGAAACAGGGCGTAGGTCTTGTCATTCAGGGCGCGTTCATAATGCCGGCGCAGATCCCGGTCCTGGATCAGCGCGGTGCGCTCGCGCAGCGCCTTGTCCAACCCCGCGCGGCGTTCGGGGCTGTCCAGCACGCGGCCCTCGGTCTCTCGCCGCCACAGGACATCGACCATGGGCAAGGCCTGGTCCAGCACCGTCTGCATCCCGGCGGCCCCTTCGGCGCGGATCAGATCATCGGGGTCCTTGCCACCGGGCAGGATGGCAAAGCGCAGGCTCTTGCCTGGCTCCAGCAAGGGCAGGGCCAGGTCAATCGCGCGATAGGCGGCGCGCAGACCGGCGGTGTCCCCATCCAGCGCCAGGATCGGCTCATCGGCCATGCGCCAGGCCATGCGCAGGTGATGTTCTGTCACCGCCGTGCCCAGCGGCGCCACTGCGGCGGCAAAGCCTGCCTCGGCCAGCGCGATCACATCCATATAGCCTTCGGCGATGACCAGCGGCGCGCCCTTCCCGGCGGCCTCCCGGGCCGGGGCGTGGTTGTAAAGCACGCGGGATTTGTCAAACAACGGCGTTTCGGGAGAGTTCAGGTATTTCGCATTGTCATCCGGGTCCATCGCCCGGCCGCCAAAGGCAATCACCCGTCCGCGCGGGTCCCGGATGGGAAAGGTGATGCGGTTGCGAAACACGTCATAGGGCTTGCCCCCCCGGCTGGAGGCCCGCGCCAGCCCGGCCTCAAGGATCAGCGCCTCTTCCATGCCCTTGGCGCGCAGATGCTCCCAAAGGCCCTGCCAGCCTGCCGGGGCAAAGCCGATGCCATGCCGCGCCCAGGCCTCGGGCGAGAGGCCGCGTTTTTGCTGCAGATAGGCCCGCGCATCGGCCCCCGCGCCGGTGCCGATGGTCAGGCGAAAGAAATTCTGCGCCGCCTCCACCACCTCGCGCAGCTGCGCATGGCGGTCCGCCTTTTCGCGGGCCTGCGGATCGCGGGCGGGCATCTGCATGCCGGCCTCCGCCGCAAGGCTCTCGACCGCTTCCATGAAGCCCAGGTTTTCCGTCTTCATCACGAAAGTGATGACATCGCCCTTCTCATGGCAGCCGAAGCAGTAGTAACGGCCCTTGCTGTCCTCCACGTGGAAAGAGGGCGTCTTTTCATGGTGGAAGGGGCACGGCGCCCACATGTCGCCCCGCACGTGGTTGGATTTGCGCTTGTCCCAGATCACGCGTTTTCCCGCCACCGACGAAATCGTGGTGCGTGTGCGCAGTTCATCCAGGAATCCGGGGGGCAGGCTCATGCCTGTAATATCGGGCGCGGCGGCGGCACTGTCCAGTGGTGCCCCGCCGCGCCAGCCGCAATCGGCCGTTTATTCCGCGCGCGCCGCCAGCAGGGTCATGGCGCGGGTCAGCTCATGCACCGCCGTTTGCGCCATGGACCGAAACACCATGATCCGCAGCGCCCCGTCCGGCAACAGGCTGTAGGCCGCGTTCATATGCCCCAGCTGGCTGCGCAGCGCCCGGCCCAGCGACAGCGCCGCGGGCCGCATATCCACCGGGGCAAGGCGGGCCATCACGTCCTCCCACCCCGTGCCGGACAGGCGCAGCACGCACCAGGCATCGGATTGCCCGATCACGCTGCCCGCCGCCATCAGCGCCGGATCAGGCGCCACCCCGATCAGCATCACCTGATCCAGCCCGAACCAGACCGCCTCGGCACCGTCAATCGCGTTATGGCCGCCGGGCGCGGGCCAGATCAGCCCATGCCCCGCCATCAGCGCCTGCGCCATCTGCGCCTGGCCACCGGGATGCGGCATCAACAGGCTCATCGGGCGCGCGGGCAGCTCCTCCAGCGTAAAGGCCCCGATATGGAAGGGCAGCTCCGCCGCCGCCGCCGGTGTCTGGGGTGTCAGCTCAATCACGCAAGCGCCCTCCTTCGGGGTCGAAGACAACCGGATCTCCAACACGGCATTCCGTTGTCACGCCACGCAGATGATCCACCATCCGCACCGTTTCGCCATGCCGTGCCCGGCCATTGCGCAAGAACCCAAGCGCCAGCGTGTCCCCCACCGTGGGCGAATGGCAGACAGAGGTGACATAGCCTTCGTCATTCTCCCGCACGGGTTTGGCCCCCGGCGCGAACAGATGCGCACCCGCAAGGATCTGCGCCCCCGCCTGCACCGGGCGCAAGCCCACCAGTTGCTCACGCTCCGGGCCGGTCAGGCCGGGCCGGGCGGCCATGGTCTTGCCGATGCAATCCTTCTTGGCGCTGACCATGCGGCCCATCCCGATGTCAAAGGCCGTGGTGCGGCCGTGGATCTCGGCATGGGTGATGAACCCTTTCTCAATCCGTAGGACGTTCAGCGCCTCCATCCCGTAGGCCCCGCCGCCGCGCGCCTCCGCCCGGGCAACAAGCTGTGCAAACAGGCTGGCCCCATAGCGCGCAGGCACGGCCAGTTCATAGGCATGTTCGCCAGAGAATGAGATGCGGAACAGCCGCGCCGGAACGCCGCCCACGGACACTGCACCGCAGGCCATGAAGGGGAAACTGCCCGCCGCCAGGGGCGCGTCCAGCACCTCGTCCAGCAGCGCGCGCGCCTGCGACCCGGCCACGGCAAACTGCGCCCACTGTTCGGTGACAGAGGCAAAGCGCACCGCCATTTCCGGCGCAAAGGCCTGCTGCACCCAATCCAGATGGCGCATCACCTGGCCCGCCGCCGCGGTGGTGGTGGTCATCACCCAGCGGTCGTCCTCCAGCCGCGCAGTGGTGCCATCGTCCATCACATGGCCATCCTCGCGCAGCATCAGGCCATAGCGCACCCGCCCCGGCTTCAGCGTACTGAACGTATTGGCATAGACCATGTCCAGAAACGCGCCGGTCTCAGGCCCCTGAAGCTCGATCTTGCCGAGGGTGGAGACATCCGCAACACCGACCGCCTCGCGCACCATGCGCACCTCACGGTCACAGCTTTCGCGCCAATCGCGTTCCCTCGCGCGCGGGAAATAGCTGGGCCGATACCACAGCCCGGCCTCGATCATCGGTGCGCCCATCTCACGTGACAGGCTGTCAGAGGTGGTCCGGCGTTCGGGGGCAAAGCCCTTGCCCTGTGCGCCAGCCCCCATCGCGGCGATGGACACCGGCACATAGGGCGGGCGGAAGGTCGTCACCCCGGTTTCCGCAATCCCACGCCCCGTGGCATCCGCCAGAACCGCCAGAGCCCCGACGTTGGAGTTCTTGCCCTGGTCCGTGGCCATGCCCTGGGTGGTGTAGCGCTTCATATGCTCGACCGAGCGGAAATTCTCCGCAGCCGCCTGGCGCACGTCCTTCACG
>CBFHYV010000189.1:0-6041 GCA_965660085.1 uncultured Paracoccaceae bacterium
TCTCCAGCGGCATCGGCGGGCGGCCGCCCTTCGGCCCCACCTTCGGGTAATGCGGCGCGATCAGCGTCAGCAGCCGCACCCAAGGCACCACCGCGTCCATCTCGGCGAGGAACTTCTCCCGCCGCGTCTGCTTCTTCTTCATCGCATGGCGGAGGCCGGGAAAGGCTGGCTGCTTGGGCATCGGCAGGCTCCTCTCTAAACCGCCGAAATCCTACCAGATCACGCGGAAATGGGGAGGTTCTTCAGAGAGTCCTAAAGTAAGTTTCCGCCATCCTTAGGAACGTTTCCGAGAAGCATTGGCTTCAAGTCAGAAATTGGAGATCGGCCTTCGGTAACATAAATGTTCTCGCCTTCGGTTAGATATGGCGAGATATTTGCGACTTTTCTTTCAATATCATCATAGAAGAGGCTTTTGCTTTTAACATCCGACGGTGCGAGACCAACGATCACACACATCACGCCTGCATTGTTAGCAGCTAGATTCTTCCATTTGAATGATGTATGAGCAAAGTGAATGCTACATTTTGTGAGAGCAAGCTGCCAAAACTGTGCGGCCTGGACACCCTGGCAAATAGAATTTGTGGAAACAAACGCCACCGAAGAGAGAGGCTCTATCGAAATATATTCGGCAGCCTTCATGAAAAAACCACAGATGTAGTCAAAAGACTTCCACCTCGTTGACCTTTCTGAAAACAATGCCTCCATATCTGATTTTTGTTCGGAGCTTTGAAGTTTATCTCCAATGTACGGTGGATTCCCACAAATGTAGGTTTCTCCACCCTCATTCTCGAAGTCAATTTGTGCTTGGTTTAGCGGAGAATGGAGCAGATCATCTGCGCGAAACTTGACGCCTGTTCCAGTCGGTTGGCAGATGCTCAGCCAGTCGAGCCGCAGGGCGTTGCCGCAGGTGATCCAGTTCATGGCATCGAGCGGCAAAAACTCGGCAAGCGCCTCCTTCTGACCGCGATAGGTCACGTCGCACTGATACTCGGCGATGATCAGCGCCAGCCGCGCGATCTCGGCGGGGAAGTCGCGCAGCTCGATCCCGCGAAAATTGGTCAGCGGGATGTCGGTACGCCGGTCGGCCTCGCCGCGCCGCTTGTTGATCTCCGCCTCAATCGCTCGCATCTCCTTGTAGGCGATGACCAGGAAGTTTCCCGAGCCACAAGCGGGGTCGAAAACCCTGATCCGCGCCATGCGGTTGCGCAGGTTGAGGAGCTTGCGGGGGTTGTCCCCTGCCTCGTCCAGCTTCTCGCGCAGGTCATCGAGAAAGAGAGGGTTGAGCACCTTCAGGATGTTCGGCACGGATGTGTAGTGCATCCCCAGAGCGCCGCGCTCCTCGTCATCGGCAACGGCCTGGATCATCGAGCCGAAGATGTCGGGGTTGATCTTCGTCCAGTCGAGCTTGCCGATGTGCAGAAGGTAAGAGCGAGCAATCTTCGAGAAGCGCGGCACGTCCGTGCTGCCCGAGAAGAGCCCGCCGTTCACATAGGGAAATCCGCTGGCCCATCTTGGCAGACCGGCGGCGCCGCGATCCTCGCCCTTCGTGTTCATGGCCAGGAAGAGCGTGCTGATCACCTCATGGGTGTTCGCGCTGTCCGGCGCGCTCATCTGCTCGATCGTGGCGGTGAACTGGTCGTCCTTCTCGAAAATGTCGGTGTCTTCGGCGAAGAAGCAGAAGATCAACCGCGCCATGAAGTGGTTCATGTCATGGCGGCGATCGGCGGAGCCCCACTCGGGGTTGTCCTTCAAAAGCTGGACGTAGAGCCGGTTGAGCCGCCCGGTCGCCTTTATGTCGAAGGCGCTTTCGCGGATTTGCTTGACCGTCGAGATGCCGGCCAGCGGCAGGAAGAAGCCGAAATGCTCGGGGAAGTCTTTGAACGGCGTGACGATCGGCGGCACGTCCGACACGAGGTCTTCGGCTTCCAGGGTGATGCCGTCCGTGGCCAGGATGAACTTGACGCGGTTGCGGGTGTTCTTGGTGGCCGGGCTCTCGCGGAGCTCGCGAATCGTTTCAGAGACCTGGCCTTCGGGGCAGACCTTGATGTGGATGTTGCTGGTCTGAAGGACGCCGCCGATGTCGGATTTGTTCGACACGCCGCTGCGCAACCGCTTGATTGTGGTAGTTTTGTTTCCGAAGGCAGCCAGAAAATCAAAGGCAAACTCCTGAGCGTCAAAGGGCGCCTCGGCCAGCTTGGATACGGCTTCTTCGATTTCGACGGCGTTCATGTGGGGTAGGATCCTAGCGGTTTCTGCTGCGGAATAGGGACTGGGCGGTGCTGGAATGCCAAGGTTGCACCACCTGTATGTCAAAAACGGTCATGGACTGTCGCTGCGACTGAATCATGCTGTGTCCAGCACACACCAAAGCGCGCGCCAGCGCCAGCCCTCTGAGGCCAAGGCGCCGGCTTGACGGGGGCGTCGTTGGGTAGCTGCATGGGGTCTTGCGGTGTGGCCTTGCAGCTGCGTCACCCGGCACAGAGCCATGCCTGCATATTGTGGTGCAAATACGACCACCTACAACCCATTGACAAGCACAGCGACCGTAGGTTAATGGTGGCAGCGATCGCGCATGATGCGCGGCCTACAGCTTCCGTTTTCAATGGAGGCCCCCGATACCCCGGGGCGGCCGCACAAGACATCTACGCGATGCAAAATGGCCGTCCCCTGTCTTTCAAGGAGATGGTCAAATGGCATCCAGAAATACCTTCGAGCAAGCCACCGAGTCCAACACCAAGCCTTTCCTTTGGCTGAGCGACCTGATGCTCGCGGCCCGCTATGGCGTGCATCGCAGCTGGGTCTGGCGTCGGCTGAAAGAGGATCCGACTTTTCCCAAGCCCGTGAAGCTCTCACCTGGGATGACCCGCTGGCGCAGTTGTGACGTCGAGGCTTGGGAGCAGGCCCAGGTGTCCCAACAGCACGCAGATCGACCGTCCTAAGCCCTTCCATCAGCGCGGGTGCGCCTATGGAGCGGGCCGCCATCAGCATGGCGCGACCTTACCCCACGCGACCCGCGCCTCCGCTTCTTCAGGAGGCACACATGCTTGACAATCTTCTTTCACGACAAGCGAACCCGATGCCAAGCCCGGAGCAGGTCACAAAACGCCTGGGCGGCAACTGGTACGGTCAGGCAGGCAGCGCGCCATGTCCCATCTGTCAACCCGAACGGCGGGCAGATCAGCGTGCCTTGAGCATTGCAGCAGGCCATACTGCGCCGCTCTTGCTGCATTGCTGGAAGCGCGGCTGCAGTTACGCGCAAATCGCGCAAGCCCTGGGCATCAGGGCGGGGGAGTATTCCCCGCCCCATCCCGCCGAACTGGCCCGCCGTGAAGCGGAAAAGCGAGCCGAGGCGAAGTGCAAGGCCGCCCAGGCTCTGCGCTGTTGGCAGGAGGCGCGGCCCATCGAGGGCACCATCGCAGAGACCTATCTGCGCCAGGCACGGGGCATCACATGCCCCCTGCCGCCCAGCCTGCGCTATCACCCGGCCTGCTACCACGGGGGGACGGCACAGTGCCATCCGGCGCTGGTGGCGCGGGTCGAGGGCGGTGGCAGCTTTGCGGTTCATCGCACCTACTTGCGCAGCGATGGCAAGGGCAAGGCCGCGATAGAGCCTGCCAAGGCCATGCTCGGCGCTGTTGCTGGCGGCGCTGTCAGGCTGACCGGCCAAGATGGCGCGCTTGTCGTGGCAGAGGGGATAGAGACCGCCCTTTCCCTGGCCTGTGGCCTGTTGCCCGGCTCGGTCGCTGTCACGGCCGACATCCGGGCTGCCCTCAGCGCCTCTGGGATGGACCGGCTGATACTGCCGGACAGACCCGGTCATTTGATCCTGGCCCCCGATGGGGACGACGTGGGCCGCACTGCGGCGCGCAGCCTGGCACAGCGCGCCGTGGCGGCTGGATGGTCCGTCACGCAACATGATCCGGGCGACGGGCGCGACTTCAACGATGTGCTGATTGCAGGAGGCAAGGCATGAACTACCAGTACGATGACCAGCGGCTGAGCCTCTGTGCAGGCAGCCTCCCCGATGGCTTCCGCGCGCAGCCTGACGGGATCTACCGAGAGAACATTGACAACTCGGGCAAGGCAACATGGCGCTATCTCTGCAGCCCGCTGTGTGTTCGCGCGCAGTTTCACGATGGGCGCGGCGTTGGGTGGGGTATCTTGATCGAAGTTCAGGATGGGGATGGTCGGTGGCACCCCCGGCCCGTCGAGGCCCGCCTCCTCTCAGGCGATGGCTGCGAGCTTCGCGCGATGCTGTTGGACTTGGGCTTGCACCTTGGCCCTGGCAGGCCAGCCCACGCTGCCTTGTCCAACCTTCTGATGAACTGGCGCCCCGAGGCGCGGGCAATCACCACTCGCCGTCTGGGCTGGGTGAATGACGACTGCTCTGCCTTCGTTCTGGGCGATGGCCGCATACTCGGGGATCAGGCCGTTGTCGTCTTGCGAAACGCGGGCCCCACCGCCGGTGCCGAGATGACGGCCGCGGGGTCGCTCCTGGATTGGCAGGCGCAGGTCGCGCGCCCCTGTGTGGGCAACGATCTGTTGGTTATGGCGGTCTCGCAGGCGCTCGCCGGTCCGCTGCTGGAACTGTTGGGAATGGATGGCGGCGGCATTCACCTGCGCGGCGCCTCCAGCCGGGGCAAGTCCACCTTGCAGCGGGCTGCGGTCTCGGTCTGGGGTGGCCCACGCTTCATGCACACATGGCGGGCGACGGCAAACGGGCTGGAAGGCGTGGCCACCGCCTGCAACGCCTCGATCCTCGTTCTGGATGAGATGGGCGAGGCGTCAAGCCACGATGTGGACAAGGCGGCTTACATGCTGGGCAATGGCATGGGCAAGATCCGGGCAAACCGCCACGGCCAATCGCGCCAACCGGCCCATTGGCGCGTGATGATCCTGTCCTCCGGGGAACTGTCACTGGCCAACAAACTGGCAGAGACTGGCAAACGCCCCGCCGCCGGGCAAGAGGTGCGCTTGCTGGACCTGGAGGCTGACGGCCGGGCATACGGCGCTTTCGACACCCTGCACGGCTCGTCGGATGGGGCCGCCTTTTCCAACACTTTGCGCGATGCCGCTGCTCAACACTACGGCACCGCTGGTCCAGCCTTCGTGACGCGGCTGCTACAAGACAAAGAGGGCACGGTGGCGGCGCTCAAGGCGTGGATGGTTCGGTTTCAGGAAGAGGCTAAGAAATACCATCCGCTTGCGGATGGGCAGGTGGCGCGGGCCACTGAACGCTTCGCCCTGATTGCCGCTGCGGGAGAAATGGCCACGCGGTACGATGTGACAGGCTGGCCGCAAGGCACGGCCCTGAACGCGCTGTTGGCCGTGTGGCGATGCTGGGTTGAGGGTCGCGGCAGCGCGGGTCCGCTGGAAGCCCCCGAAGCCATTGCGCGGGTGAAAGACTTTCTGACGGCGCATGGCGCGGCGCGGTTCGAGGTCATCGACAAGACCGGGCTGGAACGTCCGGTAGCGGACCGCGCTGGCTGGGTGGATGAGCGGTGTTACTACATCACGCCAGGTGCCTGGAAGAAGGTCCATTCAGGCATGGACCCGAAAAAGGCAGGTGGGCACCTGCAAGAGGCAGGCTTCCTTCATGTTGTCGAAAGCAAGGGGCACCAATACCGTGTATCTTTACCCGATGGGAGCAGACCACGCGTCTACGCGATACGGCGCGCGATCCTTGACCATTGACCCGCGTGAACGTCGATCGGTGTAAAAATGTGTCGGACAGGGCGGACGGCATTGATAACAAACACCTTTTCAGGAGGACGGACGCGGCAGCACGTCGGCGCAGGTCGGGCAGAAGCAGCCCCAGCACAAGCTCTGCCCGACCCGCGCCGATCTCTGTCCGCCCGAAATCCCCAAAATACCTCAATAAAAACAACGCTGTCCGCCCTGCCCGCCCTGTCCGACCACTTTTTGCTGGCCTCTGCATTCGGCGCCACCGCAGTCAGGCCGCAAGAGGCCTGGAACCTGAACGCAAGTGCCCTGCTCAGGCCCATGATCCAGGCGGCGCGCGACCACACAGTCCTTAGCCT
>CBFHYV010000190.1:0-5936 GCA_965660085.1 uncultured Paracoccaceae bacterium
CCTGCCGCCGCGCCTGGATACGCTGCATGTCGGCGTGCTTGTGGCGCTGGGGCTGGCGCTGCTGGCATGGCGTGCCGCGGCACGCCGGGGCCGGCCCACCCCCGCGCAGCTGCGCGCAGAGGTGGACGCCCTGACCGACGACCTGGCAGAGACGCGCACCGCCCTGGACGCCACCCGCGATGACCTGCAAGACAGCCTGTATCGCTGCCAGCAGGCGGAAACCGCCCTGGCCCGCGCCGAGGTCGTGGCCGACCGCCTGCCAGAGCTGGAACGCCAGCTGCACACGACCCGCCAGGCCCTGTCCGAGGCGCAGAATCACGCTACACGGCTGGACACCGCGCTGACCGCCAACAAGACCGCCCATGCCGAAAAGCTGCAGGAGCTGACCCGGATGCGGCAGGAGGTGGAGGCGCGGTTCGAGCAACTGGCCCAGGCCGCGCTGAAGAACAGCCAGGCGAGCTTTCTGCAGCTGGTCACCGAACGGTTTGAAACGCACAAGCAGGAAGCCACCGCGGATCTGGCCAAACGGCACCAGGCGATCGAGCATCTTGTTCAACCGTTGAACGAAAAGCTCGGCAAGTTCGACACCACGGTGCAGCAGCTGGAACAGGCGCGCAAACAGGCCTATGGCGCGCTGGAACAGCAGGTGCGCAGCCTGTCCCAGGGGCAGGTCAATCTGACGCAGGAAACCAGCAAGCTGGTTCAGGCGCTGCGAAACCCCAAAACGCGCGGCACCTGGGGCGAGATGCAGTTGCGCCAAGTGTTCGAACTTGCCGGCATGACCGAGCATGTGAGCTTTGAGCTGGAGGCCCACATGACCACCGACAAGGGCGCGCAGCGGCCCGATGCGGTGGTGCAGATCCCCGGCGGCGGCACCATCGTGGTGGACGCCAAGACCCCGCTGGAAGCCTATCTTGTGGCGGTCGAATCATCGGTGGAGGCCGACCAGACCGCCGCCCTGGCCCGCCACGCCAAACAGGTGCGCGCCCATATCAGGACGCTGGCGTCAAAGGCCTATCAGGACAATCTGGGCAGCACGCCGGATTTCGTGGTGATGTTCATCCCCGGCGAGGCCTTTGTGGCCGCCGCCGCCGAAGCGGACCCGGGGCTGTTGGAATTCGCGTTGCAAAACAGGGTGTTGATTGCGTCGCCCACAACGCTCATGGCGCTGTTGAAGGCCATCGCCTATGGCTGGCAACAGCAGGACATGGCCGAAAACGCGCTGGAGGTGCAGAAACTGGCGCGGGACCTGTATGACAGGCTGCACACGTTCGCCGGCCATCTGCAAAAGCTGGGGAACACGCTGACAACGTCGGTCAATCACTACAACAGCGCCGTGGGTTCGCTGGAATCGCGCGTGCTGGTCACGGCCCGCAAGTTCGAAACCCTGGGCGTTGTGGGCGGGGGGAAATCCCTGCCCACCCTGGACGGGGTCGAAGGCGCGCCGCGCGCGCTGACCCCGGAATTGATCCGCGATCCCGCCACGCCGCCCGCGCCGGGGGACGGCGGCTGAGCGGCCATGCTGCTGCGCAGAAACGCTTAGCGTTAAACCAACTATGCGCTTCACGCATGAAAGATATGCGTGTTACGCTCTGCCCAGCGCGGGTGCGATTTGCTAGCACCGGCTTGGAACGGGCGTGGCCGGATGATGGCCGCGTCGGCGCAAAAGGGTATTGTTTAACGTTGAACATTCCCGCGCCAAACCATGGGAAGAGGCCATATGAAACACACCCCCACCGACATCGATCCGGCGGAAAGCCAGGAATGGCAGGACGCGATCGAGGATGTGATCCTGCGCGACGGCGCTGACCGCGCGCATTTCCTGCTGGACAAGGCCGTGCAACAGGCCCGCGCCGCCGGCGCGAAGTTGCCGTTTTCGGCCACCACCCCCTATCAGAACACGATCTCCCCCGATGAAGAGGTCGAGATCCCCGGCGACACCGAAATGGAATGGCGCATCCGCACCATCAACCGCTGGAACGCCATGGCCACGGTGGTGCGCCGCAACAAGGTTAGCAGCGAATATGGCGGGCACATCGCCTCTTTCGCCTCCTCCGCGGCGCTGTATGATGTGGGGCTGAACCACTTCTGGCGCTCCAAATCCGCAATTCACGGCGGCGACCTGGTGTTCTTCCAGGGCCATGTGGTGCCGGGCATCTATGCGCGCAGCTTCATGGAAGGGCGCATCAGCGTCGAGCAGCTGGAAAACTTCCGCTCCGAGGTTGCCGGCGGCGGCCTGTCCTCCTACCCGCACCCCTGGCTGATGCCGGACTATTGGCAGTTCCCCACCGTCTCCATGGGGCTTGGTCCGCTGATGGCGATCTATCAGGCGCGGTTCATGAAATACCTGCACAACCGCGGCCTGATCGACGCCGGCGACCGCAAGGTGTGGTGCTTCCTCGGCGATGGCGAGATGGACGAGCCGGAATCGCTGGGCGCGATCGCGCTGGCGGCGCGCGAAAAGCTCGACAACCTGATCTTCGTCGTCAACTGCAACCTGCAGCGTCTGGACGGGCCGGTGCGCGGCAACTCCAAGATCGTGCAGGAGCTTGAAGGCCACTTCCGTGGCGCGGGCTGGGACGTGATCAAGCTGCTGTGGGGCCGCGGCTGGGATGACCTGCTGGAACGGGACACCTCCGGCCGGCTGCGCCAGCTGATGGATGAAACCGTGGACGGCGATTACCAGACCTTCAAATCGAAGGACGGCGCCTATATCCGCAAGAACTTCTTTGGCAAATATCCCGAAACTGCGGCCCTGGTCGAGGATTGGACGGATGACCAGATCTGGGCGCTGCGCCGCGGTGGCCATGACCCAAAGAAGGTCTACAACGCCTTCCTGCGCGCCAGCCAGGCCGAAGACCAGCCCACCTGCATCCTTGTGAAAACGGTCAAGGGCTATGGCATGGGCACCGCCGGCGAGGGGCAGAACACCACCCACCAGCAGAAAAAGATGCAGCTGGACCAACTGAAGGCCATGCGCGACAGGTTCCGCATTCCGGTCACCGATGAGGAGCTGGAAAAGGACATCCCCTTCGTCAGCCTCAACAATGCGCAAAAGGCCTATCTGGCCGAACGCCGCCGCGAACTGGGCGGGGCCTTCCCCGTGCGCCAGACCGCCGCGCAACCGCTGGAGGTGCCGGGCCTGGACGCCTTCAAGGCCCAGCTGGAAGGCACGGGCGAGCGTGAGATTTCCACGACCATGGCCTTCGTGCGCATTCTGACGACCCTGCTGCGCGACAAGAAGATCGGCCGCAATGTTGTGCCCATCGTGCCCGATGAATCCCGCACCTTCGGGATGGAGGGGCTGTTCCGCTCCGTCGGGATCTACAACCCCGAAGGGCAGAAATACACGCCCGAAGACCGCGACCAGATGATGTTCTACAAGGAAAGCCGCGACGGGCAGGTCCTGCAGGAAGGCATCAACGAGGCCGGCGCCATGGCCGACTGGATCGCCGCGGCGACCAGCTATTCCAACCACGGCGTGGCGATGGTGCCGTTCTTCATCTACTACTCGATGTTCGGCTTCCAGCGGATCGGCGATCTGGCCTGGGCAGCGGGCGACAGCCGGGCGCGCGGCTTCATGCTGGGCGGCACAGCGGGCCGCACCACGCTGAACGGCGAAGGCCTGCAGCACGAAGACGGCCACAGCCACATCCTGGCCTCCACCATCCCCAACTGCATCAGCTATGACCCGACCTTCAGCTATGAGGTGGCGGTGATCATCCAGCACGGCTTGCAGCGGATGTTCGGAAATGAAGAAGACGTCTTCTTCTACCTCACCCTGATGAACGAAAACTACGCCCACCCGGACATGCCCATGGGCGCGGAAGAAGGCATCGTGAAGGGGATGTATCGCCTGCAAAAGACCACGCGGCCGGGCAAGAAGCACGTCAACCTGATCGGCTCCGGCACCATCCTGATGCAGGCCATCCGCGCGGCGGAAATGCTGAAGGAAGATTTCGGCGTCAGCGCCGACATCTGGTCCGCCACCAGCTTCAATGAACTGGCGCGGGATTGTCAGGATGCGGCGCGCCTGAACCGGCTCAACCCCTTCGATGAGCCGCGCGTGCCTTACGTGGCGCACCTGCTGGACGGGGCAAAAGGCCCGTTCATCGCGGCCACCGATTACATGAAGACCTATGCCGAACAGATCCGCGCCTGCGTGCCCGGCCGCTATACCGTGCTGGGCACGGACGGGTTCGGCCGGTCTGACAGCCGCGTGAACCTGCGCCGCCACTTCGAGGTGGACGCCAACCACATCGCCGCCGCGGCGATGGCGGATCTCTATCGCGAGGGTGCCGTTTCCGAAAAGGACATGCGCAGCGCCCTGACCAAATATGACATCGACGGCGCCAAGCCGAACCCGCGCACAGCCTGAGCGGGCCAAGGAGACAAGACAGATGACGACAGAGATCAAGGTTCCCGACATTGGCGATTTCACCGATGTGCCGGTGGTCAGCATCCTGGTATCCGTGGGCGACGTGATCGCCGAGGAGGACCCGATCGTGGAGATCGAGTCCGACAAGGCGACGATGGAAGTCCCCTCCTCCGCCGCGGGCAAGGTGGTGGAAATCAAGGTCGCCGAAGGCGACAAGGTCTCCCAGGGCAGCCTGCTGCTGCTGCTGGAGGCCGAAGGCAGCGCCGCCGCCCCTGCGCCGGCGGCTGTATCCGCCCCGGCGGCCGCGCCTGCACCAGCATCGGCACCCGCCCCCGCGGCCCAGCCCGCCGCCGCGCCGGTGACGGACGAAGGCTTCAACCGCGTCCATGCCTCCCCCAGCGTGCGGGCCTTTGCCCGCCGTGTGGAGGTTGACCTGACCAAGGTCAACGGATCGGGCCGCAAGGGCCGCGTTCTGCGCGAGGACGTGGAAAAGGCGCTGAAGGCCCAGGCCACCCCGGCCCCCGCCGCCGGTGGCGCCGTGGCTGGCGGCATGGGCATCCCGCCGATCCCGGTTGTGGATTTCTCCAAGTTCGGCCCTGTAGAGGATGTGGAGATGAGCCGGATCAAGAAGATCTCCGGCCCCGCGCTGCACCGGTCCTGGCTGAACGTGCCGCATGTCACGCATCAGGAATCCGCGGACATCACGGACCTGGACATCTACCGCAAGGAACTGGACACCCAAGCCAAGGAAGAGGGCTACCGCGTCACGCTGCTGTCCTTCGTGGTCAAGGCCTGCGTCAGCGCGCTGAAAACGCATTGGGAATTCAACAGCTCGCTCCATCCCGATGGGGACAAGCTGATCCGCAAGAATTACTACAACATCGGCTTTGCCGCCGACACGCCCAACGGGCTGGTGGTGCCGGTGATCAAGGATGCCGACCGCAAGGGCATCACCGAAATCTCGCGGGATCTGGGCACCCTGTCCGCCAAGGCCCGCGCCGGAGAGCTGAAGGCCGCCGACATGTCCGGCGCCACCTTCACCATCTCCTCGCTGGGCGGGATCGGCGGCACGGCCTTCACCCCCATCGTCAACGCCCCGGAGGTTGCGATCCTGGGCCTGACCCGTTCGTCCATGGCGCCGGTATGGGACAAGGCCAGCGAAAGCTTCGTGCCGCGCAACATGCTGCCCATGAGCCTCAGCTATGACCACCGCGCCATTGACGGCGCGCTGGCGGCGCGCTTCGCCGCGCGGCTGAAATACCTGCTGGCGGACCCGCGCCGCCTGATGTTGTAAGGAGACCGGACAAATGGACGTAAAGGTTCCCGATATCGGTGATTTCACCGATGTCCCCGTCGTCAGCGTGCTGGTCGCCGTGGGCGATACCGTCGCCGCCGAAGACCCGCTGATCGAGATCGAGTCGGACAAGGCCACCATGGAGGTCCCCTCCCCCGCGGCGGGCAAGGTCACGGCCATCGCCATCCGCGAGGGCGACACGGTCAGCATGGGCACTGTCATCCTCACCCTGGACAGCGGCGAAGCCGCGGCGGGCGCCGAGGC
>CBFHYV010000191.1:0-5926 GCA_965660085.1 uncultured Paracoccaceae bacterium
CACCACGCCGTCAGAAACGCCGGGTTGGCCCGGGCGTCCACCCCGGCGGTGGCAATGGCCGCAAGCCCCTGCCGCGCAAGCTCTGCCACGGCCGCGGGCCGGCCATCCACCAGCGGCACCCTGCCCTGCGCCTCCAGCGCGGGCACGGCGGCCAGATAGGCGGCAATCGCGTGGCCTTCGCCCAGGGCCTCAGCCCCCTGTGCCGCAGCCCCCTGCGCGCCACCGCCCAGCGCCTGCGCCATGGCCAGCATCAGCACGCCGCCGGTATCGCGCAGATAGCCACGCAGCGCCGCGTCATCGGCAAAGGGCGCGCGTTCCAGATCCAGCCGTCGCGCGGCAACAAGCCGGTCCAGCAGGCGCGCGCCGTCTGCATCCAGAACCTCCGCCAGAGGGGTGGCAACCTCATGGCGCCGGACCGGCCCGCCCGCGGCGATCTCCTCCAGCACGTCGCGCCACCATTGCAACCGCATCTCGGCGATCATGGGTTCCTTGGTGACCTGCGGCGCGCGCGCGACCTCAACATTGAAGGCAAGGATCGGAAACAGCACCCGCCGCGCGGCAACGGGTGCCGCCATCACGGCGCGAAAGCGCAGGTCATCGCCCCGTTCCACGATCTGCGCGCAGGCAAACAGGTCATCGCCGGGCTGCATCACGCCCGCCGCGCCACAACCAGCAGATAGCCGACATCATGGCGATGGCGGCGCCATGTCTCGGCCTCCTGCGCGCATAGATCCAGCATCTGCGTCAGGCGGGCATCGGCCTGCGGGCGCAGCGCGGCAATGCGCGCCTCCATCGGTTGATAATATGCCTCCCACCCGGCGTCGGACACACGGCGGTCCCCCAGCACAGTGAACCCAGCCGCCTCAACAGCAGCCAGAATGCCCGCGCGGTCGCGGACCGGGTAGTCCTCAAACAAGGCCTGGGCGGCATCTGTCGCCCCGTCGGTGAACAGGCACGGCTCGGAAAACGCAAGCACACCGCCGGGCCGCAGCGCCTGCGCCATCGTGGCAGGCCCCGCCTCCAGCCCCAGGAAATACAGCGCCCCCGCCGACCAGATCATGTCAAACGGCGCATCAGAATGCGTGGGCAACTGCGCCATGTCGAACTGCTGCGCCGAAACGCGCGGATCGCCGGCAAACCGCTGGGCACAGCTGCGCACGAACCCCTCGACCATATCCATCGCCAGCACGCGCCCCTGCGGCACATGGGCCAAAAGGGGCGCAACATCCCCGCCCGGTCCGCTGCCCACATCGCAGATCGTGGCATCCGGGGCGATCCCGGCCAGCGCGCAGGCCCAGTCCACATCCGCGTCGCTGCCCGGCCCCTCTCGGGGCAGATCGTCATGCAACGTAAAGAAAGATTCCCAGTCCATGTCGCTCATGCCTGTGCTCCACAATCCCGCAACAGTTTCCACCGCACCGCATCCAGCAATGCCTCAAAAGACGCATCCACGATATTGGCGCTGACCCCCACGGTGGACCACCGCCGCCCGACGCCATCCTCGCTGTCGATGATCACGCGGGTCACGGCCTCCGTTCCGCCCTGGGTGATGCGCACCTTGAAGTCCACCAGCCGCATGTCCTGCAGCACGGCGGAATAGCGCCCCAGATCCTTGGCCAACGCCTTGGACAGCGCATTCAGCGGCCCCCGGTCCGCCCCCGTGTCATCCATGGATTCAGAAACTGACAGCTTCTTTTCCCCATCAACCTTCACCACCACCACGGCCTCGGACAGGCTGACCATGCGGTCATACTTGTTCTTGCGCCGCTCGATTGTGACACGATAGCGCTTCACCTCGAAAAAGCTCGGCAAACAGCCCAATTCGCGCCGCGCCAAAAGCTCGAAGGACGCCTGCGCGCTGTCATAGGTATAGCCCTCCGCCTCGCGCGCCTTCACGGTGTCAAGGATGCGCGCCAGCGCCGGATCGTCCCGCGCCACCTCCAGCCCCGCATCCGCCAGACGCCGCCGCAAATTGGACTGACCCGCCTGGTTGGACATCGGGATCACCCGCGCATTCCCCACCAGGCCCGGGTCGATATGCTCATAGGTGGATGGATCCTTCAGGATCGCGCTGGCATGCAACCCCGCCTTGTGGGCAAAGGCGCTTGCGCCCACATAGGCCGCCTGTTTCATCGGCACCCGGTTGAGGATGTCATCCAACTGCCGGCTGATCCGCGTCAACCCCTGCAACGCCTCCCGCGCCACGCCAATCTCGAACCGGCTGGCATAGGGCTCCTTCAGCATCAGCGTCGGGATCAGGCTGGTGAGGTTGGCATTGCCACAACGCTCCCCCAACCCGTTCAGCGTGCCCTGCACCTGGCGCACACCGGCCTCCAGCGCCGCCAGACTGCAGGCCACAGCCGTCTCCGTATCATTATGGCAATGAATGCCCAGCCGCGTGCCGGGGATGCCGGCCGCAATCACCTCTCGCACAACGGCCCCCACTTCGGCGGGAAGCACACCACCGTTGGTGTCACACAGCACGATCCAGCGCGCCCCCGCATCATAGGCCGCGCGCAAACAGGCAAGGCTATAGCCCGGATCGGCCCGCCACCCATCAAAGAAATGCTCCGCGTCGAACAAGGCCTCACGCCCCTGCGCCACCACATGCCGGACCGAGTCCGAGATCGCCTGCAAATTCTGCTCAAGGCTGACGCCCAGCGCGCGCGTCACATGAAACTCATGCGCCTTGCCCACAAGGCACACCGCAGGCGTCCCCGCATTCAGAACCGCCGCCAACACATCGTCATTCTCCGCCGACCGCCCCACGCGCTTGGTCATGCCAAAGGCCGCCATGACGGCGCGCGTCTCGGGCCGTTCCGCGAAAAAGGCAGAGTCCGTCGGATTGGCGCCCGGCCAGCCGCCTTCGATGTAATCCACACCCAATGCGTCCAGCGCGCGGGCAATCTGGATCTTTTCCTCGGTGGAAAACTGCACACCCTGCGTCTGCTGCCCATCGCGCAGCGTGGTGTCATACAGGTACACTCTCTCGCGGCTCATGCCATTCTCCCCAGACCGCTCTTCATCTTGCCAGATAAACTCCGGGGGTGCGGGGGCTGGCCCCCGCTCCTGCCCGGCCCACAGGCGCAAGCGGTCACAAAAGCCCCTCAAGCCGCCGCGGATCGAACCCTGGCAACGGCACAAGCTCCACCCCCGTCTTGCTCATCCGCACCTCCAGCCCGGCCGCCACCAGCTGCGCCTTCAACGCGTCCACTGCGCTGAAATCCTTGCTCTGCATCGCGGCCTGGCGCGCGGCAAACAACGCCTCGGCATAGGCACTCAGGTCCAGGTCGCTTTCGTCCCAACCGCCAAGCCCATCTTCCAGCAGCCCCAGCATCCCCGCACCGGCGCGCAGGCCCGCCGCATCGCCCGCGCCCGCAAGGCGGTGCAGTTCCGCAATGGCACCCGCGGTGTTCAGATCGTCGGCAAGGCAGGCCAGCACCGGCTGCGGCACCGCGCATGCGCCAACATCGCGGGTCATCGCGCGCCACTTGCGCAGCACGGCCTGGGCCTCCTGCGCCTTTTCCGCCGTCCAGTCCATCGGCTTGCGGTAATGCGTGGACAGCATCACAAAACGGATGACCTCGCCCGGAATGCCCTGGTCCAGCAAGTCCCGCACCGTGAAGAAATTGCCCAGTGATTTGGACATCTTCCGCCCTTCGACCTGCAGCATTTCATTGTGCAGCCAGAACCGCGCGAAATCACTCTCGGGATGGGCGCAGCAGCTTTGGGCGATTTCGTTTTCGTGATGCGGGAACATCAGGTCATTGCCGCCGCCGTGAATGTCAAAGCTCGCGCCAAGCAGCGCATGGCTCATGGCGGAGCATTCAATATGCCAGCCCGGCCGCCCCCGGCCCCAGGGGCTGTCCCAGCCCGGCAGTTCTGCATCGGACGGCTTCCACAGCACGAAATCCATGGGATTACGCTTGTAGGGCGCCACCTCCACCCGCGCCCCGGCCAGCATGTCATCCACGCTGCGCCCGGACAGCGCGCCATAGCCGGCATAGCTGTCCACGGCGAACAGCACATGGCCTTCGGCGGCATAGGCATGGCCGGCCTCGATCAGGCCCGCGATCATCTCGACCATTTCGGCGATGTATTCGGTCGCGCGCGGCTCATGCGTGGGGCGCAGCGCGCCCAGCGCATCCATATCCGCGTGATACCAGCCGATGGTCTCATCCGACCGTTCGCGGATCAGCGCCTCCAGCGTGCCGGGGGCCCCCGCGGCGCGGCGCTTTTGCGCGGTCTCGTTGATGCGGTCATCCACATCGGTGAAGTTGCGCACATAGGTCACCGCATCCGCACCATAGACATGGCACAACAGCCGATACAGCACGTCAAACACCAGCACCGGGCGCGCATTGCCCAGATGCGCCCGGTCATAGACCGTCGGCCCGCACAGATACAGGCGCACATTCGCCGGGTCGATCGGCTCAAAGGGCGCCTTGCGCCGGCTGCGGGAGTTGTTCAGTGTGATCTGCATGGCGGCCTCGCGCTGCGTTTGTCGCGCGCCTTAGCAAGGAACGCCACAGGATGGAAGGCGCAGCAAAGGGAGCAGCCGATGCCACGGCCCTCGGACCGGATCATGACCCTCAACGACGCAGGCGATGACGGCTGGGGCGTCTTCTACGCCGCGCGCGCCCGTGTGGCGCAAGGCGATCCAGTGATCGAGCTGACGATTGGCGAACATGACATCGGCACCGATCCCGCCATCTTGCAGGAAATGCACCGCGCGGCCCTGGCCGGGCACACGGGCTATGCGGCGGTGCCGGGCATCGCCAGCTTGCGCCGCGCCGTGGCGGACCGTGTCCAGACCCACACAGGGGTGCCCACCGCGCCGGAAAACGTGCTGATCACACCCGGCGGGCAGGCGGCGCTGTTTGCCGCCCATGCCGCGGCGCTGGACCCCGGCGATGCAGCGCTGTTCATCGACCCCTATTATGCCACCTACCCCGGCACCATCCGCGGCTGCGGGGCGCGGGCGGTGGCCGTGCCCACCCGCGCGGCCGATGCCTTTCTGCCGGATGCCACCCAACTGCGCCGCAGCGCCCGCGACCATGCCGCGCGCAGCCTGTTGATCAACACGCCCAACAACCCCACCGGCACCGTCTATCCCCGCGAAACACTGCAGGACATCGCCCAGGTCGTGCAGGACCATGACATGTGGCTGATCTCGGATGAGGTCTATGATACCCAGGTCTGGCAGGGCGCGCATCTCAGCCCCCGCGCATTGCCGGGCATGGACAGCCGCTGCATCGTCATCGGCTCCATGTCGAAATCCCACGCCATGACCGGCAGCCGCCTGGGATGGTGCATCGCCCCGGCAGAGCTGACAGAGGCGATGATCGCACTGGCGACCTCCACCACCTATGGCGTGCCCGGGTTCATCCAGGAGGCCGCGCTGTTCGCGCTGTCCCAAGGCGACGCGCTGGAACAGCGCATCGCCGCCCCCTTCGCCCGCCGCCGCGCGCTGGCCCAGCGCATCCTGGCGGGGCAACGGGTGGTGTCGTTGGTGCCATCGGGCGGGGCGATGTATCTGTTCCTGGACATTCGGGCCACGGGACTTTCGGGCCAGGCCTTTGCCACCCGCCTTTTGGCCGCCCATGACATTGCCGTGATGCCGGGCGAAAGCTTTGGCGCCTGCGCGGCCGGCCATGTGCGCGTTGCGCTGACCGTGGCCGATGACCGGCTGGCCGAGGCATTGCACTGCCTGTGCCGCTTCGCCGCCGCCTGCGCCGCCGACGCGGACGCACCGGCCTGATCGGGTCCATGAGCACGCCTGTCTCCTCCATCCACATGCTCGGCCCCGCGGTGGAGGCCGCCTGCGCCCGCGCGGATATCCACAGCGCGGAGGCCCTGCGCGCCCTTGGGCCGGATGCGGCCTATGCCCGGATGCTGGCCACCGGGACCAAGCCGCATTTCATGG
>CBFHYV010000192.1:0-5925 GCA_965660085.1 uncultured Paracoccaceae bacterium
CCTGGCTGTGGTATGAATTGGCGCAGCTTGGTGCGGTGGTTGGCCTCATTCTGGGCATGGGCGTCTCGGCGATGTTGCTGCGCCGGTCCATTCGCGGACAGCTGCAGGCCGAAGAAGGCCTGCGCATGGCCTCAGGCGCGTTTCTTGAGGTTCTGGAAGACCGCTTCACAGCTTGGGCGCTGACGCCTGCGGAACGTGATGTGGCGCTGTTCGCGATCAAGGGCCTGTCCACGGCGGAAATCGCCGCGCTGCGGGGCACATCGGAAGGCACGGTCAAGGCGCAGACGGCCGCGATCTATCGCAAGGCCGGGGTCACCGGGCGCCCGCAGTTGCTGAGCCTGTTCATCGATGCGCTGCTGGGGGATGGTCTGGTGATCGAGGGGCAGGCGCAGGAGGTGGCTCAGATCGGCTCGGCGCAGGCCTCCAGCACCTCCAGGGGCACCACCTCCAACGCGCGCTGATGCGTGGCCTCCAGCACGACGCTGGGCGCGCAGCCTTCGTCATGGGCCTGCATGAACCGCGCGGCACACAGGCACCATCTGTCACCAGGTTTCAGCCCGGCAAAGCCGTATTCGGGCCGCGGCGTGCTGAGATCATTGCCGACATAGGCCGAATAGGCCAGAAACTCTGCCGTCATGCGGGCGCAGACCGTATGGCTGCCGCGATCTTCGGCGCAGGTGTTGCAGGCCCCGTCGCGGAAAAACCCCGTCAGCGGCCGGGTGGAGCATGGCTGCAGCGCGGTGCCCAGCACATTGATCGAAGGGTCCATCCTGGGCATCCTGTCCTCCCGGTTTGTCTTGCCTGTGGGCCAAAGCATAAGCCGCAAGCGCCCCTGTGCCAGCGGGTTCAGCGAAATTTATCCGCCAGTTTCTGCAGCGCGCTGCGGCTGTCGGTGCCCTGTGTGGCGGTGGCGTCCTTGGCGGCGGGGCTGGCCGCGCGATCCGCGCCCGCGCCATCTGGCGTGGGCTTGGGCGCCCGCGTGCCGCCGCCGGACCGTGGCGGTGCCACGCGCAGCGATACCGCGTTCAGAAAACCCGCATCATCCCCCGCGGCAAGGCGCGGCGCACCATCGGCAATACCGCGCATCAGGTCATCCAGCCAGTCGGCATCGGCCTTGGCGAAATCATGCAGTACATAGCCCGGCACCAGTTCCTTGCGACCCGGATGGCCAATGCCCAGCCGCACACGGCGATAGTCAGCCCCGATGTGATGATGGATGGAGCGCAGCCCGTTGTGCCCCGCATGGCCGCCACCGCGCTTGACGCGCAGCTTGCCGGGCGCAAGGTCCAGCTCGTCATGCAGAACGCAGACATCGGCCGGGGTGAGCTTGAAGAACCGCATGGCCTCGCCCACGGCCTGGCCAGAGCGGTTCATGAAGGTGCCCGGTTTCAACAGCAGCACCTTTTCGCCATCCAGCAGCCCTTCGGCGGACAGGCCCTGAAAGCGGGACCGCCACGGGGCAAAGCCGTGATCTTCCGCAATGCGGTCCACGGCCATGAAGCCGATGTTGTGGCGGTTGCGTTCGTATTTGCCGCCCGGATTGCCCAGGCCCACGATCAGTTGCATGGCCAGATCCCCTTTGCGTGCAGGCATACTGCGCCTGCCGCCCGGGTGCAACGCCGGGGCCGGGTGGCGGCGGGGCGGTCACGCCCTGCCGGGATGCCAAAGCCTGTGGTGGGCAAGGCCCCATGAAAAAGGCCCCGCCGGTAAGGCGGGGCCTGATTTATCTGGCGCGGGGGCGAAAGGCTCAGGCCTCGGCCGCCTCTTCCTCATCGTCGCTGGCGGCCAGGCCGGACGGCGCGGTGATGTTGCAGATCACGAAGTCACGGTCCGCGATCGTCGGGCGCGTGCCCTCTGGCAGGATGACCTTGGAAATGGTCACGGTGTCGCCGATCTTCAGCCCGGTCAGGTCAACGGTGACCTTTTCGGGGATCTCGCCGGCGGTGACCAGCAGTTCGATCTCCGGGCGGACAACGGTCATGGTGCCGCCACGCTTCAGGCCCGGTGCTTCCTCGTGGTTGATGAATTCAACCGGGATGAACAGGTTGATGCGAGAGGTGCGGCGCAGGCGCATCAGGTCGAAATGCGTGGGCAGGTCCTTGACCACGTCGCGCTGCACGTCGCGGCAGATCACGCGCACGTCGTCATGGCCTTCGACCTTCAGGTTCCAAAGACGGGACTTGAACCGGCCGGCCTTCAGCTTCTTCAGCATCTCGTTGAACGGGATCTGGATGGGCAGCGGGTCTTTGTCGCCGCCGAAAACAATGCCCGGAACCATCATGGCGCGGCGCGCCTGGCGAGCGGCGCCCTTGCCTGTCCCCGCACGTTCCTGGCAGATCAGATCAGGGATCTCTTGTGCCATGTCTCTTCTCCTCTGGCTGGGGTGCCTCCAAGGCTGTCACCCCGTGTGAAGCCTGCCCGATAGGCGGTGAAGGGCGGTTTGACAAGGGGATTCTTGCCGCGCCGCCCCGTTCATCACAGCCAGGCGTCGGAAAAGTCGCGCGGGATCATCAGGATGTCCCGATCGACATTGCGCACATCGGTATGGCCGCACAGCGCCATGGAGGTGTCGAGCTCCTTGTGGATGACGCGCAGGCTCTCGGTCACGCCGGCCTCGCCCATGGCGCCAAGCCCGTAGACATAGGCGCGCCCGATGTAGGTGCCCTTGGCCCCCATCGCCAGCGCCTTGAGCACGTCCTGGCCCGACCGGATGCCGCTGTCCAGGTGCACCTCGATCTTGTCGCCCACCGCATCCAGCACCGCGGGCAGCGCCCGGATGGAGGACAGCGCGCCATCCAGCTGCCGGCCGCCGTGGTTGGACACGATGATGGCGTCGGCGCCCACGTTGCAGGCCTCCAGCGCGTCGCGGGGGTCCATGATGCCCTTGATGATCAGCGGGCCGTCCCACATCTTGCGGAACTGGCGGATGCGGTCCCAGTCCAGCGACTGGTCGAAGGCCTCCGCCGTCCAGGTGGACAGCGAGGACGCATCGGTCACGCCCTTGGCATGGCCCACGATATTGCCGAAGAACCGCCGCTTGGTCTGCAACATGCCCAGGCCCCACTGCACCTTGGTCATCATGTTGGCCACGGATTGCGGCGTCAGCTTGGGCGGGGCGGACAGGCCGTTCTTCAGATCCTTGTGGCGTTGGCCCAGCAGCTGCAGATCCACCGTGATGATCGCGGCGGAACAGTTCGCGGCCTTGGCGCGGTCAAACAACCGCTGCATGAAATCATCGTCCTTCAGGGTATAGACCTGCATCCAGAAGGGCGCATTCGTGTGGTCTGCCACGTCCTCGATGGAACAGATGGACATGGTGGACAGGGAATAGGGCACGCCGAATTTCGCGGCGGCGCGGGCGGCTTTGATCTCGCCATCGAAATGCTGCATCCCGGTCAGGCCAACGGGGGCCAGCGCCACCGGCATGGCGACATCCTGCCCGATCATCTGGCTGGCTGTGCTGCGCCCGGCCATGTCCACGGCCACGCGCTGGCGCAGGTGCAGGCGCTCGAAGTCAGAGCTGTTCTCGCGGAAGGTCTGTTCGGTCCAACTGCCGGATTCGCAATAGTCATAGAACATCTTGGGCACCCGCCGCGCGTAGATGCGCTTGAGGTCCTGAATTTCGGTGATCACCGGCATGGGCTGTCCTTCGTGATATTGGTTAAGAAACCTTACCAATACCCGATGCGCCGCGCAATCATCCCGAGCCTGCCAATTCGCCGCGCCGGCCCGGGCAGAACGGCAAAACGCCCGGCGGGGTGCCGGGCGTTGCAGTCATGTCTGTTCCGGGTGGGTCCGGGTCAGGCGCTGTGGGCGCCGTCGGCCAGCCCGCGCACGAAGTCCAGCACCTCGGCCACCGGCTTGCCCGATGCCATTTCAGACACGATCGCGGTGCCCACCACGCAGCCATCGGCCACGGCGGCAATGGCCTGCGCGCGTTCGGGGGTGCGGATGCCGAAGCCCACGATCACCGGCAGGTCTGTTGCCGCCTTGATCCGCGCCACCTCGGGGCCGACCTCCGCCGCCTCTGCCGCCGCCGCGCCGGTGATCCCGGTGATGGAGACGTAATAGACGAAGCCGGAGGTGTTCTGCAGCACGCGCGGCAGGCGGGCGTCATCGGTGGTGGGGGTGGCCAGGCGGATGAAGTTCAGCCCCTGGTTCTGCGCGGGAATGCACAGCTCGCTGTCTTCTTCCGGCGGCAGATCCACCACGATCAGCCCGTCGATCCCGGCCTCGCGGGCCTCGGCCAGGAAACGGTCCACGCCGCGCGAATAGATGGGGTTGTAATAGCCCATCAGCACGATGGGGGTGGTGTCATCCTGCTGGCGGAAAGCGCGTACCATGTCCAAGGTGCGCTGCAGCGTCATGCCGGCCTCCAGCGCGCGCTGGCCTGCCAGCTGGATGGTGGGGCCATCGGCCATCGGGTCGGTGAAGGGCAGGCCCAGTTCGATCACGTCCACCCCGGCGTCGGGCAGCCCGCGCACCAGGTCCAGGGAACGGTCATAATCGGGATCGCCCGCCATGACATAGGCCACGAAGGCCTTGCGGCCGTCGGCGTGCAGGGCGGCGAATTTGGCATCGATGCGGGTCATGCGGTCTCTCCGAAAATGTTGCGGATGGGTGTGGGCCATGGGACGGGGAAAATCAAGCCGCCCCGCGCGCCGGGCTGCGCCACTGCGGGCGTTGCAGCGCGCCGCAGTTGCGCCTAGAAGGCGGCGCAAGCATCGCCGGAGGGATACAGATGGGTTTTCGCGTGGGGATCGTGGGGCTGCCGAATGTCGGCAAGTCCACCCTGTTCAATGCACTGACACGCACCGCCTCTGCGCAGGCGGCGAATTTTCCGTTCTGCACCATCGAGCCGAACGTCGGTGACGTGGCGGTGCCGGATGCCCGGCTGGATACGCTGGCCGAAATCGCCGGGTCGCGCCAGATCATCCCCACGCGCATGACCTTCGTGGACATCGCCGGGCTGGTGAAGGGCGCCAGCAAGGGCGAGGGGCTGGGCAACCAGTTCCTGGCCAATATCCGGGAGGTTGACGCCATCGCCCATGTGCTGCGCTGTTTCCAGGATGGCGATGTCACCCATGTGGAGGGCCGCGTGGACCCGGTGGCCGATGCCGACACGATCGAGACAGAGCTGATGCTGGCCGATCTGGAGAGCATCGAAAAACGCCTGCAGAACATCGTTCGCAAGGTGCGCGGCGGCGACAAGGAGGCCGCCCAGCAACAGCGCCTGCTGACCGCCGCCAAGGAAGTGCTGGAGGACGGCCAGCCGGCCCGGATCGTTGAGGTGGCCGCCGATGACCAGCGCGCCTGGAAGAACCTGCAGCTGCTGACCACCAAGCCCGTTCTGTATGTCTGCAACGTGGCCGAGGAAGACAGCGTGCAGGGCAATGCCCATTCCGCCGCCGTGGCCGAAATGGCCGCCGCCCAGGGCAACAGCCATGTGGTGATCTCCGCCCGGATCGAGGAAGAGATCAGCCAGCTGGACGCCGAAGAGGCTGCCGAATTCCTGCAGGAACTGGGGCTTGAAAGCCCCGGCCTGGATCGTCTGATCCGCGCGGGCTATGACCTGCTGAACCTGCAGACCTATTTCACCGTCGGCCCGAAAGAGGCCCGCGCCTGGACCATCCGCACCGGCACCCAGGCCCCGCAGGCCGCCGGGGTGATCCATGGCGATTTTGAAAAGGGCTTCATTCGCGCGGAAACCGTTGCCTATGATGATTTCGTCGCCCTGGGCGGCGAACAGGCGGCGCGGGATGCCGGCAAGCTGCGCGCAGAAGGCAAAAGCTATGTCGTCAAGGATGGCGACGTGCTGCACTTCCTGTTCAACACCTGATCCTTGCACCGGGGGCCGCGGCCTGCGCGGCGGACCCCGTGGCTGGCCCCGCGGCGCAGCGCCGATCCCGGCGTGATCCGGGTCAG
>CBFHYV010000193.1:0-5853 GCA_965660085.1 uncultured Paracoccaceae bacterium
GGCCGGGCTGGTGCCCTGGGGTGCGGTGCGGGCGGCACGGGTGGTGTCCACGCTGCGGGCGCTGGCCTCGGCCACCAGATCGGCAATGGGCCGCCCGATCAGCGTATCTGCCGATTGCGTCAGGCGCGACCGGGGCCGCGCGGTGATGGCACCGGCCTCGGCCATGGCCATTTCCGCGGCCAGGTCCGCCGCGGTTTCGCCGGGCTGTTCATGGGTATGGGGCGATGTGGCCCCGCCCGCGCCCAGATAGGCCGCCTGCACGGCCGGGTCGTCCATCAGCGCCGCGGCGCTGGCCTCATGGACGATATGCGCGTTTTCCAGCAGATAGCCCCGATCCGCCATGGCCAGGCTCTGCTTGGCGTTCTGGTCCACCAACAGCACGCCCAGGCCCAGCTCCCGCACCTTGGACAGGTTCTGGAACAGCTCCTTGGACAACAGCGGCGACAGCCCAAGCGAGGGTTCGTCCAGCGTCAGGATCTTGGGGTTGGACATCATCGCCCGGCCAATGGCCACCATCTGCTGTTCCCCGCCGGACATGGTGCGCACGATCTGCCGGCCCCGTTCGCGCAGCTTGGGAAACAGCTGATACACGCGGTCGAGGTTCGTGGCCTCTTCATCGCGGGCGCGGCGGGAATAGGCGCCCAGCGTCAGGTTCTCGCGCACCGTCAGGTCCCCGAACACGCCGCGCCCCTCGGGCACCAGGGCCAGCCCTTCATCCACGATGCGGTTGGGCGGCAGGCCCAGCAGCTCTGCCCCGTCCAGCCGGACAGAGCCGCTGACCGCGCCTTCGCAGATGCCGCTGGCGGCCTTAAGCAGGGTGGATTTGCCCGCGCCATTGGCGCCCAGGATCACCACGATTTCGCCGGGCGCCACGCGGATTGCGGCGTTTTCCAACGCGCGGTGCTGTCCATAGCGGACGGTCAGGCCGGAAACCTCAAGCATCGTCATCCCCCAGATAGGCGCGGATCACCTCGGCATCGGACAGGACCTCGGCCGGCGTGCCCTCGGCGATCTTGGTGCCGGAGGCCATGACCACGCAGCGGTCACACAGCGAGCGGATGGCATCCATCACATGTTCCACCAGGATGATGGTGCGGCCTTCGTCCCGGAGCGAGCGGATGAGGTCGATCCCGATGCGCAGCTCGGTCGGGTTCAGCCCGGCCAGCCATTCGTCCAGCAGCAACAGTTTTGGGTCATTGGCCAGCGTGCGGGCCAGTTCCACGCGTTTGGTGTCAATATAGGTCAGCTGGCCGATGCGCAGGTGCCCCTTGCCGCCCAGGCCCACCCGGTCCAGCAGGGCATCGGCATGGGCGTGGGCCTCCGCCCCCCAGCGGCGGCGATGGCCGAACACCGCCCCCGCCACCACGTTTTCGCGCACGGTCATGGAGGGCAGCAGGCGCACCAGCTGAAACGTGCGGCTGACGCCCCGCCGCGCGATGGTCTGCGGCGGCAGGCCCGATATCGGCGTGCCCCGCAGCGCGATGCTGCCTGCCGTCAAGGGCAATGCGCCGGAGATCAGGTTCAGCGTGGTGGACTTGCCCGAGCCATTGGGCCCGATCAGCCCCAGCACCTGATGTTCGGTCACGTCGAAATCCATCGCGTTCACGGCCACCAGCCCGCCGAATTGCTTGGTTGCGCCGCGCAGGGACAGAACAGGCGTTGTCATGCCGTGCCCTCCGTGCGCTTGCGCCAACCGGCGCGGGCGTCCTCCAGCAGGCCGACAAATCCGCGCGGCAGGAAATAGACAATCACCAGGAAGGCCACGCCCAGCACCAGCGTCGTCTGGTTGGGAAAGTTCGAGGAGATGGATTCCCACAGCAGGGTGAAGGGAATGACCCCCACCAGCGGCCCCCACAGCCGCGAGGCCCCCCCAAGCAGCGCCATGATGACCACCTGGAAGGACAGGATCGGCGCAAAGGCCAGCGAGGGTTCGATGTAGACATAGCGCGGCGCAAGGATCGCCCCGGTCATGGCCGCCACGGCGCCCGGCACCATGAACAGCAACACCTTGGCAAAGGCAGTGTTGATGCCGGAATGGGCCGCCACGGTTTCATCATCGCCGATGATGCGCAGGGCGAAGCCCAGCCGCGACCGCCCGATCAGCCAGCCGCCCAGGTAAACCGCCGCCGCCATCCCCAGCAGCCACCAGTAGATGCCGGCCTCGGTGATGTCTGTCAGCACATACAGGCCCTTCTGGCCGCTCATGTTCTGGGCCCAGGTGATGACCTGGCGGACAAGCTCGGCCAGGCCCAGGGTGAAGATCACGAAATAGACGCCCGACAGCCGCAGCGTGGCAAAGCCCACCAGCGCGGCCAGCACGGCGCCAATCACGCCGGACATGCCCACCAGCACCCAGAAGGGCAGCACCTCGAACCCCAGGCCCATGACATAGGTGCCGATGCCGAAGAACGCCGCCGTGGCGAGGCTGATGTAATGCGTCGGCCCCGAAAACAGCGCCCAGGAGGTCGCCAGAACGGTGAACATGGCGATGGTGACGCCGATGCTCAGCCAATAGCCACTGTCTGACAGCGGCAGCAGCGCGCATAGCCCCAGCAGCGCCGCCGCCAGCACCAGATTGCGCAGATCTTGCCCGGTCAGGTTCATGTCGGCGCCTTTCCAAACAGGCCCTGCGGGCGGAACAGCAAGATGCCCAGGAACAGCACATAAGCGGCCGCCAGCGTCAGCCCGGGATCAATGAGCGAGGCCACCGCCGTTTCCACGATGCCCAGCAGCAGCGCGGCCACGATGGTGCCGCGCACATCGCCCACGCCGCCCATGATGACAATGATCAGCGCCTTCAGCGTAAAGACCACCCCGGTGGAGGCATCCAGCGTCAGATAAGTTGAGATCAGCGCCCCGCCCGTGGCCGTGACCGCCCCGCCGAGCGCAAAGGCCAGCGCCGCAAGGTGGCGCACGTCAATCCCCACCAGGCGGGCAGAGGCCGGCGCCGTGGCGATCGCCCGGATCGACAGGCCCGTGCGGGACTGGTTCAGCCACAGATACAGCGCGCCGCAGATCACCACCGCCGCCACGAAGGAGGCCACGCGGTTCGCGGCATAGGTCTCGCCCATGATCTGCACGGGGACGGCCAGGTAGGAATAGCTGAAATAATCGCCGCCAAAGGCCGCCAGCATCAGGCCCACGCCGATGAAGCTCAGCCCGAAGGTGGCCAGGATGCTGTCCGTTTCCAGCTGGCCACGGGACTTGGCCCGCCGCACCAGCGGCTGCAGCATGACGCGATAGATCAGCCAATTCACCACGAAGGCTACGGGCGCCACCAGAAAGATCGTCAGCAAGGGGCTGGTCTGCCCGGCGGTGTACAGCCAGAAGGCCACGAAACCGCCCGCAACCAGCACTTCGCCATTGGCAAGGTTCATGATGCGGGCCACGCCATATTGCAGGTTCAGCCCCATCGCGATCAGCGCGTAGGTGCCCCCCAGCAAAAGCCCTGTGATCAGGATATCCATCTTTTCCGCCTGCTGCCCCCGGTTCTGTGGGGCGGGCCGCTGTTCGGCCCGCCCGGTGTCATGAAACTGGGATCAGTTGCCCCAGCCCTGCTTCAGCTGCACCTCGGCCGTGCCGTCGCGCCCGCGCGATGCCACGCCACGGAACACGCCGTCCTGCCACTGGCCCACGGTCCAGAAGGCGGCGTTGGAGTTGTTCTCATCGAAGGAGATCTCGCCCAGAACGGTGTCAAAGCTGCTGGCCTTGAGATGCGCGGACACGGCTTCGCGGTCCAGGCCCACGGCCTCGATCGCCTGCTGCAGGATTTCCAGCGAGGCATAGGTGGTGGCCGATGCCCAGGCATCGGGTGCCGTGCCGGTCACTTCCATATGTGCCGTGGCATAGGCCTGGAAGGCGGGGCTGTCAGGGTTCACGCCACCGGCGCCCAGGTTGCCATTGGCCGCCGCGCCAAAGCGCGCGCCATAGGCGGGGAAGGGGGTCGCCACGGCGGTATAGAAGGCCTGCACGTCCAGATCCTCGATGATGGCCTGTTCGGTCAGCCCGAAGGTGTCCGGCGGATAGGACCAGGCCACGAAGGCATCCGGCTCTGCCGCCTTGGCGCCCTTCATCACGGGCGACAGGTCCTGCGTGCCCAGCGGATAGGAGGTGTCATAGACCAGATCGAACCCGGCGGCCTCAAAGGCGGCGCGGCCCACGGTGGCAAGCTCGATCCCGAAGGCATCGGCCACGTTCACCATGGCCACCTTGTTGCCCAGGTCACCGGCCTCCCGCATGTCCGTCAGGATCTTCACCACGTCTTCGGCCAGCGCCGAGGTGGTGCCGAGCGTGAAGAACATGTTGGGGAACTTGGAGGACAGGTCCGCCTGCTGGTCGGTGATGGCGGACACGGCGATCTGCGGATAGCCATAGCGCGCAAAGATCGGCGCTGCGGCGATGTTCAGCCCGGTGCCATAGGGGGCGATGATGAAATGGGCCTCGTCCTGGGTGGCCAGGCGCTGCACGGCGCGGATGGTTTCACCCGGATTGGTCTGATCGTCATATTCGATCAGCTCCACCATCATCTTCTCGCCATCGACCATGATGCCTCCGTCGGCATTGACCTGATGGACCCACAGCTGGATCGAGGGCCATTGCGTGACGGCCGCGCCACCGGCCAGCGGGCCGGTCTTGGGCGCAACCGCGCCGATGCGGATGGTGTCGGCGCTGGCGGCACCGGCCATGATGCCCGCCACGGCAAGGGTGGCGGCAAGGGTCAGGAAGGGTCTGCGTTTCATGTGGCTCCTCCGGTTGAGCAGTGGGGTCGGCCGCGCTTCTTCAGGCGTGGTCCGAGGGGTGAAAACGATGCGGGTGCAGGTCCGGCACCGGCGCGTGGCCACGCCGGGCGATCCAGCGCAGCTCGGTGAACTCATGCACCGCGTGCAGGCCGCCGAACCGGCCATAGCCGCTGGCCTTCATGCCGCCGAAGGGCATGTTGGGGTCATCATGCACGGTGGGGCCGTTGATCTGGACAATGCCGGTTTCCAACTGGTCGGCCAGGCGCTTGGCGCGCGCCGCATCGCGCGAAAACACTGCCGCAACCAGCCCGTAGTCCGAGTCATTGGCGACCGAGATTGCCTCTGCCTCATCGCGCACCCGCAGGATGCTGGCCACGGGGCCAAAGCTTTCCTCATGATACAGCCGCATGGCGGAGGACACGCGGTCCACGACCGCCGGCTGCATCACCGCGCCCTCCGTCTGGCCGCCGCAGCGAAGGATGGCGCCCTTGCGCTGCGCATCCTCGATCATGGCGGCCACGCGGGCAGCGGCCTCGAGATTGATCAGGCTGCCCAGGTCGGCGGTGTCCCGGCTTGGGTCGGCGGCGCGCAGCGCGCTGGTGCGGGCCACCAGCGCATCCACGAAAGCATCGGCAATATCGGCCAGCACGATGATCCGCTCGGTCGCCAGGCAGATCTGGCCCTGGTTGAAGAACGCGCCAAAGGCCGCGGCCTGCACCGCATGGGCGATGTCGGCATCCTCCAGCACGATCATGGCTGGCTTGCCGGACAGTTCCAGCAGACAAGGCTTCAGGTGCCGGGCCGCGGCCACGGCCACCTCCCGCCCCACGCGGGTGGAGCCGGTGAAATTCACCCGCCGGATCGCCGGGTGGGCGATCAGCCGGTCCACCACGGCCTCCGAGGCGTCCGGCGCATTGGTGACCACATTGGCCGCGCCCGGCGGCATGCCCGCGGCATTGATCCGCTCGATCAGGCTGCGGTGGGTGCGGGGGCAATGTTCCGACCCTTTCATCACCACCGTGTTGCCGCAGGCCAGTGGCGCGGCGATGGCGCGGGCGGCCAGCACCAGCGGCGCGTTCCACGGCGCGATGCCCAGCACCACGCCGGCGGGCTG
>CBFHYV010000194.1:0-5813 GCA_965660085.1 uncultured Paracoccaceae bacterium
TCATGGACAATGCGCCGGATTATCTGGTGGCGCTATATGGGGTCTGGTGGGCGGGGGCGACGGCCATTCCCATCAATGCCAAGCTGCATGCCGCCGAATGCGCCTGGATCCTGGGCGATGCGCAGGCCGCGCTGTGCATCGTGGGGCCGGGGGCGGCGGAAGACCTGGCCGGGCTGACCGATGTTGCCTTGCTGGAGGCCGGCGGCCCCCTGGCGGCGCTGTGCCAGACGCCCCCGATGGCCGCGCCGGTGCCCCGCGATACCGGGGACATCGCCTGGCTGTTCTATACCTCCGGCACAACGGGGCGGCCCAAGGGGGTGATGATCACCTGCGGCAACCTGCAGGCCATGACGCTGAGCTATTTCGCCGATGTCGATGCGGTAAGCCCGGATGATGCGATCCTCTATGCCGCGCCGATGTCGCATGGCGCGGGCATCTACAATTTCATGCATGTGATCCGCGGCGCGCGGCATGTGGTGCCAGACAGCGGCGGGTTTGACCCGGCGGAGATCCTGCGCCTTGTGCCGCAGGTGGGGCCGGTCACCATGTTTGCCGCGCCCACCATGGTGCACCGGCTGGTGGCCACGGCCCAGGCCGCCGGGGCCACGGGTGAGGGGCTGCGCAGCATCATCTATGCCGGCGGGCCGATGTATCTGGCCGATATCCAGCGCGCGGTCGAGGTTCTGGGTCCGCGCTTCATCCAGGTGTATGGGCAGGGCGAATGCCCCATGGCCATCACCGTGCTGCCCCGCGCCGATGTCACGGACCGGACCCACCCGCGCTGGCAGGCGCGGCTGGCCTCCGTGGGTGTGGCGCAAAGCGTGTCACAGGTGGCCGTGCTGGCCGAGGATGGCGCGCCGCTGCCCCCCGGCCAGACCGGCGAGATCGCGGTGCGCGGCAGCGCGGTCATGGCGGGGTACTGGAACAATCCCGATGCCACCGCGCGTACCATCCGCGATGGCTGGCTGTGGACGGGGGACATGGGCCATATGGATGACGATGGCTATGTCACGCTGGTGGACCGGTCCAAGGACATGATCATTTCCGGCGGGTCCAACATCTACCCGCGCGAGGTCGAGGAGGTGCTGCTGGATCATCCCGCTGTCCAGGAGGTCGCCGTGGTGGGCCGCCCCCACCCGGACTGGGGGGAGGAGGTCGTGGCCTTCATCGTAGGCCCTGCGCCAGAGGCGGAGCTGGACGCGCTGTGCCTGCGCAGCATCGCGCGGTTCAAGCGGCCCAAGGCCTATGTCTTTGTCCCGGACCTGCCCAAGAACAACTATGGCAAGGTGCTGAAGACCGAGCTGCGCGCGCGGCTTGCCACGCCCTAGCAGTGGCTACAGAAAGTCCCAGGGGTCCGGGGTGGCCTGTTGCCACCCCAGCGGGCCATCCAGGCCGAAGCTGTCGCCCGGCAGCTGCCAGCTGATCGGCTGCGCGTCCCAGCCCGGCCCGGACCCGTTCAGGCCCGCCGTGGCCAGGGTGCCGCCTGACAGCGTGGCGAAGGTCAGCGCATCCGCGCCCTCCAGCAGGCCGAAGGGGTCGCTGAGCGGATCGGCCAGCCCGGCGTCCTGTTGCACGGCCAGCGCGGCAAGTTCGGCCCCGCTGAGCGTGCCATCCGCGAAGGAGAACCGCTCTACCCCGGTGACCACGCTGCGCCCCTCCGGCCCGGTCAGCACGAAGCCTTCGGCGGTCTGCTCCACCCGGTAGGCGGCGCGCGGGTGGGTCAGCACAAGCTCATCATCCCCGCCCTGGCCATCAATGGTGTCATTGCCGCTGCTTTCCTGGATGATGTCATCGCCATTGCCGGCGCGGATGTCATCATCGCCGGGGCCGCCATCCAGAACATCGGCATCGGACGCGCCATGCAGCCGGTCATCCCCCGGCCCGCCCCGCAGCGTATCCGGCCCGCCGCGCGCAAAGATCGCATCATCGCCCGGCCCGCCGTCCAGCAGGTTGGCGCCATCATTGCCGCGCATGTTGTTGTCCAGCGCATTGCCCAGCACGGCGAGGTCGGCGTCGTCCGGGGTGAATTCCATCGCCTCCAGATCATCGCCCATGCGGAAGGATTGCGAGGCCGCGTAACGGTCCCAGCCCGCGCCGCCGCCGATGATGGGCAGCCCGTCGGGGCCGACCAGATCCGCCGGCGCCTCGGCTGTCTCCGCCGAAGTGGGGCTGTCTGTCTCTGGCGCGGGCGTTTCTGGCGCGGGGTCAGCCACGGCCTGCGGGGCAGTGGCCGGGGCGGGCGGTGCCGCGGGTGCGGGCTGCAGGGCGGCCTCATCTTCGGCGCTGTCGTCCTGCGCGTCCTCCTGCGGCGGGTCGATCGGCTCTGGCGGGCGGAGGCGCGCGGTGACGGCGCCGGTCACGCGCGGGCCCAGATCCACGGGCGGCTCCGCCTCTGGCCACAGAAGCGGGGTGGTGGCCTCCGGCGCGATGTCCAGCAGATCGTCCGCATCAAAGCGGGCATCGCTGAACACCACGGATTCCACATCGCGCAGCAGCGTCACATCACGCCCGCGCCCCAGCGCCAGGATGTCACCTTCACGGGCCATGGTGAAATTGGTGGATGCACCGGCAAAGATCACCTCATCATTGCTGCTGCCGCCATCGATGCTGTCCCGCCCGCCGGAGGCGAAGATCACATCCGTCCCGGTGCCTGCCATCACAAGGTCATCGCCCGGTCCGGTGGTGATGCTGTCCGCGCCGGACAGGGTCCACAGCTCCGCACCATCGGGGTGGGCGGTGACGGCCTCGCCCTTGGTGGTGGCGACAAGCGTGCGGAACAGCACGGGATTGGTGGCGGGATCGGTGGGCGCGCCATAACTTTCGCCGTCATTGTAGAACACGGCAGTGGACATGAACCGCTGCTCTGCCGGGGTGCGGATCATCTCATCCACCACCACGGTGTTGAACTGGTCCCGCCCGCCGTGAAAGTTCACGTCCCGGTTGGTATGCGTGACCTCCACAAGGTTGCCATTGGCGGAGGTATAGCTGGCAAACAGCACCGCATGGCGCGCGTCCAGCAAGGTCAGGTCCGTGAAGCTGCTGTCATGGACATCGCGGATCCACAGGGCATAGCCATTGCCGCCCGGTCCCTTGTCATGCGCGCCCTCGGCATACAGGTCGCGCACATCCACGGCGCGGCTGTCTTCCAGCACCAGCCCGTGGGAAGTGGCGTTTTCCATGCCCAGGCCGTGCACCTCTGCCCCCGTCACGCCGCCCAGCATCACCAGCATGTGGCCCGTGCCGCTGGCCACGTTGGAAAACTCGGCCGGGTCAGGTTCGCCCAGCGGGCCGATCAGCGTCAGGTCTGACAGGCCAAGCCCGGGCAGCAGCGTGCGTTCCTGCACCTCGGTATCGGCGGGCAGGAAATCAAAGGGCAGCGGCGCGCCCAGGGTCACCACATCGCCGGTGACGGAGGTGACCTCTGCCAGGTGGGTGCGCAGGGCAGAGTCCTGCCGCCACTGGGTGTCCTTGATAGAATCCAGAAAGGCACCGGTGTTTGCCTGTTCCAGATACAGGTGGTCGCCGGGCACCACGTCCAGCTCTCCGCCCAGGGTGATGCGGGTGCTGCCGGCGCCTGCGTATTGGCCCAGCGGCGCGGTATCGATGATCTCTGGCTGAAACAGCGCATGGCCCAGCTGCACCGCCGGCGATACGCCCTCAGCCACCTCCAGCACGGTTTCCCCGCGCCCCGCGCCCTGCAGATACAGTCCGGGCCGGTCCAGCACCACGGTCTGGTCAATCCGGTAGCGGCCCGGCGCCAGCGCGAACAGGGTTGGCCCCTCTGCCGCGTCGATCATGGATTGCAACGTGGCGGCGTCCGTTCCGGCGGGCACGGAAACAGTGGTGCGGGTCATGGGTTCTCCTGACTGTGGCGTTGGGCGCAGCCTAGGGGCCGACTGTGGCAAGGTCATGTCACAGTGGCGCGACCGGCAAGGCCCCGCCCATGAATTGCGGTCTGTGGATCGTTTGACCCCAGTTCTGGGGGTTATCCCCAAAATATCGCTTTACACCTCGGCGGTCAGACAGGCACCATATCTACGTATCCCGGCGGCGCCGCCCGCTGTGGATAGATCAGGCAGCCAGCGTTTGGGGGCGCCCAATGCCCCGGCGCAACAGCACGGGAGAACCGCCATGGCGCTGACCGAGCACTATCTGGAAGATGACATCCACCCCATCGACATCGTGGAACATATCGCCACCCACCATGACTGGGATTTCGACCGAGTGGGCGATGACCAGATCGCCATGGCGGTCGAGGGTCAGTGGCGCACCTATTCCGTCACGCTGGCGTGGTCTGGCGTGGATGAGGTGCTGCGCATCATCTGCTCGTTCGAGATGGAGCCACCGGCGGAGGCTCTGCCTGCCTTGATGGAAGGGCTGAACGCCACCAATGACAAGATCTGGGAAGGCGCCTTCAGCTTCTGGCGCGACCAGAACCTGATGGTCTACCGCTACGGTCTGCTGTTGGCGGGGGGGCAGGTGGCCGCGCCGGACCAGGTGGACAGGATGATCCACACTGCCGTTACCGCGGCCGAACGGTTTTACCCCGCGTTCCAGCTGATGGTCTGGGGCGGGCAGACGGCGGAACAGGCCTTGCAGGTCGCCATGACCGAGGCGTATGGCCACGCCTGAACGGCACACAGGCCCGGCCCAACGGCTGCGGGCCGAAGGGGAGGGAACGCGGATGCAGATATCGGATTTGTCCTCACGCGGGGTCGTCGTCCTGGGGGGCGGCAAGATGGGCATGGCCATGATGGCGGGCTGGATCGCCCGGGGCGTGCCGCCCGGCTCCATCCATGTGATTGATCCGGCCCCCAGCGATGCGCTGCGCGCGCTGGGCGTGCGGCTGGATGCGCTGCCTCAGGATCCGGCGGTTGTGGTGCTGGCGGTCAAGCCGCAGATCATGGCCCAGGCCCTGCCGCAGGTGGCGCGCTATGCCGGCGGCGCGGCGGTGTTCCTGTCTGTTGCGGCGGGCATCACCCTGACCGCGCTGGAGGCCGCCCTGGGCGGCACCAGCCCCATTGTGCGCGCCATGCCCAACACGCCCTCGGCCGTGGGGCGGGGCATCACGGCGCTGATCGGCAATGCCGCCTGCGATGACGCGGCGCTGGACCTGGCCGAGATGCTGATGCGCGCCGTGGGCCAGACCGTGCGTTTGCAGGAAGAGGCGCAGATGGATGCGGTCACCGGCGTCAGCGGCTCTGGCCCGGCCTATGTGTTCCACATGATCGAATGTCTGGCCGAGGCCGGGCAGGCCCAGGGGCTGAGCGCCGAGCTGGCGCTGGAGCTGGCGCGCGCCACCGTCGCCGGGGCAGGTGTGCTGGCGCAGGAGGCGGGCGAAAGCCCCGCGCAGCTGCGCCAGAACGTGACCAGCCCCAATGGCACCACCCAGGCGGGGCTGGAGGTGCTGATGCACCCCGACACCGGCTTGCCGCCGCTGATCCGCGCCACCGTGGCCGCCGCCGCCGACAGATCACGCGAACTTGGCCGTGGCTGAGATCACGATGGATCAGTTCCTGGCCGTGGACATCCGCGCCGGGCAGGTGCAGCACGCCGAACCCTTCCCGGAGGCGCGCAAACCCGCCATCAAGCTGTGGATCGATTTCGGGCCGGAGATCGGGCTGCGCAAAAGCTCTGCCCAGATCACCGCGCATTACACGCCAGAGGCGCTGGTGGGGCGCATGGTTCTGGCAGTGGTGAATTTCCCACCGCGCCAGATCGGGCCGTTCCGGTCAGAGGTGCTGGTGCTGGGCCTGCATGACGCGGCCGGCGATGTGGTGCTGATTGGTCCCGATGCGCCGGTTGCGCCGGGC
>CBFHYV010000195.1:0-5804 GCA_965660085.1 uncultured Paracoccaceae bacterium
CATCCAGCGTCAGATCCGCGGACAGGGTGATCAGCCCTGCATCGAAATCCAGAGTGGAGCCTTCAAAGCCTTCGGCAAAGAAGGGCTGCGGCGGCACGGGCAGGGTTTGGGAATGGTCAGTGCTGCCATCGGGGTTTTCGGCCAGCGAAAAGCCCTGAACCTCGCCCCAATGGGGGGTGAGGAAGGATTGCAGCGCCTGCCCATCACTGCCGTCCTCCGGGTCGATCGGCACATATTCCGGCGTCCAGGCGGTGATGTCATTGATGGTGGTGGGGTTGGGATTGGTCGGCGTGAAGGCGATGGTGTCGTTCCAGCCATCCTCCATGCGCAGCGCCAGCAGGTCTTCGGCCGCATCAATGCCAATGGCGGCGGCGGCGGAGCCGTCATCCTCGGTGCTGAGGCCAAGGCGCTGTTCCATCACCGTGGCGAACATCTCTGCCTGATTGGCATAGAGCGTGCTGAGCACGGTGAAGGCCGCGTAGCTCATGGCCTTTTCCATCTGCGCCGTGCCCCCGGTGGCCATGGCCGCCAGCGCGTCATTGTCACCATCGGCATCCAGGCTGACGCGCACGGCGGTGTCGTCATAGGTGGCATAGGCGTCAAAGATCGCGGTGTGCATCATGGCATAGGCGCGGGAGGCAAAGGTCGGCCCATTGGGGCCGTCATGGTTGATGACGGCCTGTTGCACCACTCGGTCCCAGACCACCGAAACCGTCGGGTCAAGGTCATTGACGGTCAGCGCCTGCGTGCCATCGGCCACGCGGATCACCGGCAGGTCCGCGCCGCTGTCATAGGTGGCGCGCAGCGCGTCGATGGACAGGGTGACATCGGCAAACTCCACGGTCTCGATCCCGCGCAGCTCTGTTTCGGTGCCGGTCAGCCGTTCGATCATGATCAGGCGGCTGCCCTGAAAGCCGATGTCGAATTCGCCCGAGCCTTGGGTGAAGCGCACGGTGTCATGGCCCGCGCCGCCGCGAATGTCGCCGCCCGCCGCGCCCAGGGTCAGCATGTCATCGCCATCGCCCAGGCGCACATCGCCCGCGCCGCCCGTCAGCACCACGGTGTCATCGCCATCGCCGCTGCGCAGATCATGGACATAGCCGCTGGCGGTCAGGGCATCGTCCCCGTCGCCCAGGCGCACATCATCGGCGCCGGCGTTCAGCACAACGGTATCATCGCCGTCGCCGGTATCCAGGCGGTCAAGATCGGCCATCGCGGTCAGGCTGTCCGCGCCATCGCCCAGTTCCACACGGTCTGCCGTGTCCGCAAGCCAGACGGTGTCATCGCCATCGCCGGTGTCCAGCCTGTCGATCTGCGCCAGGGCGGCCAGGGTGTCATCGCCGTCCTTCAGATCCACACGCCGCACGGCGGCCTCCAGGATCAGCGCATCGGACTGGCGGCTGCCGGAAACGCGTTTGGCCGGGCCGGTGATGACCTCGGGGGTGATGGGCCCAAAAATACCGTGGGGGAGGGTCTGGTCCTGGCTCATAATCGATACCCTTCTGGAATCACGAAGTGTTGATGGATTTGTGTTAACCAGAAACTTGGCGGCACAAGCTGCAAAAGTATGGCCGAACTATGCGGTTGGGCAGAAAAATGGAAATTTCGGGCAAATCTGGGAGCGACAGCATAGGCATGCCTACCTGAACGGGTGGATCGACTATCCGTTTGGACAAGGGGTCGGGGCGGTTTTCTGCCCCTTCGCCATATATTTGCCATAGTCATCTAATCACCAAAAGGTGACACTGTCCCCGCGCATTTAGCCAAGGACCCCATGGTGACCCAGGATCAGCCCATCGTTTTTCTGCACCTGCCCAAGACCGGGGGGCAAACGATTCATCACGCGGTGGGCGCGGTTGTGGGGGCCCGCAACATCAGCCCGCTGCGGGTGATGTCACAGGTCAAGCAGGGGCCTGTCTTTCCGCCCGGCTATCGCTTCCATTCCGGCCATCTGGACTGGACGACGCTGGAGGAGGTGGCCGGCGACCCCTTCGTATTCACCGTGCTGCGCGACCCGAGAGAGCGCCTGGGCTCCTTCTACTTTTTCATGCGGGAAGAGATGCGCAAGCGCGTGGCCGCGGGCGGCACGCTTTCGGCCTTTCAGGCTGCGATCCTTGACGGGCCTTCGGCGGTGTTTTTCTCGGACGATGCACGGGTGCAGCAGGCTGTGGACACGCAATGGACCAATGTGATGACCACCTATCTGGCCACGCGCCGGCTGACCTTGCGGGCGCCCTGGCTGGGCGTTGAGGGGCCCGCGCTGCTGCAGGCTGCGCGGGCCAACCTGCCGCGGCTGTCGGCCATCTACAGGTTCGGCGCGTTTGACGCGCTGGAACGGGACCTGACGCCCGTGCTGGGCCGGGCCCCGCAGATCGGGGGCAGGCATGCCAATCCCGGCCCGCTGGCGCCGGGCAAATCGCGCTGGCAGGCGCTGTTGCAGGCGTTGGAAAGCGACGCCCAACGCGATGCCATGGACCGTTTTGTTGATCTGGATCTGGCGCTTTTGGCGGAAATTCCCTTTCGGGACTAGGGCTTGGTGAAAAAGGCCTGATCGGGTTGTCTTTTGGGCGCGGCCCCGGTTAGGCTTGGGCATGGCGTAAACTGACCCTGCGCCTTCAGGCCCAACCAACCCCGGCGGGCCGGCCTGCCCGCCGCTGCTGGCGCCCCTGACATGGCGCGCTGCAGGAGGGAGGACCATGTTCCACAAGATCATGTGCCCGGTCGATCTGACCCATACTGATGCGCTGACCAAGGCGCTGGAGGTCACCGCCGATCTGGCGCGTCACTACGAATGCGGCGTCGTTTTCGTCGGCGTCACCTCGGCCTTGCCGGGGAAACTGGCGCACAGCCCCGATGAATACCGCCAGCGGCTGCAGGACTTCGCGCAGGCCCAGGCGGCGCGGCACGGCATCACCGCCGAAGGCCACATGGCACTGGCCCATGATCCCCGAACCGAGATCGAGTCCGCGCTGGAAGGCGCCTTGCGGGACACCGGGGCGGATCTGGTCGTCATGGCCAGCCATGTGCCCAATGCGCTGGATTACATCTGGCCGTCCAACGGCGGGCGGCTGGCCGAACATGCGGCCTGTTCCGTGATGGTGGTGCGCGGCTGACCCGCGCCCGGCCCCAGGGCCGCACCAATCAGAAAAACCAATAAGGAGGTCGACCATATGGCCGACGAAACCACGAACCAGGGCATCCCCGAGCCCGAGGGCGCGTCTCATATCATCGAGACCGACTATGAAATCGGGCAGGACAATATCGAAACGCAGATCGGGCCGTTCGGGCTGGATGTGCACAACCCGGTTTTCCTGATCTCCGGCGCGTCCATCGTGCTGTTCGTGCTGATCGCGCTGGCCGCGCCGCAGCAGACGGGGGATTTCTTCGGCTGGCTGCGGCCCGCGCTCACCTCCACCTTTGACTGGGTGTTCCTGTGGGGGGCCAATATCTTCGTGATCTTCTGCCTGCTGCTGATCGTGTCCCCCTATGGCTCCGTCCGGTTGGGCGGGGCGGATGCGCAGCCCGATTATGGCTATCCCGGCTGGTTTGCCATGCTGTTTGCCGCGGGCATGGGCATTGGCCTGATGTTCTTCGGCGTGCTGGAGCCGGTCTATTATTTCGGCACGCCCTGGGGGGATGAGCCGCTGGGCGCGGTGCGCCCCTTTGCAGAGGATGGCACGCTGATTGCCGCCAATGTCGAGGAAGCCCGGCGCATGGCGCTGGCGGCCACGTCCTATCACTGGGCGCTGCACCCTTGGGCTATCTATGCCGTGGTGGCGCTGGCCCTGGCGCTGTTTTCCTACAACAAGGGCCTGCCGCTTTCGATCCGCTCGGCCTTCTATCCCATCCTGGGGGACCGGGTCTGGGGCTGGTGGGGCCATGTGATCGACACGCTGGCGGTGTTTGCCACGCTGTTTGGCCTGGCCACATCCCTGGGCGTGGGTGCGCAGCAGGCCAATGCGGGGCTGGAATACATCTATGGCCTGCCCAACAACGTGACCGTGCAGGTCATCCTGATCCTGGGGATCACCGCGGTGGCGCTGGTTTCGGTGCTGAGGGGCCTGGATGGCGGCGTCAAGGTGCTGTCAGAGCTCAACATGGTGGTGGCGCTGGCGCTGTTGCTGTTTGTGCTGTTCACCGCCGGTGCCGTGGGCATCCTCAGCGAGTTTGCCGCCGGGCTGGTGGCCTACACGCAAGAGATCATCCCGCTGTCCAACCCGCACGGGCGGGAGGATACCGGCTATATGCACGGCTGGACGGCCTTCTACTGGGCGTGGTGGATTTCCTGGTCGCCCTTCGTGGGCATGTTCATCGCGCGCGTCAGCCGTGGCCGCACGGTGCGGGAATTCCTGATCTGCGTGCTGATCATCCCCAGCCTTGTGTGCCTGTTGTGGATGGCCGTCTTTGGCGGCGCCGCCATCAATGACGTGATCGCCAATCCGGCGGACAGCGCGGTGAAAGCCAATGTGATTGACAGCTATTCGCCCGAACTTTCGCTGTTTGCGATGCTGGACAGCCTTCCGCTGGCGGGCATCACCTCCACCATCGGGATCGTGCTGGTGATCGTGTTCTTCGTCACCTCATCGGATTCCGGCAGCCTCGTGATCGATACCATCACCGCCGGCGGCAAGATCGATGCGCCGGTGCCGCAGCGCGTGTTCTGGTGCACGTTCGAGGGGCTGGTGGCGATTGCGCTGCTGATCGGGGGCGGCTTGTCCTCGCTTCAGGCGATGGTGATTTCCACCGGGCTGCCCTTTACCTTCGTGCTGCTGGCGATGTGCTTTGCCATCTGGCGCGGCCTGCAGCAGGAAAGCCGGGTCTGATCCTTCGGCCCATGCGCGCCCTGGCGGGACCGGGGCGCGCGACACGCAGCTATTGTCGCAGGATCGTCAGCCGCGCCTGAAGCCCGCTCGCCCCCCTGTCAAAACGCAGCCCCCCGCCATGTAGCCCGGCCACGGTGGACACGATGGTCAGGCCCAGCCCGTGGCCCTTGATGGCTTCGGCATTCTGGCCGCGCCGATAGGGGGCGATCAGCGCCTCGATGTCCTGCGGGGTGGCATGGCCGCCTTCATCCGTCACGGTGATCACGGCTGTGGTGGCATCGCGTTCCAACCCCACATGCGCGCGGCGGCCATATTTCACCGCATTGTCGATCAGGTTGGAAATGGCCCGCCCCAGCGCGATGGGCCGCGCCGTGACGATCACCTTGTCATCCTCTGCCAGCACACCGCGCCCCTTGCGCGACATGAACAGCGATCCCGCGCCCTCCGCGCTCAGCCGGTCCACGCCCAGAAAGGTCACGGGGCTGCCGGTGTCCTCATAATCGGCCACGATGGAATCGATCAGCGATACCAGAGAGATCCGGCGCGGCGGTTCTGCGTCCTGTTCGGCCTGTGTGTAGGTCAGCACGCTTTCGATGATGCCCGTCATGCTGTCGATGTCGGATTCCAGCTTGGCGCGCAATTCCGCATCCGCAATCAGCGCCGTGCGCAGCTTCAGCCGCGTGGCCGGTGTGCCTAGGTCATGGCTGACGCCTGACAGCACCGTGGCCCGTTCGGCCAGCTTTTCCTGTTCTGTCGCCAGATAGCCGTTCACGGCGGTGACGATCTCGCGCAGCTCCTGCGGGCCATCGGCCTGATAGGCCTGCGGGCCGCCGATGCGGGTGCGGTCCCGCAGGGCCTGGGCGAAATCGGTGAAGCGGGCAGAGGTGTTCAGCACCAGCGTCAACAGCCCCGCCAGCGCCAGCGCCGCAAGCCCCGCCGCGGGCAGGCGCAGGTCCGGCGGGGCGGCGGCGCAGTCCCAGG
>CBFHYV010000196.1:0-5781 GCA_965660085.1 uncultured Paracoccaceae bacterium
GTGTGGTGCGCGGGCGCCCGGCGCTGCGCTGGGCGCTGCAGGCCATCGGTGGCCCGCGCGAAGGCACGGGCGCGGTGGTGCTGTCCCTGGGCCTGGGGCTGTCGGTTCTGGCGGCAATCGGCCAGATCGACGGCAACCTGCGCCAGGCGATCCAGCGTGATCTGCCCGATGTCGCCCCAAGCTATTTCTTTGTGGACATCCAGAAGGCGCAGATGCCGGCCGTGCGCCAACGGCTGGAAACCGATCCGGCGGTGTCACGGATTGACAGCGCGCCGATGCTGCGCGGCGTGATCACCCGCATCAACGGCCGCCCGGCAGAGGAAGTCGCCGGCGATCACTGGGTCATTCGCGGCGACCGGGGCGTGACCTATGCCGCCACGCCGGACGCCCGCACCACGGTGACCGCGGGCGAATGGTGGCCGCCGGATTACATCGGCCCGCCGCAGGTCAGCTTTGCCGCCGAAGAGGCCGAAGAGATGGGCCTGAACCTAGGCGACACCATCACCATCAACATCCTTGGCCGGGATCTGACCGCCACCATCACCAGTTTCCGCGATGTGGATTTCTCCACCGCTGGGATCGGCTTCATCATGACGCTGAACCCCGCCGCGCTGGAGGCCGCACCCCATACCTTCATCTCCACCGTCTATGCCGCGCCCGAGGCCGAAGCCGCGATCCTGCGGGATCTGGCGGGGCAGTTCCCCAACATCACCGCCATCCGCGTGCGCGATGCCGTGGACCAGGTGGCCGAACTGCTGGGCAGCATCGCCACCGCCACGCGTTGGGGCGCGGCGGCAACCCTGCTGACCGGGGTGCTGGTGCTGATCGGCGCGGCGGCGGCCAGTGTCGGGGCGCGCACCTATGAGGCCGCTGTGTTAAAGACGCTCGGCGCCAGCCGGGCGCGCATCCTGGCCAGTTTCGCTCTGCGCTCGGCGCTGCTGGGCGCGGCGGCGGGGGCAGTGGCGCTGGCGGCGGGAATCGGTGGCGGCTGGGCCGTCACCCGCTTTGTCATGCAAACGGATTTCGCGGTGATCTGGTCCTCGGCCCTGGGGATTGTGGCGGGGGGCGTGCTGGCCACATTGCTGACCGGGCTGGCCTTTGCCTGGGGTCCGCTGGCGGCGCGCCCGGCGCGGATCCTGCGCGCGCGGGATTGATCGCCCGGGCGCGCATTTCGCCATCTTGCGCGGTGGAAACAGGGCTGGCACAGGACCCGCGACAGGCCCAAAGCGGAGAGACCCGTGACCGAATCACTGCCTCAACCCATTCAGGCCCCGCTGAGCCGCGCCCAGCGCGCACAGGTGCTGAACCTTCTGCGGCGCACGGCCCGGGCCGAGATCCTGCCCCGGTTCCGCGCCCTGGATGCCAGCCAGATCGACACAAAATCCGGCCCGCAGGATCTGGTCACCGACGCGGACCGAGAGGCCGAGAAGATGATCACGCGCGGGTTGCTGGCCATGTTCCCCCATGCCCGCATCATCGGCGAGGAAGCCGTATCCGCCGACCCCAGCCGCCTGGACGGCCTGGCCGAGGCGGAGCTGGCCTTCACCGTCGATCCAGTGGATGGCACCTGGAACTTCGCCCATGGTCTGGCGACCTTTGGCGTCATCCTGTCCATGCTGCGCTTTGGCCGGCCCGTCTTTGCCGCACTGTATGATCCGATCCTAGATGATTTCGTGCTGGCAGAGGAAAACGGCCCCTGCCACATGACCGGGCTGCAACGGCGGGATCGGGTGCTGCGCACCTCGGCCGGGGGGCGGCCAGAGGATCTGACGGGCTATATCGCGCTCAGCCAGGGCTTTGGCGCGCATCTGGACCAGGTGGCCGCCACGCTGCCGAAGCTTGCCCGCCACGCCACGCTGCGCTGTGCCTGCCATGAGTTCCGCATGCTCGCGCAGGGCCATGTGGATTTCGTGCTGACCACGGGGCTGACGCCCTGGGATCACGCGGCGGGGGTGCTGGCGGTGCAGCGCGCCGGGGGCCATGCGACGCTGCTGGATGGCAGCGACTATCGCGCCGATGCCCCACGCGGGGCGGTCTTGCTGGCGGCGGCCAATGCTGAGACCTGGGCGCATCTGCGCGATCTATACGGTTTTCTGCTGGCAGACTGATGCCGCTGACCGCCTGACGCGCATCACCTGACGCCACAAACGCAGCCGCCGCCCACACGCCGCCCACACGGGGTGGGCGGCGGCCATCACGAAGTGTGATCAGTGCCCGCGCGGGCCGCGCGGATCACTCCGCCGCTTCGGCGTAATCCGACATCGGCGGGCAGACGCAGATCAGGTGGCGGTCGCCATGGGCATTGTCCACCCGGTTGACCGGCGGCCAGTATTTGTCCACGCGGAAGGCACCGGGCGGGAAACAGCCCTGTTCCCGGCTATAGGGCCGGTCCCACTCCCGCACGAGGTCTTCCATCGTGTGCGGCGCGTTTTTCAGCGGGTTGTTCTGCGGGTCCATCCGGCCATCCTCGATGGCGCGGATCTCTTCGCGGATGGCCAGCATGGCATCGCAGAACCTGTCCAGCTCTGCCTTGGTCTCGGATTCCGTCGGCTCCACCATCAGGGTGCCGGCCACGGGCCAGCTCATGGTGGGGGCGTGAAAGCCGCAATCCATCAGGCGCTTGGCGATGTCTTCCACGGTCACGCCCGCGCTGTCGGCAAAGGGGCGCACATCCAGGATGCATTCATGCGCCACCCGCCCCGATGCCCCGCGATAGAGCACGTCATAGGCACCCTCCAGCCGCTTGGCGATGTAATTGGCGTTCAGGATCGCCACGCGGGTCGCCTGCGCCAGCCCTTCGCCGCCCATCATCTGGATATAGGCCCAGGAGATCGGCAGCAGCGAGGGCGAGCCAAAGGCCGTGGCGCTGACCGCGCCCTCACCGCGCAGCGGATCCCCGGGCAGATGCGGCACCAAATGCGCCTTGACCCCGATCGGCCCCATGCCGGGACCACCGCCGCCATGCGGGATGCAGAACGTCTTGTGCAGGTTCAGGTGGCTGACATCCCCGCCCAGATCCCCGGGGCGGGACAGGCCCACCATGGCGTTCAGGTTCGCCCCGTCGATATAGACCTGCCCGCCGTGGTCATGCGTGATGGCGCAGACCTCACGCACCGTTTCCTCGAACACGCCATGGGTGGAGGGATAGGTGATCATCGTCGCGGCCAGCACATCGGAGTACTGCTCCGCCCGGGCGCGGAAATCCTCCAGGTCGATGGAGCCGTTGTCATCGCATCTCACGGCCACAACCTTCCAGCCCACCATCTGGGCGCTGGCGGGATTGGTGCCATGGGCGTTGACCGGGATCAGGCAGACATTGCGCTGCCCCTGCCCGCGCGCACGCTGCCATGCGGCGATGGTCAGCAGGCCCGCATATTCCCCCTGCGCGCCGGAATTGGGCTGCATCGAGAACGCGTCATACCCCGTGATCTCGCAGAGCTTGCGGCTGAGATCATCGATCATGCGGGTATAGCCCGCAGCCTGGTCCCGCGGCACATAGGGGTGCAGATCCGCGAATTGCGGCCAGCTGACAGGCATCATCTCCGCGGCGGAGTTCAGCTTCATCGTGCAGGAGCCAAGCGGGATCATCGCCCGGTCCAGCGCCAGATCGCGGTCCGCCAGACGCCGCATGTAGCGCATCATCTCCGTCTCGGCGCGGTTCATGTGGAACACGTCATGGTCCAGATAGCTGCTTTGGCGCAGCAGCCCCTCGGGCAGGCGATAGGCGGGGGTATAGTCGCTGTCGCGACGCTCGATCCCGAAGGCGCGCCAGACGGCCTCCAGCGTCTGGGGCGTGGTGCATTCGTCCAGCGCGATGCCGACGCGGGTGCGGCCCACGGGGCGCAGGTTCAGCCCCTCGCGCACGGCGGCCTGGATCACACCCCGCTGCAGCAGGCCGACCTCGACCGTGATGGTGTCAAAGAACCCGTCGGGGCCAACGGCAAAGCCGGCCTCCTCCAGCCCCTGGGCCAGGCGCACGGTCTTGCGGTGGATGCGCTGTGCGATGGCGCGCAGGCCCTTCGGGCCGTGGAACACCGCGTAGAAGCCCGCCATCACCGCCAGCAGCGCCTGCGCCGTGCAGACGTTGGATGTGGCCTTTTCCCGGCGGATGTGTTGTTCGCGCGTCTGCAAGGACAGGCGGTAGGCGCGGTTGCCGTGGCTGTCCACCGACACGCCCACGATCCGGCCCGGCATGGACCGCTTGTAGGCATCGCGGCAGGCCATATAGGCCGCGTGCGGGCCGCCATAGCCCAGCGGCACGCCAAACCGCTGCGTGCTGCCCACGGCGATGTCGGCGCCCATGGCGCCCGGCTCCTTCAGCAGACACAGCGCCATAGGGTCGGCGCTGACGATGCCGATGGCCTTGTGCGCGTGCAGCGCCTCCATCTGGGGGGTCAGGTCACGCAATTCGCCATGGGTGCCGGGGTATTGGAAAATGGCACCGAACACCTGTTCAGGGTCCAGCTCCTCTGGCGCGCCCAGGATGATGTCTATGTTCAGCGGCGCGGCGCGGGTGCGCATCACGGCGATGTTCTGCGGATGGCAGTTTTCATCCACGAAGAACGCCCGCGCCTTGGACCGCGCCACGCGCTGCGCCATGGTCATGGCCTCGGCGCAGGCCGTGGCCTCATCCAGCAGCGAGGCATTGGCGATTTCCAGCCCGGTCAGATCGCAGATCATGGTCTGGTAATTCAGCAAGGCCTCCAGCCGGCCCTGGCTGATTTCCGGCTGATAGGGCGTATAGGCGGTGTACCAGGCCGGGTTTTCAAAGATGTTGCGCTGGATCGCGGGCGGCGTGACCGTGCCGTGATAGCCCATGCCCAGCAAGGACGTCAGGACGCGGTTCTGCCCCGCCACCTGCCGCATATGGGCCAGCAATTCACGTTCAGACATCGGCTTGCCGAAATCCAGCGCCTGCGCCTGGCGGATGCCCTGCGGCACCGTTTCATCGATCAGGTGATCAAGGTCCGGCACGCCCAGCACCCTGAACATCTCCGCCATTTCTGCCGGGGACGGGCCGATGTGGCGTCGGTTGGCGAAGTCATAGGGCAGGTAATCTGTCGGGCTGTAGGGCATCAGGGCGTCTCCGGTCAGTCAGGCTGGGGTCAGGTGCCGTAGGGGGCCATGCGCGGGGGATCAGCCCCCGATAAAGGCCTTGTAGGCGGCGTCGTCCATGAAATCGTCAAGCAGGCTGAGATCCTCGATCTTCATCTTGAAGAACCAGGCCTCGCCTTCGGGGTCGTCATTGACCTTGGCGGGTTCGTCGATCAGGGGCTCGTTGACCTCGACGATCTCACCGTCCAGCGGCGCCAGGATGTCAGAGGCCGCCTTGACGCTTTCGATCACCACGATCTCTTCGTCCTTGGTGACGGTGCGGCCGGTTTCGGGCAATTCCAGAAACACCACATCGCCAAGTTGTTCGGCGGCATGCTGGGTGATGCCGACCACCACGACGTCATCCTCGACGCGCAGCCATTCATGTTCTTCGGTGAATTTCATTGCAATCCCTCCTGCGGATCAGCGTTTGAAACGGGCGGGCACGAAGGGCAGCGCGGCCACGCGCAGCGGCAACCGCTTGCCCCGAATCTCGCCGTAAATCAGTGTATCCATTCCGGCATGGGCGCTGGAAACGGTGCCCATTGCCACAGGTGCGCCAACCGTCGGCCCAAAGGTGCCGGAGGTCACCGCGCCCACCTGCGCGCCGCCTTCGGCCTGGGCAAACAGCGGCGTGCCTTCGCGCATGGGCGCGCGGCCTTCGGGGCGCAGACCCACGCGGCGCTG
>CBFHYV010000197.1:0-5651 GCA_965660085.1 uncultured Paracoccaceae bacterium
CATCCAGAACCGCCGCCGGCAAGAGGCCCGCGCGGCGCGCGCCTTGCAGGTGGGGCAGGGGCGGATGCTGTTGATGCTGGTGGCTTTCGTGCTGGGCTTTGCCACGGTTGCCGCGCGCATGACCTTGCTGGCGGCCACGCCGGTGGAACGGGCCAGCGGGCCGGCCAGCGCGGTTGCCGCCAGCCGGGCAGAAATTACGGACAGGCGCGGCCGCGTGCTGGCCATGAACCTGGATACCCATGTCGTCTATGCCGACGGACCCGCGCTGACCGACCCGGCCCGCGCAGCGCGTGGCCTGGCCAGCGTGTTCCCCGAACTGGACGAGGCCGAGGTGCTGCGCAAGATGACCCGCGACCCCGGTGCGCGCTTCGTCCGGCTGACCGATCCCATCAGCCCCGAACAGCAGCAGGCCGTGCGTGACATCGGCGAGCTTGGCCTGAAATTCGCGCCTTGGGAAATCCGCCTGTATCCCAACGGGCCGGTGGCCGCGCATGTGCTGGGCGGCGTGGGCACGAAGGAGCCTTCGGCGACCTCGGTCAAGCTGGTGGGCACCGCGGGGCTTGAGGCCTATCTGGATGACCGGCTCAGCCAGCCCGACCACGCGGACGCGCCGGTGCGGCTGGCGCTGGATGTCACGGTGCAGGCCGCGGTGGAACGCGTGCTGGCCGGCGGGATGAAGATGCTGAACGCCCGCGCCGCCACGGCCATTCTGATGGACCCTTACACGGGCGAGATCGTTGCGCTGGCCTCGCTGCCGGATTTTGATCCCAACAGCCGCCCCGCCGCCACCCGGGACACGCCGGGCGAACTGCCGCCAGTGTTCAACCGCGCCGTTCAAGGGGTCTATGAGCTTGGGTCGGTGTTCAAGACCTTCACCATCGCCCAGGCCATCGATGACGGGCTGGTGACGCCGGACACGATGATGGATGTGCGCGGCCCGGTGGTCTGGGGCTCGCATCGCATCCGTGATTTCCACGCCATGGACCCGCAGATGAGCGTGGCCGATGTGCTGGTGCAATCCTCCAACGTAGGCACGGCGCGTCTGGCGCAGATGATCGGCGTGGATGCGCAGCAGCGGTTTCTGGGCAGCCTGGGCCTGCTGGAGCCGCTGGGGCTGGAACTGCAGGAGGCCGGCGGCGTCGCGCCGTTGAAGCCCGCCAACTGGTCCGAGCTGAGCGCCATGACCATTTCCTATGGTCACGGCCTGTCGGTCACGCCGCTGCACCTGGCTGCGGCCTATGCCAGCGTTGCCAATGGCGGGTTCGCCGTCACGCCCACGCTGCTGAAGCGGGACCACCCCATGCCGGGGCCGCGGGTGATGTCCGCCGACACCGCCGCGCGCACCCGCGCCATCCTGCGCGGCGTGGTGGCCGATGAGAAGGGCACAGCCTCCTTCGCGGATGTGCCGGGCTATCAGGTGGCGGGCAAGACCGGCACCGCCGACAAGCCCAGCCCGCAGGGCGGCTATCATGAGGACAAGGTGATCGCGACCTTCGCGGCCATGTTCCCGGCGGACAACCCCGCCTATGTGCTGGTGGTCAGCCTGGACGAGCCGGAGGAAACCACCGGCGAGGTCGCCCGCCGCACCGCGGGCTGGACAGCCGTGCCCGTGGCCGGAGAGATCATCAGCCGCGTCGCGCCCTTGCTGGGGGTGCGGCCTGTCGTTGAACATGCCGGGGGCGCTGGTATAACGCTGGTGTCGCGCTAGGGGCTGGTCCCGGCGCTGTGGTGATGACGTAAAGGGGCCGGGCGTGGGACTCAAGACAACAAGCCTGTCTGCGCTGGGGCTGACCGCGCGGCAGGGCCGCAACGTGCAGATCACCGGGATCACGGCGGATTCGCGTGAGGTGCGCGCGGGCTTCCTGTTTGCCGCGCTGGCCGGTGTGCGCCAGCATGGCGCGGCCCATGTGGCCGCCGCGCTGGAGGCCGGCGCAAGCGCGATCCTGACCGATGCCGAAGGGGCGGCCATCGCCGCGCCCGCGCTTGTGGGTCATGACGCGGCCCTTGTGGTGACCGCCGATCCGCGCCAGGCGCTGGCCTATGCCGCGGCGCTGTGGTTCGGTGAACAGCCCGAAACGGTCGTGGCGGTCACGGGCACCAATGGCAAAACCTCTGTGGCCAGCTTCGTGCGGCAGATCTGGCAGGTGCTGGGGCTGCGTGCGGTCAACCTGGGCACCACGGGCGTGGAGGGGGATTGGCCCTATCCGCTGGCCCATACCACGCCGGACCCGGTGACCTTGCATCGCGCGCTGGCGGGCGCGGCCCAGGCCGGGGTGGATCATACCGCGATGGAGGCCTCCAGCCACGGGCTGGACCAGCGCCGCCTGGACGGTGTGCGCCTGGCGGCGGCGGGCTTTACCAACCTCAGCCGCGATCACCTGGATTACCACCCCGATATGGCGGCCTATTTCGCCGCCAAGCTGGGCCTGTTCACACGCGTCCTGCCCGATGACGGGGCCGTTGTGGTCAACCTCTCGGACCCTTACGGCCAGCAGGTGGCCGAACAGGCGCGCGCCCGAGGTCTGCGTGTCATGGGCGTGGGCCGCGACGCCACGGCGGATCTGCAGATCATGGCGCAACGCTTTCACCCCGCCGGGCAGGAATTGCGCCTGCGCTGCGGCGGGCTGGAGGCGCAGGTGCCGCTGGATCTGATCGGTGACTTTCAGGCGGAGAACGCCGCCATCGCCGCAGGGCTGGTGATTGCCACGGGGGCGGAGCCTGCGGCGGTGTTGCAGGCGATGTGCGCGCTGACCACGGTGCAGGGGCGGATGCAACTGGCGGCCAAGCGGCGCAATGGTGCCTGTGTCTACGTGGACTATGCGCATACGCCGGATGCCATCGCCACGGCGCTGGCGGCCTTGCGCCAGCATGTGATGGGCCGGCTGGTGGCCATCATCGGCGCGGGCGGGGACCGCGATGCGGGCAAGCGCGCGCTGATGGGCCGCGCCGCGGCCGAGGCCGCGGACCGCGTGATCGTGACAGATGACAACCCGCGCAGCGAACCGCCCGCCGACATCCGGGCGCAGGTGATGCAGGGCGCGCCGCAGGCCGTGGAATACGCTGACCGGGCAGAGGCGATCCTGCGCGCGGTGGATGCCCTTGGGCCAGGGGACGCGCTGCTGATCTGCGGCAAGGGCCATGAAACCGGCCAGATCGTGGGCGATACCGTCTATCCCTTTGACGATGTGGAACAGGCCAGCATCGCTGTCGCCACGCTGGATGGAGGCAAGGCATGACCCTTTGGACCGCGGCAGAGGCCGCCGCCGCCACAGGTGGCACGGCGCAGGGCGCCTGGGCGGCAAGCGGCGTCAGCATTGACAGCCGCAGCCTGGCGCCGGGGGATCTGTTCGTGGCGCTGCGCGCCGCGCGGGACGGGCATGATTTCGTCGCGCAGGCGCTGCAGGCGGGGGCTGGGGCGGCGATGGTGTCCCATGTGCCGGAGGGTGTGGCGCCGGACGCGCCCTTGCTGATCGTCCCGGATGTGCAACAGGGGCTGGAGGCGTTGGCGCGTGCCGCGCGGGCGCGCATGGCCGGCAAGGTGGTGGGCGTCACCGGCTCAGTCGGCAAGACCTCCACCAAGGAGATGTTGCGCATTGTCTGCGCCGGGCAGGGCCGCACCCATGCAGCAGAAGCCAGCTACAACAACCATTGGGGCGTGCCGCTGACGCTGGCGCGGATGCCCGCCGATACCGAATATGCCATCATCGAGATCGGCATGAACCATCCCGGTGAAATCGCGCCGCTGGCCCGGATGGCCCGGCCCGATGTTGCCATCATCACCACGGTGGCGCCCGCGCATCTGGAGGCCTTTGCGGATCTGAACGGGATCGCGCGCGAAAAGGCCTCCATCTTTGACGGCCTCGCGCCGGGCGGCACGGCGATCTTTCACGGGGATCTGGAAACCTCGCCCATCCTGGAGGCCGCCGCCCGGGCAAGCGGCGCGCGGCTGGTGTCCTTTGGGGAGGGGCGCAGCGCCCATCACCGGCTGACGCGGCTGCGGATCGTGGATCAGGTCAGCGTGGCAGAGGCCCGCGCCTGGCGCGATGAGATCCTGTTCAAGATCGCTGCACCGGGGCGGCATTTTGCCGTCAACGCGCTGGCGGTGATCGCCTGTGCCGGGGCGCTGGGGCTGGACCGCGCGCTCACGCTGTCCGACCTGGCGCGTTGGGCACCCGTCAGCGGCCGCGGCCAGCGCGAAACCATTGCGCTGGACCCGGTGGACCCGCAGCAGGCGCTGCAACTGATCGATGACTCCTACAACGCCAACCCCGCCAGCATGGCCGCCGCGTTGGAGGTGCTGGCCGGCGCGCAGCCGCCCGCGGGCGTGGGCCGTTTTGGCCAGGGGCGGCGCATCGCATACCTGGGTGACATGCGTGAACTTGGCCCCACCGGCCCGGACCTGCATCGCGCGCTGGCGGATCTGCCGGCGATGGCGGATGTGGATGTGGTGCATTGCGTGGGCGCGCAGATGGCCGAATTGCACGCCGCCCTGCCGGTGGAGAAACGCGGCCGGGTGACGGCGGACGCCGCGCAGATGGCCGAAACCGCGGCGCGGGACCTGTCGGCCGGGGATGTCGTGCTGGTCAAGGGCTCGCTGTCCACAGGCCTGGCGCGCGTGGTTGACGCCATCCGCAAAATGGGCGAAGGCCGGGGCCACCCCCTACCCGAGGAGACCTGAGGCGTGCTCTACTGGCTTACGGCGCTGTCCGATGGCGGCGACCTGTTCAACCTGTTCCGCTATATCACCTTTCGTGCCGGCGGGGCCTTCCTGACCGCGCTGCTGTTCGGGTTCCTGTTTGGGCCGTATCTGATTGACACGCTGCGCCAGCGTCAGGGCAAGGGCCAGCCCATCCGCAGCGACGGGCCGGAAACCCATTTCGCCAAGGCCGGCACGCCGACCATGGGCGGGCTGCTGATCGTGGGGGCGCTGCTGACCTCCACGCTGCTTTGGGCGCGGCTGGACAATGCCTTTGTCTGGCTGGTGCTGTTTGTCACGCTGGCCTTCGCGGTGATCGGCTTTGCCGATGACTATGCCAAGGTCACCAAGCAGACCACCGCGGGCCTGTCCAGCCGGATGCGCCTGCTGCTGGGCATCGCCATTGCGGCCATCGCCTCTGGCTGCGCGGCGTGGATCCACCCGGCGGAGCTGACCAACCAGCTGGCGCTGCCGGTGTTCAAGGATACGCTGGTGAACATGGGGGTGTTCTTCGTGCCCTTTGGCATCATCGTGATCGTGGGGTCGGCCAATGCCGTGAACCTGACCGATGGTCTGGATGGCCTGGCGATCATGCCCGCCATGATCGCCGCCGGCACGCTGGGTGTCATCGCCTATGCCGTGGGGCGGGTGGACTTCACCGAATATCTGGATGTGCATTACGTGCCCGGCACGGGGGAGATCCTGATCTTCACCGCCGGGATCATCGGCGGCGGGCTGGGGTTCCTGTGGTATAACGCGCCGCCGGCGGCGGTGTTCATGGGCGATACCGGCAGCCTTGCGCTGGGCGGGGCGCTGGGCGCCATTGCCGTCGCCACGAAGCATGAGCTGGTGCTGGCCATCGTGGGCGGCGTTTTCGTGGCTGAGGCGCTGAGCGTCATCATCCAGGTGCTGTATTTCAAACGCACGGGCAAACGCGTGTTCCTGATGGCGCCGA
>CBFHYV010000198.1:0-5636 GCA_965660085.1 uncultured Paracoccaceae bacterium
CATCAACACCACCGCCGCCTCCCCCGAGGCCGCGGTCAGCGATGCCGTGCAGAAATGCATGGGGACGATCAACGTGCCGCAGCTGGCTGCGGCGAACAGTTCGACCATCACCTGGGCCTATGCGCTTGACGCGAATGACACCGTGCCCCGGCAAGACGATGGCTCCGTGCTGAACAACGTGATCTTCCCCGGCAGCGGCTGCCGCATCTCCACCTCCGCGATCACGGCGGCCAATGCGCGCGAAACCGTGCTGCATGCGCTCGACCTCGAATCCCCCGGGCAGGTTCTGCTGGGCGGTCCGAATGGCGAGCTTGGTCCCTGTGACGGCGCCACTGTCAGCCTTTCCGGGCTGCGGCGGGCCTGGCTGCGCTTCACCAATGCCGATGGCAGCCCCGGCTGCGACGGACCTGGCACGCAGATCGTTCTGGAAACCCTGCCGGGCGACGGCGCCTGACCGCATCACCTCGCGCATCGCGCGCACATCATTCAGGCCGTGCCGGACCATCCGGCACCGCCACACCCCAACAGCCAGCCCCGGCCAGCCTTGGCCCCGCGGACTGGATCAGCACAGGCGCCACAGGCGCGAAACAGGAAAGGGACAGGACATGGCGGTCCTCGTTGATGAAAATACAAAGGTGATCTGTCAGGGCTTCACCGGCTCTCAGGGCACGTTCCATTCGGAACAGGCCATCGCCTACGGCACCAAGATGGTCGGCGGCGTCACCCCCGGCAAGGGCGGGATGGAGCATCTGGGCCTGCCGGTGTTCAACTCCGTGCACGAAGCCAAGCACGTGACCGAGGCCAACGCCTCCGTCATCTATGTGCCGCCGCCCTTCGCGGCCGATTCCATCCTTGAGGCCATCGATGCCGAGATGGAGCTGATCGTCTGCATCACCGAAGGCATCCCGGTGCTGGACATGATGAAGGTCAAGCGCGCGCTGGAGACATCGAAATCCACGCTGATCGGCCCGAACTGCCCCGGCGTCATCACGCCCGATGCCTGCAAGATCGGCATCATGCCCGGCCATATCCACAAGCGCGGCAAGGTGGGCGTCGTCTCCCGCTCCGGCACGTTGACCTATGAGGCCGTCAAGCAGACCACCGATGTGGGCCTGGGCCAGTCCACCTGCGTGGGCATCGGCGGCGACCCGATCAAGGGGACCGAGCATATCGACGTGCTGGAATGGTTCCTGGCCGATGATGAGACCGAATCCATCATCATGATCGGCGAAATCGGCGGCTCCGCCGAGGAAGAGGCCGCACAGTTCCTGGCCGATGAGAAAAAGCGCGGCCGCTGGAAGCCCACCGCAGGCTTCATCGCCGGCCGCACGGCGCCTCCGGGCCGCCGCATGGGCCACGCGGGCGCGATCGTCGCCGGTGGCAAGGGCGGTGCCGAAGACAAGATTGCAGCGATGCAAGAGGCCGGCATCGTTGTGGCCGAAAGCCCCGCGCAGCTCGGCGAGGCCGTGCTGAAGGCGATCGGCTGATCCGGCCCAGGCGCCACGCCCCGCCGCCCCACGGCGGGTCATGACAACGGGATCGGGCGGCCACCGCCCTCCCGGACAAGATGAGGACAGGATGACCCGACCACCCGCCATGACCGCCCCGTTGACCACCGCCGCAGCCCGTGCCTTGGCATCCGCTGCCCGGGGCGCGGGCCGCGTGTTGGCCAAGGCACGCGCCATCGTCCCGACGACCCACTGCCGCCAAGGCTGAGGAAAGCTGCCGCCATGTCGAATGCGTGCATGACAGGACCAGAACCGGCACCGCAGCGCGGCCGCCCCGCGATGCGCCTTGTCGCGTGCCGCCCGGCGCATCGGCTCTGGCGGCTGTGGTTCGGCCGTGGCCCGACCCTTCATTTCCTGCTGCGCTGCCGGCTGCTGTTGCAATGGACGCAGTATTCACATGGCACGGACAGCACCCCGCGCGCGCGTCTGGTCAAGACACGGCATTTCACCGCCCGGCCCGTTGGCCCCAACCGGCACGCCTGCAAGATCCCTCTGCCCGCAACGGCGCATGAGGTCGAAGCCCTGACGCACAGCTTTGGCATCCGCGCCAGCGGCCAGTGGCGGGACGGGGCATGCTACAGCTCCGACGACGCGGTGGTTGTCACGGACGGCGAAGGCAGCGCCTTTGCCCTGACCCCGCCGCAGTTCCAAGACCTTCTTGACGCGCTTCTTCTTCTGGCAAAACGGCCCGCGACCCAAAACCCAAACGGGATACAACAATGACAGACCAAAGCCCAAATGACGTTTTCCACGCCTCCAGCTTCATGCAGGGGCACAATGCCGAATACCTGGAACAGATGTATGCCCGCTACGCCGCGGATCCGTCGGCCGTGGACGAGGTATGGGTGGCCTTCTTCCAGCAGCTGGGCGACGATGAAATCGCTGTCAAGCGTGAGGCCGAAGGCCCCTCCTGGGCGCGCGAGCGGGCCGAGCCGGAACAGGATGACATCCTGGGCGCGCTGACCGGCGAATATCCCATGCCGCTGGTGCCCGCAGAGGCCCGCGGCGCCGCAAAGAAGATCACGGAAAAAGCCAAGACCGTGGATGTGCAGGTCTCTGACGATGCGATCCAGCGCGCGGTGCTGGATTCCATCCGGGCGCTGATGCTGATCCGGGCCTATCGCATCCGGGGCCACCTGGCCGCGGACCTGGACCCGCTGGGCCTGCATGGCGGCGCGTCTCACCCGGAACTGGACCCCAAGGCCTATGGCTTTACCGAGGCCGACATGGACCGGCCGATCTTCATCGACAATGTGCTGGGCCTGCAGATCGCCTCGCTGCGCGAGATCCTCAGCATCGTCAAGCGCACCTATTGCGGCACCTTCGCGCTGCAATACATGCATATTTCCGATCCCGAACAATCCGCCTGGCTGAAAGAGCGGATCGAGGGTTTCGGCAAGGAAGTGAAGTTCACCCGCGAAGGCCGCCGCGCGATCCTCAACAAGATGGTCGAGGCCGAGGGCTTCGAGAAATTCCTCCACGTCAAATACATGGGCACCAAGCGCTTTGGCCTGGATGGCGGCGAAAGCCTGATCCCCGCGATGGAACAGATCATCAAGCGCGGCGGCGCGCTGGGTGTGAAGGAAATCGTCGTGGGCATGCCGCACCGCGGGCGCCTTTCGGTGCTGGCCAACGTGATGGGCAAGCCCTACCGCGCGATCTTCAATGAATTCCAGGGCGGCAGCTTCAAACCCGAAGAGGTCGATGGCTCCGGCGATGTGAAATACCACCTCGGCGCCAGCTCTGACCGGGAATTTGACGGCAACAAGGTGCACCTGTCCCTGACCGCCAACCCCAGCCACCTGGAGGCCGTGAACCCGGTGGTCCTGGGCAAGGTCCGCGCCAAGCAGGACCAGCTGAACGATGCCGAGCGCACCGCGGTGCTGCCCGTGCTGCTGCACGGCGATGCCGCATTCGCCGGCCAGGGTGTGGTGGCGGAATGTTTCGCGCTGTCTGGTCTGCGCGGGCACCGCACCGGCGGCACCATTCACATCGTGGTCAACAACCAGATCGGCTTTACCACGGCGCCGCATTTCTCGCGCTCCTCGCCCTATCCCACGGACAACGCGCTGGTGGTTGAGGCGCCGATCTTCCACGTCAACGGCGATGACCCGGAGGCCGTGGTCCATGCCGCCAAGGTGGCCATCGAATTCCGCCAGAAATTCGCCAAGGACGTGGTCATCGACATCTTCTGCTATCGCCGGTTCGGCCATAACGAAGGTGACGAGCCGATGTTCACGAACCCGATCATGTATAACAAGATCAAGGGCCACAAGACGACGCTGAGCCTGTATACGGAACGGCTGGTCAAGGATGGCCTGATCCCCGAGGGCGAGATCGAGGACATGAAGGCCGCCTTCCAGGCCAAGCTGAACGAGGAGTTCGAGGCCGGCAAGACCTTCCGCCCCAACAAGGCCGACTGGCTGGATGGCCGCTGGAGCCATCTGGACCGCCAGAAAGAGGGCAATTACCAGCGCGGCAAGACGGCAATCACCACCGAGACCATGCAGCAAGTGGGCGAGGCGCTGACCCGCGTGCCCGAAGGCTTCCCGCTGCACCGCACCATCGGCCGGTTCCTGGATACGCGGCGCAAGATGTTCGATGAAGGCAAGGGCTTTGACTGGGCCACGGCGGAGGCGCTGGCCTTCGGCTCGCTGCTGACCGAAGGCTACCCGGTGCGCCTGGCCGGCCAGGACAGCACGCGCGGCACGTTCAGCCAGCGCCACTCTGGCCTGGTCAACCAGGAGACGGAAGAACGCCACTACCCGCTGAACCACATCCGTGAGGGCCAGGCCCGCTACGAGGTGATCGACAGCGCCCTGTCGGAATACGCGGTTCTGGGCTTCGAATATGGCTACAGCCTGGCCGAACCCAACGCCCTGACCCTGTGGGAAGCCCAGTTCGGCGATTTCGCCAATGGCGCCCAGATCATGTTCGACCAGTTCATCAGCTCAGGTGAATCGAAATGGCTGCGCATGTCCGGCCTTGTCTGCCTGCTGCCCCACGGGTTCGAAGGCCAGGGCCCGGAACACTCCTCCGCGCGTCTGGAACGCTTCCTGCAGCAATGCGGGCAGGACAACTGGATCGTGGCGAATTGTTCCACCCCGGCCAACTATTTCCACATCCTGCGCCGCCAGCTGCACCGCAGCTTCCGCAAGCCGCTGATCCTGATGACGCCGAAATCGCTGCTGCGTCACAAGCTCTGCGTGTCCGATGCCGCGGATTTCCAGGAAGGCTCCAGCTTCCACCGCGTGCTGTGGGATGACGCCGAACGCGGCCATTCCGACATGACGCTGAAGCCTGATGCACAGATCCGCCGGGTCGTGATGTGCGCCGGCAAGGTCTATTATGACCTGCTGGAGGAACGCGACGCCCGCGGCGCCGATGATGTCTATCTGCTGCGGATCGAACAGTTCTACCCCTTCCCTGCAATGAGCCTGGTGAAAGAGCTGGAACGCTTCCCGCAGGCGGAAATGGTCTGGTGCCAGGAAGAGCCCAAGAACCAGGGCGCATGGAGCTTCATTGAACCCAACATCGAATGGGTTCTGGGCCGCATCAAGGGCGCCCACCCGCGCCCCCGCTACGTTGGCCGCGCCACATCGGCCTCCCCCGCAACCGGGCTGGCAAGCCAGCACAAGGCACAACAACAGGCGCTGGTGAACGAAGCGCTGACCATCGAGGAAAACTGAACATGACGACCGAAGTACGCGTTCCCACGCTGGGCGAATCCGTGACCGAAGCCACCGTGGCGACCTGGTTCAAGAAACCGGGCGATGCCGTGGCCGTCGATGAAATGCTCTGCGAGCTGGAGACGGACAAGGTCACGGTCGAGGTGCCCTCCCCCGCCGCCGGCACCCTGGGCGACATTATCGCCGCCGAGGGCGAAACCGTGGGCGTGAACGCCTTGCTGGCCACCATTGCCGAAGCCTCCGCGAGCACCGCCCCGGCCAAGCCCGCCGCTGCGGCCGAAGCCCCCGCAGCGGCCCCTGCCGACGCCGGGACCACCGACGTGATGGTGCCCACCCTTGGCGAATCCGTGAGCGAGGCGACTGTCTCCACCTGGTTCAAGGAAGTCGGTGACACCGTCGCGCAGGACGAAATGCTGTGTGAGCTGGAAACCGACAAGGT
>CBFHYV010000199.1:0-5627 GCA_965660085.1 uncultured Paracoccaceae bacterium
GATCGACATGCTGACCCAGATGATCCGCCACCCGGCCGAGGGCGGGCCGGAGGTGATGGATCTGCCCCGTTTCTGGCACCCGGCGATGACCTGGTATGGTCCCGCCGCCATTGGCACGGCCCGTGGCATCGGCGGCTTCCGGGCCTGGCACCAGATCCCCTTTCTGCGCGCCATGCCGGACCGCGGGCAGGTGCAGGATGGCGTGACGCATCATTTCTTCGGCGATGGCGCCTATGCCGCCGTGACCGGCTGGCCCAACATGATCCAGACGCTGACCCATGACGGCTGGCTGGGGCTTGCCCCCGCCGGTCAGCATTTGGAACTGCGCAGCCTGGATTTCTGGCGGCATGAAGACGGCCTGCTGCGCGAAAACTGGGTGCTGGTCGATGTGCTGGATGTCTATCGGCAACTGGGCGTGGATGTGTTCGCCCGGATGCGGGAATTCAATCGCGCGCGGGTGCCGGGCAGCATCCCCGCACTGGACGGAGTGTAAGCCATGGAATTGCCCCGGTTTCCCGGTTTTGATCTGACGGGCAAGCGCGCGCTGGTGGCGGGCGCGTCCTCTGGCATCGGGCTGGCGGCGGCGGTTGCACTGGCGGGGCAGGGGGCGGAGGTCACGCTGGCCGCCCGGTCCGCCGACAAGCTGGACGCCTTGCGGGAGGCGCTGGTGGTGCAGGGGCACCGCGCGCATGTGCTGGCGCTGGATGTGGCCGACACTGCGGCGACAGAGGCCGCCGTGGCCGCGCATGGCCCGTTTGACATCCTGGTGAACTCCGCCGGGCTGGCCCGGCATGGTCCCGCGCTGGAGACCACGGCGCCGGATTTCGATGCCGTCAGCGCGCTGAACGTCAAGGGCGCCTATTTTCTGACGCGCGCCGTGGCGCGGGGGCTGCACCAGGCCGGGCGCGGCGGATCGCTGATCAACATTTCCTCCCAGATGGCGCATGTGGGTGGGGTGGACCGCGCGGTCTATTGCGCCACGAAACACGCGGTGGAGGGGTTCACCAAGGCCATGGCCATCGAATGGGGCCGGGCGGGCATCCGCGTGAACACCGTCTGCCCCACCTTCATCCTGACGCCGCTGACCGCGCCGACCTTCGACAACCCCGAACGCCGCGCCTGGATCGAGGAGAAGATCAAGCTGGGCCGCGTTGGCACGGTGGAGGACATCATGGGCGCAGTGGTTTTCCTGGCCTCTGACGCGGCGGCGATGGTGACGGGCACATCGCTGCTGGTGGACGGCGGCTGGACGGCGGATTGATGGCCGGCACGCGCATCACCTCCGCCCAGGTGGCGGCCCGGGCGGGTGTCAGCCAATCGGCGGTCAGCCGGGTGTTCACGCCCGGCGCCTCTGTCTCCGCCAAGACGATGGAGAAGGTGCGCAAGGCCGCGGCGGAGCTGGGCTATCGCCCCAATGTCCTGGCGCGGGCCATGGTGTCGGGGCGGTCCCGCATCGTGGGCGTGGTCATGGCCTACCTGGACAACCAGTTCTATCCCGATGTGCTGGACAAGCTGTCCACCGCTCTACAGGCGCAGGGATACCATGTGCTGATCTTCATGGCGCGGCAGACCGCCGGCACCGTGGACCAGGTGGTGGAGGAGATCCTGGATTACCAGGTGGATGGCATCATCGTGGCCTCCGTTGCCCTGGGGTCAGAGCTTGCGGCGCGGTGCCGGGCGGCGGGCGTGCCGGTGGTGCTGTTCAACCGCAGCCAGGATGATCCCAACATGTCCGCCGTCACCTCCGCCAACCGCGCGGGCGGGGCCTGTGTAGCGCGGTTCCTGCTGGCGGGGGGACACCGGCGCATCGGCTATATCGCCGGCTGGGAAAGCGCCTCCACCCAGCGCGACCGGGAGGCAGGCTTCGTTCAGGCGCTGGAAGAGGCGGGGCAGGGGCTGCACAGCCGCGGCGTGGGCAATTTCCGCATGGACCAGGCGCGCGCGGCCACCTTGCAGATGTTTGCCGCCGACCCGCCGGATGCGGTGTTCGTGGCCAATGACCATATGGCGCTGGCGGTGATGGATGCGCTGCGCCATGATCTGGGCCTGTCGGTGCCGGGCGATGTTTCTGTCGTGGGATATGACGATGTGCCTGCCGCCGCCTGGCCTGCCTATGACCTGACGACGATGCGCCAGCCCGCCAACCGCATGGTGGCCGCCACCGTGCGGCTGTTGCTGGAGACGATCGAAGATCCAGACACCGCGCCGCAGCGCGTGGAAATTGCCGGGCCGCTGATCCTGCGGGGATCGGCCCGTTCACCCGAAGGATGGACAGATGCAGGGATTTGACCCCAAGTTCAACGATTTCCCCGACTATATCCTCAAGATCACAAAAGAGATCTGGGAGGATCGCGGCCTGCAAACGCTGCACCACTATTATGCGCCGGAGATCGTTGTGCGCTCTCCCGGCTCTGTCGTGCTGGGCAATGAGCGGGTGATTTCGGCCACCATGTCCACCCTGGCGGAATTCCCAGATCGCCGCCTGCTGGGCGAGGATGTGATCTGGTTCGGCACGCCGGAGGCGGGCATGCTCAGCTCCCACCGCATCCTGTCCACCGCCACGCACAGCCGCCCCGGCATCTATGGCGCGCCCACGGGCAAGCGGCTGACCTATCGCATCATCGCGGATTGCCATGCCCGCAATGAGGTTATCGACGATGAATGGCTGATCCGCGACCAGGGCGCGATCGTCCGGCAACTGGGCTGGGAGCCGCGCGACTTCGCCCGTGACCTCATTGCGCGTGAGGGCGGGCCGGAGGCCTGCGTGCGCCCCTTCACCCCGGCGATCGACCAACCCGGCCCCTACACTGGGCGCGGCAATGATGACCCCCATGGTGCAGCCTATGCGGATCTGATGGGGCGGATCATGTCGGCGGAATTCGGCGTGATCCCCAAGGTCTATGACCGCGCGGCGCAGGTTGCCGTGCCGGGGGGCGGCATGGTGCTGTCCCATGACGGGGTGGATGATTTCTGGATGGGGCTGCGGGCGTCTTTCCCCGATGCCAGCTTTGCCATCCACCACCAGATCGGGCGTGAGGACCCGATGATGCCGCCGCGCGCCGCCCTGCGGTGGAGCCTGCATGGCACGCACAGCGGCTGGGGCGCCTTTGGCACGCCCACGGGGGCGGAGGTGCATATCATGGGCATCAGCCATGCGGAATTCGGCCCCTGGGGCCTGCGGCGGGAATGGGTGATGTTTGATGAGACCGCGATCTGGAAACAGATCCTGCTGGCCACGGGCTGACCGGACTGCCGCGACAGACGATCCAATCATAACAAACCACAAGGCTGCAAAAGCCCATTGGAAGACGGAAGGAGGACACCATGACACCCAGCCAGATGGAAGCGCGCATCGTGCGCTATGGCGATCTGCGCCCCTGCAAGACAGCCTTCATCGATGCCCACACGCCCGGCAGCGATCAGAAGGAGAATTTCACCATCATCGGCGGCGGGGTGTCTGAATCCGCGGATCAGCATGTGCACATCACCTTGCCGCACGGCTTCAACATCGGTGCCGCGGGCCAGCCGCCGAAATGCCGCAACTCCCTGCATGATCACAGCACGGCGGAGGCGTTCTTCGTGCTGTCCGGCCGGTGGCGGTTCTTCTGGGGCCGCTGGGGCACTGCGGGGGAGGTCGTGCTGGAGCAGGGCGACATCTTCAACATCCCCACGGGGATCTTCCGCGGGTTTGAAAACATTGGCACCGATTACGGGATGATCATGGCCATTCTGGGCGGGGATGATGCCGGCGGCGGCGTGAAATGGGCGCCCCAGGTCATTGAGGAAGCCCGCGATCACGGCCTGGTCCTGGGCGAAAACGGCAAGCTGTATGACAGCAAGAAACAACAGCGCCTGCCCGAGGCCGTGGCCCCCATGCCGCTGATGAGCGAGGCCGAGCTTGCCAAGCGCGGCGAGCCGACCACGGCGGAGGTGCTGCCCAACCATGTCGCCCGCTATTGGGACATGGTCGCGCTGGCAGATCGCACGCCCTGCAAGGTGATCGGGGAAACGGGCATCCTGCGGGACAAGCCGGGGTTCGAGGTGGATTTCATCACCCGCGCCAGCGCCACGCCGCGGCGCCACAGCCATGACCGTCCCTCGGTGCTGATGCCGGTCCGGGGCCATTGGCGGGTGGAATGGGATGGCGGCAGCGCCACGCTCGCGCCCGGCGATACCATGTCCGTCCCCGAGGATCTGGCCCACAGCGCCGTTCCCTCCATGACGGGCGAAGCCGCGATGTATCACATCGTGGCTACGGATGACCCCGCCGGGCCAAGCTGGCAGGGCTGACACACCCGGCGCGGCGGACAGGGCCGCGCCCATTCCCGCCGGGCGGCACGGGCCCGGCACAACAGGCAGAGGACAGAACAGATGGTGCAGACAACGCATGTGGGCTCCTTGCCCCGCACGCAGGAGGTGGTGGATTTCATCTTCGCGCGTGAACGCAAAGAGGCCTATGACACAGCGGCATTCGACGCCTGCATGGCTCAGGCCGTGAATGAAACGGTGCGCAAGCAGAAGGAGGCCGGGGTGGATATCGTCAGCGATGGCGAGACCTCCAAGATTTCCTACGCCACTTATGTCAAGGATCGCTACACTGGCTTTGACGGCGACAGCCCCCGCAACGCCCCCGCCGACCTGAAGCTGTTTCCCAGCTTTCTCAAGCGCCTGGCCAATGATGGCGGCACGCCCAAATACGCCCGCCCCATGTGCGTGGGCGAGGTGCGCTCCAAGGGGCAGGGGGAGCTTGAGAAGGACATCGCCAACCTCAAGGCCGCGATGCAGGCCCATGGCGTGTCACGCGGGTTCATGAACGCGGCCTCGCCCGGCGTGATTTCCCTGTTCCTGCAGAATGATTTCTACAACACGCGGGAGGCCTATCTGGCCGCGCTGGCCGATGCGATGAAGGCCGAATATGACACCATCATCGCCTCTGGGTTGGACTTGCAGCTGGATTGCCCGGATCTGGCGCTGTCACGGCACATGCTGTTCAATGATCTCAGCGATGAGGAATTCCTCGCCATAGCCAATTCGCATGTCGAGGCGCTGAACCACGCGCTGCGGGATGTGCCGGCGGAGCGGGTGCGCGTGCATATTTGCTGGGGCAATTACGAAGGCCCCCATGTCTGCGATATCCCCATGTCCAAGATGTTTGACACGCTGATGGCGACCCGCGCGCGCTATGTGCTGTTTGAAACCTCCAATCCGCGCCATGGCCATGAATGGACCGTGTTCCGCGACCGTGCCGTCGACATCCCCGATGACAAGGTGCTGGTGCCCGGTGTGGTGGATACCACCACGAATTTCGTGGAACATCCGCAGCTTGTGGCGCAGCGGATCGAGCGCTTCACCGCGATTGTCGGCGCGGACCGGGTGATTGCCGGGTCTGATTGCGGCTTTGGCACCTTTGCGGGCTTTGGCGCAGTGGACCCGGACATCGCCTATGCCAAGCTCGCCACGCTCGCCGAAGGCGCCGCGCTGGCGCAATGAGCCTGCCGCTGATCCTGTTGCCGGGCATGATGTGTGATGCCCGGCTGTATGGTCCGCAGCTGCGCGCGCTGGGCCCCCGCGCGCGCGTTCTGCCGCTGGACGGGGCGGACAGCGTGCAGGCGCTGGCGCGGCAGGTG
>CBFHYV010000200.1:0-5625 GCA_965660085.1 uncultured Paracoccaceae bacterium
GGGCCGTGACGCCCGGCCGCCACGGCGCATGACCTCACGCAAGCGTCAGCAGCTGTCACAGGGCAAGGAGGTCATGGATACCTGACTGGCCGGAGGGGGGCGCTTGCCCCATCCTCAAGGGCAGGAGGACGACACCATGACCCAGAAACACGACACCCCCGCACCGGCCCCCACCACACCGGACCAGCCGCGCCCCGGCCCGCGCAAGCGCAGCGACTTCCGCTTTACCGATTGGGCGGCGCTGTAACCATCCGCGCCCATATCCGGCCTTGCCGCAAGCGTTGCGGGGCGTCATGTTGCCACCGAGGCAGCAGCAAGGCCCGCCATGATACCCATCCTGACCGTGACGCTGAACCCGGCGCTGGACCTGTCCTGTTCCGTGCCCAGGCTGGAGGCTGGGCCAAAGCTGCGCTGTGACCCGCCCCGGCGTGAACCGGGCGGCGGCGGCACCAATGTCTCTCGGGCCATTGCGCATCTGGGCGGCAGTTCACGGGCCTTCGTGGCGCTTGGCGGACCAACGGGCGAAGGCTTCACCGCGCTGCTGCGCGCCGAAGGCATCCGCACCATCCTGTTCAACGCACCGGGTGAGACACGGCAATGCCTGTCCGTCACGGCACAGGATGACGGGCGCCAGTATCGCTTTATCACGCCCGGACCAACCTGGGGGCCAGAGGTGATCCGCGACGCCTCCGCCATGTTGATGGAGGCCGTCAGCCCTGGCGCCTTGGTGGTGCTCTCTGGCAGTCACCCGCCGGGCATCCCGCCTGAATTCCCCCGTGACCTTGCCGATGCGCTGGATGCGCGGCAGGCGCGGTTGGTGCTGGACACCTCCGGCGCGCCGCTGACGGCCTTTGCCGGTACCACTGGCGCGGGGCGCTCCGTGCTGCGCATGGACCATGAAGAGGCTGAAAGCCTGACCGGGCAATCGCTGCGCGATGTCGCTGCCTGCGCCGACGCCGCGCGCCAGCTGGTGCAGCGGGGCGCGGCGGGCAGCGTCATCATCGCCTTTGGCGCGCATGGCTCGATCCTGGCGGAAAAGGCGGGCGCCTGGCATGCCCGCCCGCCCAAGGTCACGGTGCGCAGCCGCACCGGGGCGGGTGACAGCTTTGTTGCGGCCCTGACGCTGGCCCTTGCCACGGGGGAGGACATGCCAACCGCCCTGCGCCAAGGCACCGCCGCCGCCGCAAGCGCGGTGATGACCGAAGGCAGCGCCCTGTGCCGGCATGAGGACTTCGTGGACCTGTTGCCCAGGACCCAGCTGACCGCACTGGATTGATGCGCCGGGCTGTGCCTTTGGCAGGGCCGCAAGGTGCCCGGCGGGCTCAGCCCTGTTCGGCCCAGCGCAGGATCTGGGCCGCGGGCATCGCCCCGCTTTGGCGCGCCGTTTCCTTGCCCTTTTCAAACCGGATCATGGTGGGAATGCCCCTGATCCGATAGGCCGCACCGGCGGCGTCATGATCCTGGGTATTCAGCTTGACCAGACGCGCCTTGCCTTTCAGGGCCTGCGCGGCCTTGGCAAATTCCGGCGCCATCTGCCGGCACGGCCCGCACCAGGGCGCCCAGAAATCCACCACCAGGGGCAGGCTGTCACGCGCGGCCGCCTTGCGCAGCGTGGCAAGATCCACCTCGGCGGGCTTGTGTGCCAGCAGGGGCGTGCCGCAGGTCCCGCATTTGGGGCCACTGTCCAGCCGCTCGGCGGGCACACGGTTGACCTGTCCGCAATCCAGACAAGTGAGAGTATGGGTGACCATGGCAGGCTCCTTACATATACTTTCTGGAATATGTAAGGAGCGCCGCCTTCAGGCACAAGGGCCTAGTGCAAACTGCCCGGCCCGTGGCGCAGTATGACCGGCACGATCAGATCCTCTTCATCCTCCAGATGCCGTGACAGGAAGGGGCGGAACGCCTCGACCTCCGTCAGGAACCTGCCCGGCTCCCCACCCTGAAGGGTGGCATTGGCCGTATCGGTGAACCGCGCCAGCAGGCCGTCCAGATCGTGGTGGTCACTGTCCAGGATGTCAAAGCCGCGGGCCAGGCGTGGCTCCAACCCCGACAGGACGGGAAAATAGTGGTGATCTTCGATCTGGTGATGGCCATGAAGCTGGTTGACCAGCATCCCGCCGAACCGCGCGATACGGGCCTGATGCTGTCGCGGGTCCAGGGCCTTGTCCACGGCGGCCTGCGCGTCCTGTTCCAGCATGTCCAGAAGTTTGCGGAACATCATGTGCCGTTCCAGCCAGAAGGCCACCAACCCCGCGAAATGCGGGTGGGCCTCCCAGGCCTCGCGCGGGTAGTCCTGCAACAGCGCGCGCAGTGCATCGGGCAGCGCCGCGCGCTGCATCAGTTTCAGCGTTTTATCCATGCGCCGAAAGTGGGCCGGGCCGTGGCGGGGTCAAGCCTCAGCGCACCACAAGAACCGAACACGTGCCTTCACGCACGACATCGGACGCGGTGGAGCCGATCAGCGCCGCGGTCAGCCCCCGGTGATGAGAGGCGACAATGATGAGGTCACTGCGGTCTTGTTCCGCAAAATCAATAATGGTTTCAGAGGCATGGCCCTGAACCACATAGGCCCGCATATCGGAATACCCCTCCGTCAGCGCGGACAGTTGCACCTGCAGCTCCTTTTGCCGCGTCTCAAGGAAACCTTCGGCAAAATAGGCCTTCGCATAGCCGGGGATGTCCTCCATCACATGCAACAGCGTAATGGTGGCCCCGGGCGCGGACATGGCCTGGGCGTTTTCGATCGCGCGCTTTCCGGCCTCGACATGGTCGAGCGAGATCGGAACCAGGATGTTGTGATACATGGAAAATCCCTTTTCTCAATGCGGCGCGGCGCTGTCAGAACGTGGCAATCACGTCATACATGACCGGCTCAAAGGACCGGCACAGCGCGTTGATCCGTCGGTTGCGGCTGCGCATCTCATCGCTGCGCAGCATCGCCTGATAGTCCTGCCGCCGGGTCCATTGCGAATAATTGGCAATCCGTGTCTGCGCATCATTCACATGCAGTCCGGCGGCGATGAAACCGGGCTGGTGCGAGATGAACTCGCGATAGGCGGCGGTCAGTTCTTCCAGCAGATCCTGACATGTTCCGGGCGAGGTTTCAAACGTGGTCAGAACGGTCTGGGCCTCGGTTGGGGCAACGATATGTGGCATGGCATCCTCCTGCCGCGCCAGTTTGCCACCGATGCGGCCCGCGCCAAAGCGTGATCTGCGCCCCCGGCCCCATCAGTTGAGGTTTGGCGCGCCTTGCAGGCCAAGCACGCGGCGCATGCCTGTCCAATAGCCCGGAAGGCGCGGCGGCGTTTGCAGGCCGGCCTCGATCTCCTCTGCCCAGCGCGGCATGAACTGCGGGGCAAAGCCGCGACCCCAGTCCAGATAGGCGGCGGCATCATCGGGCCGCAGGCGGCAGGCCGACCCCACCATGCCGATCAGCGTTTCCGAGGCGCTGTACCATTCATCCTGAATGCCCGTCACCCGGCGGCGCAACAGCGGGCCAAGCAGGCGCATCAGGCGTTTGTCCGAAAATTCCAGCAGCAGGCGGCCCATTTCATCGCGGCTGTAGTCGATCAGCGGGGGAAAGCTGTCAAAGAACACCGCCTGCCCGTCGATGATGGCGAAATTGCGGATGGAAGGGTGAAAGCCCACGCGCGCCGTCATCCCCTGCGCTGCGTTCCAGAACCGCGCGATGACCTCACCCGCGGCCTGCATGTCCTCCAGCGTGCGCTCCAGGCTGCCTTCGATCATGCGTTTGCGCATCATGCTGTCAGACGGCAGCGCCTGCTGCACGATCACCGGCACCTGCCCGCCATCCAGCGCCAGCAGATGCAGCCGGGTTTCGGGAAAAGGAACGCCGGTTTGGCGCAGAACGGCGACATAGTCATCATGGTTGCGCGCCAGCCGGGCCAGCGCCGCCGGATCGCGCAAACCGCGATAGACCTTGATGACCTTGTCGGCATAGGGGCCGGAGGCCGGCCGGAACGGCGCGCAGAAATAGCCCATGCGCGATACGGTCTGGCCGCGGCTGCGGGCGTCGGCGCGGATCAGATCCAGCAGGTCTGTGCTCTCGGTCATGGTGATGCTCCGGTTGGGGCGTGGTGCCCCCGCTTACCCGGCAAACAGCCGCTGCGCCACCTCTTCGACCAGGGCTGCAACCTCTGTGCGGGCCGGGCTGCGGCCCTGTTCGGACGCGCCGCGCCCCTTGCCCAGCGACTCGGCGTAGATCACCCGATGGGCCAGTTGTGCAGAGGCGATCTCGGCGTCCAGCTGTGCGGCGGCCTCGGCCACATCCGCGGCCAGCCGTGTGCCCGCACGGGCGCGGTTCATCACCACCAGGGCGGGCTTGTCCTCGCGCCGGGCCAGGTCCAGCACGCCTTCGGTGGCCCAAAGGTCCACATGGCTCATGGATACCGGCACCAGCACCAGATCCGCTACCCGCAGCGCCGGGCGCAGATCCGAATCCGCCTTGGGCGGCGTGTCCACGATCACCACGTCAAAGCGGTCCGCCAGTTTGCGGCATTCATAGGTGATGCCCCAGGCGGAGGAGGTGGAGAAATCCATCCCCTCGATCATGGCGGGATCTTCGGCACGGGTCATGAACCACCGCCCCAGGCTGCCCTGCGGATCGATATCCACCAGCGCCACGCTGCGCCCTGATTGCGCAAAGCCGATAGCCAGATTGGCCGCCAGCGTCGTCTTGCCAGAGCCGCCCTTTTGCTGGGCAACGGTCAGCACTTTTCCCGTCATGGGCATTTCCCCCTATACCCCTTTGGTTATCCTGCGTTAGGTCTTGGGCCGCAAGGAGTTTAACCGCGCGTGCCGGCATGGACAGCCGGCGGGAAAGGCCGGAATGCTGCGTTGTCTGTTGCTGTTGTGCTGTCTGGGCGCCGCACCTGCCGCGAGCGCTGGCGCATGGCCCCGTGCCGCGGGCGAAGGTTTTGTCAGCGTTGCGGAACGGCTGGCCTGGCCGCGTGATTTCCTCAGCGGGCCAAGCAACTACACCACCTTTTACCTGGAATACGGGCTGACGGACGCGCTGACCGTGGGGCTGGACCTGGGGCACTCGGTCTCGGGCGCGCGCAAATCCGTGGCCTTTGCCCAGGTGCCGCTGATCGACCATCCGGTGTGGAAGATGACCGCCCAGATCGGCATGGGCAAGATCAACGATGTGCCCGTCACCCGGCCCGGCCTGTCCCTGGGGCGCGCGGTGCGCGTCAACGACGGCTGGGGCTGGCTCGCGCTGGATTACGTCGTGGAACAGTCCATCTACACTGCCAGCCGCGATGTGAAGCTGGACACGACCCTTGGCGTCCCCCTGCCGCAGGATCGGCGGCTGATCCTGCAGGTGCAGGCGGGCAAACAATATGGTGATCCGCGCTTTGCCCGGCTGGCGCCTTCCGTGGTGATGCCCCTGCGCCGCCTGCCCGGCACCTATCTGGAGGTCGGCGGCACCTGGGGCGTCCTGAATGAACAAAGCGTCGGCCTGCTGCTGGGGGCCTGGCATGAGTTCTAGGCCAATGGCGGAACGTGAGAGATTTGGCCCATGACGCGGAAAGACCCCTTTCACCCCGTGGACGAGGCCGCGCGGCAGACCATTGCCGCGCTGCTGGGCGCGGCGCGGCA
>CBFHYV010000201.1:0-5536 GCA_965660085.1 uncultured Paracoccaceae bacterium
CGCCCGAACGGCGGCATATCGGGTTGATGTTCCAGGACTTTGCGCTGTTCCCGCATCTGGATGTGGCGCAGAACGTGGCCTTTGGCCTGACGGGCGGCAAGGCGGCCAAGCTGGACCGCGTGCGGGAGTTGCTGTCCCGCGTCGGCCTGCTGCACCATCTGCACGCCTTCCCGCATCAGCTGTCGGGCGGCGAACAGCAGCGCGTGGCCTTGGCCCGCGCCCTTGCGCCGCGCCCCAGCGTGATGCTGATGGATGAGCCCTTCTCCGGCCTGGACAACCGCCTGCGGGACGGCATCCGCGATGAAACGCTGGACCTGCTGAAGGAAGAAGGCACCGCCGTCCTGCTTGTCACGCATGAGCCGGAAGAGGCGATGCGCATGGCCGATGAGATCGCCCTGATGCGGGATGGGCGCATTGTACAGCGCGGCGCGCCCTATAACATCTACAACGCGCCATCGGACAAGGCGGCCGTGTCTTTCTTCAGCGATATCAACGTGATCCGGGGCACTGTTCAGGGTGCGTTGACACGCACGCCCTTTGGCCAGTTCCTCGCTCCCGGCCACGCAGATGGTGCGGAGGTCGAGATTGTCTTTCGCCCGCAGCATGTAGCGATTGACTTTGACAGGGGCGGGCGTGGGCCGAACCCGACCCCGATCCAGGGCGCGCCTGCGCGCGGCGTGGTGCGGCGCGCGCGCTTCATGGGATCGGAAAGCCTGGTGGAATTCCGCATGGATTTTGATGGCTCCACGCTGAAGGCCACGGTTCCCAACGTGTTCTTGCCCAAACCCGGCACCGCGCTGTGGCTCAGCGTGCGCCGGGATCGATGTTTCGTGTTTCCGGCCGGTTGAGCCGCCGGGTCAGCCGTTGGCCTGGCGGATCTTGTCAGCGGCGTCCTTGTCGAAGCTGACGCCGTGCTCTTCCAGCATCTTGTCCAGCTCGCCGGACAGCGTCATCTCGGTGATGATGTCACAGCCGCCGACGAATTCGCCCTTGATATACAGCTGCGGAATGGTCGGCCAGTCAGAGTAATCCTTGATGCCCTGGCGCATGGCTTCGTCCGCCAGCACGTTGATGTCCTTGAACTCCACGCCCATGTAGTTCAGCACGCCCGCCACGCGGCTGGAAAAGCCGCATTGCGGCATCTGGGCGGTGCCCTTCATGAACAGCACCACGTCGTGGCCCTTCACGGTCTCGTCAATCTGCGCCTTGGCGGTGTCGATTGCGTCAGTCATCTTTCGTCTCCTCGTCCTGTTTGGGGCCTGGCCCCTTCATGTATGGGCGCAAGGCCCCGTAGGTGATCAGCCCCACCATGGCCATCGCTGCGAACAGCGGCCAGGTGTCCAGCAGGAAGCGCCAGAGCCAGTCCACGTCAGTCCGGCGCGCGGGTGGTCAGGGCCAGCGCGTGCAAATCGCCGTTGGGGCCGTCCATCTTGCCCTTCAGGGCTGCATAGACAGCACGCTGCTGCTGCACGCGGTTCTTGCCGCGAAAGCTTTCGTCCACAACCTCGGCCGCGAAATGCTGACCGTCATCCCCCTGCACAGTGATCTGGGCCTCGGGGAAGGAGGCGCGCAGAAGGGCCTCGATTTCTTGTGCGTGAATGGGCATCTGCGATGTTCCTTTTTGGATCTGCGTGGAATGTAGGGCGCGGCGACAGCGGGTGCAAGCGATGCGATCTAGCCCTCGGCGCCTGATTTTGGGGCGCCTGACTTTTCGGCCTTTTCCGCGGCCTTGGCGGCATCCCACAGGCGGTCCATCTCCTCCAGTGTGCTGTCACTGGTTGTGCGGCCGTCAGAGGCCAGCGCGGATTCTATGAACTGGAACCTGCGGATGAACTTGGAATTTGCAGCCCGCAGAGCTTCTTCAGGATCGATCTTCATGTGACGGGCGAGGTTGGCCATGACAAACAGCAGATCGCCGAATTCCTCGAACCGGTCCTCTTCGGTCGCGGCTGTGCGCAGCTCCTGCGCCTCTTCCAGCAGCTTGTCCAGCACGTCGCCCGTGTCCGGCCAGTCAAACCCAACACGCGCGGCCCGGTTTTGCAGCTTGATGGCGCGGGTCAGCGCGGGCAGGCCCATGGCCACGCCGTCCAGCGTGCCCTTCTGGGCCTTGGCGGCGCGCTCGCGGGCCTTCATGGCCTCCCAGTCGCGGGTCTGATCCTCGGCGGTCTTGGCGCCGGTGTCTGGGCCAAAGACATGCGGGTGCCGGGCCAGCATCTTCTCTGACATCGTGTTGGCCACATCGTCGAAGGTGAACAGGCCCTGTTCGGCCGCCATCTGCGCGTGAAAGACGGATTGGAACAGCAGATCGCCCAATTCCCCCTTCAGCTCATCCCAGGCTTCGCGCTCGATGGCATCGGCCACCTCATAGGCTTCCTCGATGGTATAGGGCGCGATGGTGGCGAAGCTCTGTTCCAGATCCCAGGGGCAGCCGCCTTGCGGGTCCCGCAGGCGGCGCATGATCTCCAGCAGGCGGTCCATGGCGCGGGTCGGGTCGTGGATCGGGTCGGTGGACATTGTGCGCTCCTTCCATCCGTGCTGTGGTGGGTGTGCCCTTTTGCCCTGCGGGAGTCCACCCATGCCCATTCTCAACCGGATCGCCGCCTTTGCCCCTGACATGGCGCAATGGCGTCAACATCTGCACCGCCACCCGGAACTGGGGCTGGACTGTCATGAAACAGCCGCCTTCGTGGTGGCGCGGCTGCGGGAATTCGGCGTGCAGGAGATCCACACAGGCATCGCCACCAGCGGTGTTGTGGCGGTGATCCGCGGCCAGGGGGATGGCCCGGTGACCGGCCTGCGCGCCGATATGGATGCCCTGCCGATGCAGGAGGCCACCGGCGCTGCGCATGCCTCCACCATCGACGGGCGGATGCATGCCTGCGGCCATGACGGCCACACCACCATGCTGTTGGGTGCCGCGCGGTATCTGAGCGAAAACAACAGCTTTCGCGGCGCAGTTGTCCTGATCTTTCAACCTGCGGAGGAGACCATCGGCGGCGGGCGCATCATGGTTGAGGACGAAGGCATCATGGATCGCTTCGGGATTGAGGAGGTCTATGCCCTGCACACCGATCCCTTTGGCCCCCTGGGCCAATTCCGGACGGCGCCGGGGCCGTTGCTGGCCGCGGTGGACGATTTTGACATCACCCTGACGGGTGTGGGGGGCCACGCCGCCTATGCGCAGACCTGTGTGGACCCCATTCCCGCCGCGCTGGCGCTTGGGCAGGGGTTGCTGTCCGTGCCTGCGCGCAACATCGACGGGCGCGCGCCTTTCGTGCTGTCCGTGACGCAGGTGCAAAGCGGATCGGCCCATAACATCGTGCCGGACACCGCGCATCTGGCCGGCACCGTGCGCTGTTTTGATGAACAGATCCGCGCAACGGCCCGCGCGCGCATCCACGCGCTGGCCGACGGTGTGGCCGCCGCCTATGGCGTGCAGGCGCATGTGGCCTACCACCCCGGCTATCCGCCCACGATCAACAGCGCCGCGCAGGCGGGTTTTGCCGCCGATGTCGCCGCCGAAGTCTCTGGCGATGTGGAGCCGAGCCTCGCCCCGGAGATGGGGGCAGAGGATTTCTCCTATATGCTGCAGGCGCGGCCGGGTGCGTTTGTCTTTCTGGGCCAGGGGCTTGGCCCGTCCGTCCATCACCCGGAATTCGATTTCAACGATGAGGCGGCCGCCTATGGCGCATCCTTCTTCGCACGGCTGATCGAACGGCGGCACGGCCGCGCCGCATGATGCGCGGGCTTGTGCCAATGCGCCAGTTGGTCCGGTTGTGATTTCGCCAAAGCGTGTTACCTCTGCGCCGTGGATGAGGAGCGCGCGCGATGAAACCGAAACGGAGACGAGGGATGCCCGGCATCATCTGGTTGATCGTCCTGCTGGCGCTGGCCGGGCTGGCGTTCATTCGCTTCGCGCCCTCTGACACGGCGCGCTGGCATATCGATCCGCTGGTCACCGCGAATCAGGATCTGGTGGACGGTGTGCGCCGCCGCGTGCCCGGCGATGCCGAGGCCTTGGCCCAGTTGCACGCCATCATCCTGGAAACACCGCGCACGGAGGTTCTGGCCGGCAGCCCGGCGCAGGGCCATGTCACCTATGTCACCCGCAGCCTGTGGTTCGGCTTTCCCGATTACACCACGGTGCTGCTGGAGGATGGGCGCATCGGCGTCTGGGCGCGTCTGCGCTTTGGCAAATCAGACATGGGCGTGAACCGCGCGCGGGTCGATGCCTGGCTGGCCGAGCTTGCCGCGCGCATGGGCAGCTGACGCTTGACAGTCCCCTGACCTTGGGGCTTGTGCAGGCGCATGATACCCCAAGACCGATTGATCCAGATCCTGCAGCGGTTCGAGTTCCTGGAGGCCAAGATGGCCGAAGGCAGCGGCGACCTTGCCGCGCTTGGCCGGGAATATACAGAACTGCGCGGCGTCGTGGAGCAGGTCCGCGCCTACCAGGCCCTGCGCCAGGAGATCGAGGACGCCGAGGCCCTGTTGGACGATCCCGACATGGCCGCCCTGGCAGAGGAAGAGCTGCCGCGCCTGCGCCGCACCCTGCCCGAGGCTGAACACGCCCTGCAACTGGCCCTGCTGCCGCGGGACAGCGCCGATGCGCGGCCGGCCGTGCTGGAAATCCGCCCCGGCACCGGCGGGGATGAGGCCGGGCTGTTCGCCGCCGATCTGCAGCGGATGTACACCCGATACGCCGAGTCCCGCGGCTGGCGCTTTGAGGTGATCGAGGAGCAGACCTCGGAAATCGGCGGGCTGAAGGAACTGGTGGCGCGCATCAGCGGCGAAGGTGTCTTTGCGCGGCTGAAATATGAATCCGGCGTCCACCGGGTGCAGCGCGTGCCTGCCACGGAATCCGGCGGCCGCATCCACACCTCTGCCGCCACGGTCGCCGTGCTGCCGGAGGCGGAGGAGGTCGATATCCGCATCGATCCCGGCGACATCCGCATTGACACCATGCGCAGCTCTGGCGCGGGCGGGCAGCATGTGAACACCACGGATTCCGCCGTGCGCATCACGCATTTGCCCACGGGGATCGTGGTCACAAGCTCTGAGAAATCCCAGCATCGGAACCGGGAAATCGCCATGCAGGTGCTGCGCACACGACTGTTCGACGAGGAGCGCCGCAAGGCCGCCGCCGCCCGGTCCGATGACCGCCGCGCCCAGGTGGGCAGCGGCGACCGCAGCGAACGCATCCGCACCTACAACTTCCCCCAGGGGCGGCTGACGGATCACCGCATCAACCTGACGCTCTATCGGCTGGAGCAGGTGTTGCAGGGCGATCTGGACGAGGTCATCGATGCGCTGACCGCCGATGCCCAGGCGCGGATGCTGGCCGAAATGGCGCAATGACGCAGGCCCCCAGCGTGCAGCAGGCCGTAATTGCCGCCACACGGCAGTTGGCCGACCGGGGCATTGAGGCACCGCAGGGCGATGCGCGCCGCCTGATGGCCCATGCGCTGGGGATCGCGCCGGACAGGCTGACCCTGGCCATGCCGGATCCGCTGCCCGCCGCCGCCGCGATCCCCAG
>CBFHYV010000202.1:0-5527 GCA_965660085.1 uncultured Paracoccaceae bacterium
TGGGGTGTCAGGCGCGGCGGCGGCGGCGCTTTCCGCCATAGCCCCGATCCCCGCCGCCCGTGGTGAAGGAGACCGCCGGCAGGCTGACGATCTGCGCAAGCTCGGGGAAGGTATCCACCGCATGGGGGATGGCGTTGGCCGCCACGAAATGTTCCTGAAAGCGCGGCTCGATCGCGGTTTCGACCTTGGTGATTTCACGCACCATGGTTTCAATCCGGCGCCGGGCAGACAGGCTGCACAGGGCGATGCGCGCACCGGTGCCGGCGGCATTGCCCGCGCTTTGCACCTTGTCCAGCGGCACATCGGGGATCATGCCCAGGATCATGGCGTGGCGCGGGCTGATATGCGCACCGAAGGCGCCGGCCAGCACCACGCGATCCACCTTGTCCACCTGCATGTCATCCATCAGCAGACGCGCCCCGGCATAGAGCGCGGATTTCGCAAGCTGGATCGCGCGGATGTCGCCCTGGGTGACGGTGATGCGCGGGCCGCCTGTCTCGGACCCGTCATGCAGCAGATAGGCATGGGTGCGGCCTTCGGGCACGCAGCGCGGCGTGCCCACTTGGTCAGCCGAGCCAATCAGGCCGGAGGCGTCCAAGATGCCCGCCGCGCGCATCTCGGCCAGAACCTCGATGATGCCGGAGCCGCAGATGCCAGTGATGCCGGACTCGGCCGTGGCCTCGGCAAAGCCGTCCTCATCGGACCACAGGGCGCAGCCGATCACGCGGAAGCGCGGCTCTTTCGTGGTGGGGTCAATGCGGACGGCCTCGATCGCGCCGGGGGCGGCGCGCTGGCCTGCGCTGATCTGCGCGCCCTCAAACGCCGGGCCAGTGGGCGAAGAGCAGGCGAGGATGCGCTGCGTGTTGCCCAGCAGGATTTCCGCATTGGTGCCCACATCGACGATCAGCACCAGATCGTCGGATTTGCCGGGCTCCTCGGACAGGGCGACGGCGGCGGCATCCGCGCCCACATGCCCCGCGATGCAGGGCAACACATAGATCTGGGCGGAGCGCGGCAGCACGTCCAGCGCCAGGTCCCGCGCCGTCAGGCTGAGGCTGTCCGAGGTTGCCAGCGCGAAGGGGGCCTGGCCCAGTTCCACCGGGTCAATGCCCAGCAGCAAATGGTGCATCACGGGGTTGCAGACGAACACGGCCTCCAGGATGCGGTCAGTGGGCACCTTTGCCTCGGCGGCGAGTTCGCCGATCAGCGTATCGATCGCCTCGCGCACGGCGCGGGTCATCTCGGCATCGCCGCCGGGGTTCATCATGGCATAGCTGACGCGGCTCATCAGATCCTCGCCAAAGCGGATCTGCGGGTTCATGATGCCGGAGCTTGCCACAACCTCGCCATTCTCAAGGCTGGTCAGATGCGCGGCCACGGTGGTGGAGCCGAGGTCGATGGCCAGGCCATAAACGCCGCCTTCCAGCAGGCCGGGCCAGGCGCCCACGATCCGCGGCGGGGCATCCGCTGCGCTGCGGTGCAGGGCCACGGTGATCTGCCAGTTGCCCTTGCGCAGCACCTTTTGCAGCTGCGGCATCAGCGCGAAATCGGCCGTGACGCCGGTGACCTGCCATTGATCGGCCAGCGCCTGTTTCACACGCTCCAGATCGCCGGTGGGTTCGTGCATGTCCGGCTCTGTCACCTCGATGAAATGCAGGCGGGTGGCGGGGTCCATCTCCATCACGCGGGCGGTGGCGGCCTTGCGCACCACCTGGCGGTGCACCTGGCTTTCGGCGGGCACGTCGATCACCACGTCGCCCTGGATCTGCGCCTGACAGCCCAGCCGGCGGCCGGGTTTCAGGCCGCGTTTGTCATCATACCGCTGCTCCACCGCATTCCAGGGGGACAGCGCATCGGCGGCAACGGTGACGCCGTGCTTGGCAAATTCCCCGCTGCCCGGCGTGATCTGGCATTTGGAGCAGATGCCCCGGCCGCCACAGACCGAATCGAGGTCCACGCCCAGCTGCCGCGCCGCCGTCAGAACGGGCGTGCCGACGGGAAAGCGCCCACGCTTGCCCGAGGGGGTGAAGACGACAAGGGGATCGTTGCTCATGCCTGTGGTTCCTGCCTGATCTCTGGGCCGTATCTGCGGGCCGGTTCAGTGATGTTTCCGTGGCGGGCACCCTAGCGCAGCGCGCCGGGCAGACAAGCGCAACCGCGACACACAGCCGTGCAACGGCGACCCTTGCGCGCCCTGTGCCGTGGATGCGGGCGGCGGATCAGGCCCCGCGGGCGTGGAAGATGAACCCCAGCAGGTTCATCAGCACCTGCGCCGCCAGGATCGAGGTCACGCCCGCCGGGTCATGGTCCGGCGAGACCTCCACGAGGTCTATCCCGACGATCCGGTTGCGGCGGCTGACCTGCTGCAACAGCTCCAGCACGTCATAATACAGGAAGCCGCCGTGGCTGGGCGTGCCCGTGCCCGGCGCGATGGAGGGGCAGAAGGCATCGATATCCAGCGTCACATAGACCTCCGCGCCCGCGGGGATGCGCGCGGCGGTGGCCTCTGGCCCCAGGGCGCGCATCTGCCGGACGGAAAGGATGTCAGAGCCCATGCGCCGCGCGTCCTCATAGCCTTCCCGCGCGGTGGAGGAGACATTGCGGATGCCCACCTGCGTCAGCCCGCTGACATGGGCCTGTTCCGCCGCGCGCCGCATGGGGTTGCCGTGGCCGTGGCGCACGCCGTGGCGTTCATCCACGAAATCCAGATGCGCGTCGATCTGCAGGATGTGGAGTGGTCCATGCCCGGCAAAGGCGCGGATGCAGGGGATGTTGATGGAATGGTCGCCCCCGATCACCACCGGCAGGGCGCCTGCTGCCAGCATCGCCGCCACGCCCGCCTGGATGTTGGCATGGCTGGATTCGGTATCGGTGTGGATGATGTCGGCATCGCCGATGTCCTGCAGCCGCACGCTGGGGGGCAGGTAGGTCACGTCATCTTCGTGGTCATAGGCCCCGGCATGGCCGAAGGAAAACAGCGTGCTGGCCTCGCGCACGCCGCGGGGGCCAAAGCGCGCGCCCGCTCGCCATTGGGTGCCCGCGTCAAACGGCGCGCCCAGAATGGCGGCATCGGCGGAAATCGCGCCCCAGTCGGGCTGATATGGCGCCCGCGCAAAGGTGCAGATGCCGGTGAAGGGCAGGTCGAGCCGGCCGCTGCTGTATCCATGCTGTGTCATGCCCGCAGATGGCCATGCCGCGCGGGGTTTGGCAAGCGGGTGCGGGCGCCTCCGCGCTGCGCTAATGTGAGGATCACGGCCGCCCGGCCTTTCCTTTTGGCCCCGCCCGTGCAATAGCGCGGTGCCACCCGATCCCGTGCAAGGAGTTGCAACATGGAGATTCGCGAGGCGCTGACCTTCGATGACGTTCTGCTGGTTCCCGCAGCATCCACCGTGCTGCCCAGCACCGCTGACACGCGCACCCGCGTGACCCGTGCAATCGCGCTCAACATCCCGTTGCTCAGCTCTGCCATGGACACGGTGACCGAAGGGCGCATGGCCATCACCATGGCCCAGGCCGGCGGCATGGGTGTGATCCACAAGAACCTCGGGATCGATGAACAGGCCCGCGAGGTCCGCCGCGTCAAGCGGTTTGAAAGCGGCATTGTCTACAACCCCGTCACGCTGCGGGCCGAACAGACCCTGGCGGATGCCAAGGCGCTGCGCGACCGCTACGGCTTCACCGGCTTTCCCGTGGTGGATGAGGCGCAGCGCGTCGTGGGCATCGTCACCAACCGGGACATGCGCTTTGCCGAGCGGGACGACACCCCCGTGCGGGTGATGATGACATCGGACAACCTGGCCATCCTGCGCGAACCCGCCGACCGGCAGGAAGCCATCAGCCTGATGAAGGCCCGCCGCATCGAAAAGCTGCTGGTCACGGATGCGCAGGGCAAGCTGACCGGCCTGCTGACGCTGAAGGACACGGAAAAGGCCGTGCTGAACCCCACCGCCTGCAAGGATGACCTGGGCCGGCTGCGCGTGGCCGCCGCCACGGGTGTGGGCGATTCCGGCTATGAGCGGTCAGAGGCGCTGGTGGATGCGCAGGTGGATGTGATCGTGGTGGATACGGCGCATGGCCATTCCGCGGGCGTGCTGGACACGGTCAGCCGGATCAAGCGCCTGTCCAATGAGGTGCAGGTGATCGCGGGCAACGTGGCCACCGCCGAGGCCACACGCGCCCTGATCGATGCCGGTGCCGACGCGGTCAAGGTGGGCATCGGGCCGGGCAGCATCTGCACCACCCGCATGGTTGCGGGCGTGGGCGTGCCGCAGCTGACGGCCATCATGGATTGCGCGGCCGCGGCCGGCGATGTGCCGGTGATTGCGGATGGCGGCATCAAGTTTTCCGGCGATTTCGCCAAGGCCATCGCGGCTGGCGCGTCCTGCGCCATGGTGGGCAGCATGCTGGCGGGCACGGATGAATCCCCGGGTGAGGTGATCCTGTACCAGGGCCGCAGCTTCAAGGCCTATCGCGGCATGGGCAGCCTGGGCGCCATGGCGCGCGGCTCTGCCGACCGCTATTTCCAGAAGGACGCCGCATCCGACAAGCTGGTGCCCGAGGGGATCGAGGGGCAGGTGCCCTACAAGGGGCCTGCGGGCACCGTGATCCACCAGCTTGTGGGGGGCTTGCGCGCGGCCATGGGCTATACCGGCCAACCCACGGTGGAGGCCATGCGGCACAACTGCGGCTTCGTACGGATCACCGGGGCGGGGCTGAAGGAAAGCCATGTCCACGATGTGCAGATCACGCGCGAGTCGCCCAACTACCGGATCGGCTGAGCGATGACGCCCAAGGCCCGCCATCAGGCCGCGATCACCGTTCTGGAGGCCATGCAGGCGGAGGATCTGGCGGCGGAGCAGGCCTTGCTGCGCTGGGCGCGGGGCGCGCGTTATGCCGGGTCCAAGGACCGCGCGGCGGTGCGGGATATCGTGTTCGATGCCCTGCGCCAGTGGCACACCTGCGCGGCCCTGGGCGGTGGGGAGACACCGCGCGCGCGCATTGCCGGGATGTGCCTGGCCAGCGGCATCGCGCCGGAGGCTGTGTTTGACGGCACCCCCCACGCGCCCGCCCCGCTGAGCGATGCGGAACGCGCCGCGCTTGCCCCGGATGCGGACTGGCCCGCCGATGTGCCGGACTGGCTGCTGCCAGAGCTGCGCGACAGCCTCGGCGCCGCTTTCGATGAGGCGATGACCCTGCTGCGGCAGCGGGCGGATCTGTTCCTTCGGGTCAATGAGGCCGTGACAACACCAGAGGCCGCGCGCGCCAGCCTTGCGGCAGAGGCGATCCTGACAGAGCCAGTAGAGGATGTGCCCGGCTGCCTGCGGGTGCTGGAAAACGCCCGCGCCGTGGCACGGTCCGCGGCCTATCTGGGCGGGCAGGTGGAAATCCAGGATGCCGCCAGCCAGGCCGTTGTAGCGGCCTTGCCGCTGGCGCCGGGGATGCGCGTGCTGGATTATTGCGCGGGCGGCGGCGGCAAGGCGCTGGCCATGGCTGCACGGTTGCGCGGGCCCGTTGAGGCCCATGACGC
>CBFHYV010000203.1:0-5518 GCA_965660085.1 uncultured Paracoccaceae bacterium
GCCAGATCGGGCAGGGCCGCGGCCAGCCAGTCCAGCCGCGCCGCCGTTGAGGCCAGCCCGGCGGGCGATTGGCCCACGGCCAGGCGCAGCATCACCCGCCCGTCACCAGCAGGCTGCGCGGATAGTCGGTGATGTAATCACAGCCCGTCTGCGTCACCACCACCGAATCCCCGATCCGCCCCGCCGTCACCCCGTCAATGGAGATGCCGCCATCCACCGCAAAGGTCATGCCGGGGCGCAGAACCGTCCTGTCCCCGGCCTTCAGCTCGGGCGCTTCCAGATAGGCCATGCCGATGGACCGTCCGGTGCGGTAGCCGGTGGCATAGCCCCGCGCGGCATAGACCTCATTCGCCGCGGCGGCGACCTCCTGCGCCTCTACCCCCGGACGGATGGCGGCAATGGCGGCCTGCTGGGCGTCAATCGCGGCCTGCTGCACCCGCGCGGCCTCATCGCTGACGGTGCCGATGTGGAACATGCGGTCAAAGCCCAGCTTGTATTGCTTGAACTGCGCCATGTTGCAGAAACAGAAATAGACCGGATCGCCCCGCTGATACCGCCGCACGGAGGCGCGGCGATGCACCATGGAGGTGTCGCGCCCGCTTTGCAGGATCTGCAGGTTGTGGATCATGGGGGAGATGAAGCGCTCCCACCCCGCATCCGTCAGGAAGCCCGCCGCGCGGCGGCTGCCGGCCTCGATCACGGCAAGGGCGCTTTCATATTCGGGCGCGCCTTCGGCCAGGCTGTCCTGTGCTGCGCGCATCATGGCACCGGCGACATGGCCGGCCTGTTTCATCACCTCTATCTCCAACGGAGACTTGATCATCCGCATCGCCCCCAGCACCGGGGAGATGTCGCGCAGCGGCACGCCCGGATAGCTGTCATCCAGGAAGTTGCGGATGATGGCCGGGATCGAATTGCGCTCGATCCACACGGTGCCGGGCTGTGGCCCCAGCGTTTGTCCCAGGGCCGCGGCCCAGCTGTTGGCGCCCATGTCTTCCCAGACGCGCACATCCTCCACCCAGGTCATGGCGGCGACCATCTCGCTCTCCATCAGGGGGGTGATGACCACGGGGCTGTCCTGCGCGGGCACGATCAGCAGCGTGGGGCGGCCGAACTCGATGCCCAGATAGCCCCAGAACCCCGCCAGATAGGCGATGGAACTTTCGTCGGTGAAAATCGCGCGCTCGATACCTTCGGCCTGCATCCGCTGTTGCAGGTCCGCGGTGCGCTGCCGTGCCTCGTCCAGCATGGGCTGTCCCTTCATTGTGATCCGCCGCAAGGCCCGGGTCAGCGGCGCTGGGGCAGGATGGGCGCGATCCGCGCGGCGATCAAGCGCGCTATTGCTGAAGGATCGCAGCCTCCCATTCCGACAGGAAGGCGGCCTTCTTCAGCTGGTCCAGATAGACCATCAGCCCCGGCCCCAGGCGGATGCGGTTCAACGCGGCCTCCACCTGGCGCAGATCCAGCTGCGGGTCGATCAACGGGATCGCCCCCGGCCCGAAAGAGCGCGCCAGAACGTGATCTATGAACAGGCCCGCAAGCTCGGGCGAGGGCGCATTGGCCGGGATCAGCGCGCTGCGCAGCATCACGGTGGTGAAATCGCTGGGCAGGATGATCTGGAAGGCGTCGCGGTCCTCGCGGTTGATGGCATAGCTGCCCAGCACGTTATAGGCGATCAGCAACTCGCCGGACTTGACCGCATCGATCATGTCGGACGAGCAGCAATAGAGCCGCGCCCCCAATGCGCCCAGGATCTCCGTCAGGCGCCAATAGGTTTCAGAGGCCCGCGTATCCTGCGTGGCAAACAGATAACCCAGGCCGGAGCGGCGCACATCATAGGTGCCCACCCGGCCCCGAAAGCGGTCGGGATGCTGGCGCAGCAGGTTGATCAGGTCATGCCGGCTGCGCGGCACCGGCCCGCCCGCCAGAGCTTCGTGGGACATGACAATGGAGGCCGGTTCCTGCGTGAAGGCAAAGACCATGCCATTCCACGTGGCCCAGACAGGCAGGTCCTGTGTCTGGGCGGAGGCATGGCGCCGGGCAAACCCGTCATTGGCCAGCTTGGTCTGCAGATCCATGGCGCTGGAAATCGCCAGGTCAAACCTGCCCGTGCCCTCGGTGATGGCGCGCATCACTTCGGCAGAGCTTGCAACGGTATAGTCCACCGCCGTGTCTGGCCGCGTGTCCAGAAAGGCATCGATCATCGGCGCGAAGAACACGATGTCGGCGGTTGAGACGATGCGCAGTTCCTGTGCCGCGTCCCCAGGGCCAAACCGGGCGTGATCCTCGATCTCGAAGGCGGGCAGGGGCAGCGCCAGCACGATCAGCGCAAGGGAAAGAACAAGGTGCCGCATGCGCCGCCCTCCGGTGTGTTTGAAATCTCCAGCCGTCCGCCATGGGCCTCGACGATGTCCTTGACGATGGTCAGCCCCAGGCCGGAGCCTACGACATCGCCCACATTGCTGCCACGGGTGAACCGGCGCGTCAGCCCGCCCAGATCGGCGGCGGGAAACCCCGGCCCGGTGTCGATGATCCGCAGCGCCGCGCCTTCGGGACCGTGATGCAGGCGCACGGTGATGCGCGCGCCTTCGGGGGCATATTTCACGGCATTGTCCAGCAGGTTGTGCAGCGCGTTCTGCAACAGGATCGGATCGCCCCGCAGCGTGGCGGGGGCCAGGTCATCGGCGGTGATGTCGATGTCCTTCAGGTCCGATACGGGCCGCAGCCGTTCCACGGTGTCTTGCACCAGCTGTGGCAGATCGATCGCGCTGTCCTCCAGGTGGTCCAGGCGGAAGGTGACCATGGCGTGATCCAGCAACTGCCCCGCCGTGCGGGAACTGTCGTCAATGGCGCGGATCATCTCGCGCAGGGCCGCGCGCATCTGGGGGTCTTCCGCGCGGCGCTGGCAGATCTCGGCCTTGGTGCGGACAATGGCCAGCGGGGTGCGCACGCGATGGGCGGCCTCGGCGATGAAATCCTCCGACCTGTTCAGCGATTTCGACAGCCGCCGCATCAGCGAATTCAGCGAGCTGACCAGAGGCACCATTTCCGATGGCACCGGCCCCTTGACCGGGCGCAGGTCCTGCGGCCCGCGGCGGGACACGGACAGCGTCAGCCTGTCCAGCGGGCGGATGGTGCTGCGCGCGATGCCCGCCGCCAGGGTCCCGGACAGCAGGAAGAACCCCGCCCCGATCGCAATGGACAGGCGCGTGATCCCGGCCAGCGTTTGCTTCTGCCCCGAAAGCGTCTGGGCAACAGACACCTGCACAACCTGGGGGCCTGTGTCGGTGGAGACGCCGCGCCGGGCCGTGACCACGCGCACATCCTCACCCAGAAACTGCGCGGACACAAAGGCCGCCGCGCGCCGGGTGCTGCCCCGGGCCTCCGGCAGGTCGGCATATCCCGACAAAAGCTCGCCCTGCAGGCGGATGGCGTAGAACACCCGTTCCTGCGATACGGTGTCCAGCATCGACAGCGCCGCATAAGGCAGGTCCACCGCGATCCGGCCGCCGGAAAACCGCGCACTGTCCAGGATGGAGGAGGCCGAGGCCGCCAGCACGTTGTCCTGGCTGTCCTGGGCCACGTCTCGCGCCACGGTGAACACGATGTAATAGACAACCACCGCCAGCAGCGCCGCCCCGGCCAGCAACAACAGCAACAGCCGCCGCCGGATCGAACCCTGTGCCACGGGGCGGATCACGCGAGCTCCAGCCGGTATCCCAGCCCGCGCACGGTCAGGATCCGCAGCTCGGAGCCCGCCAGATGGCGGCGCAGACGGCCCACGTAGACCTCGATCGCGTTTTCGGACACGTCCTCATCATAGGAAAACAGCCTGTCCATCAGCGTGGCCTTGGAAAAGATCTGCCCCGGCGCCTGGGCGAACACCTCAAACAGGCGCAATTCCCGCGTGCGCAGCTGTATGGCACGCTCGCCGATCTGCAATGTCCCGGAATGTGAATCGAACCGGGCATCGCCCAGCATCACAAGGTTGCGCGCCACGCCCCCCCGCCTGCGCAGAACCGCCCTGCAGCGGGCCTCCAGCTCGGAGAAATCAATGGGTTTGACCATGTAGTCATCCGCGCCTAGGTCCAGGATCCCGACCCTGTCAGACACTTCCGATCGCGCGGTCAGCACGATCACCGGCGTGCGCGCGCTGGCCGCGCGATGGCGTTTGAGAAAACTGCGCCCATCCCCGTCCGGCAACATGATGTCCAGAAGGATCAGGTCATAGTCTGTCGTGGCGGTGAACTCCCACGCGGTTTCCAGATCCCCCGCATGATCCACCACATGACCATCCAGACACAGCCTGTCCACGACAGCCTCCGCCAGCTGCCGGTTGTCCTCGATCAGCAGGAAACGCATCGCGTGCCGGTCCTTCCGCGTGGCGGTGTCAGCTTTGTGTCAGGTTTCTGCGCCACGTTCCCCAACAAGAGCGGTGGAGGCCGTTCTTGTCAAATGGGAGGAAAACAAGATGACATTCAAGCTGGGCCGCCGCGCCCTGATCGTCGCTGCATCCGCCGCGCTGAGCCTGGGCACACCCGTGCTGGCCGGCGGCCACCAGGTGTTGGACAGCATCCACTTTCTGATCCCCGGCGGCGCCGGCGGCGGCTGGGATGGCACAGCCCGCGGCACGGGCGAAGCGCTGACGAAAGCCGGCCTGGTGGGGTCTGCATCCTATGAAAACATGTCCGGCGGCGGTGGCGGCAAGGCCATCGGCTATCTGATCGAAAACGCCGACTCCAACCACGGCACGCTGATGGTGAATTCCACCCCCATCGTGATCCGTTCGCTGACCGGCGTGTTCCCGCACAACTTCCGCGATCTGACGCTGGTCTCCGGCACCATCGGTGACTACGCCGCAATGGTCGTGCCCGCCGACAGCCACCTCAACAGCATGGCCGATCTGCTGGCCGCCTATGACGCGGACCCCAACGGCACCGCAATCGGCGGCGGCTCCGTCCCCGGTGGGATGGATCACCTGGTGGCTGCCATGACGATGGAAGCGGCCGGCAAAGACGCGCTGAACGTCAAGTACATCCCCTATGACGCAGGCGGGAAAGCCATGGCGGCGCTGCTGTCGGGCGAGATCAAGGCGCTTTCGACCGGGTTCTCCGAAGCTGTCGCCCTGGCGCAGGCAGGTGAGGTCAAGATCCTGGGCGTGACCGCTGATGACCGGGTGGCTGCCTATGCGGACGCGCCCACGATGAAGGAACAGGGCATCGATACCACCTTCGTTAACTGGCGTGGTTTCTTCGCGGCACCCGGCCTGCCTGCCGACCAGCTGGCCGCCTACCAGGACGTGATCGCGAAGATGTATGACACCGAGGAATGGGAAGCCGTGCGCAGCCGCAATGGCTGGGTCAATATCTACAACTCCGGGGATGACTTCAAAGCTTTCCTCGAAGATCAGGAAAAGGTCATCGGTGACCTGATGAAGAAACTCGGCTTCCTCTGATCATTCCACCGCGCTGACGAGAGAGCGCGTTCGGAACCAAAGGTGCGAGGGGCGCTGCCCCTC
>CBFHYV010000204.1:0-5509 GCA_965660085.1 uncultured Paracoccaceae bacterium
GATCCGTCCAGATCGATCCCGCGGCACAGATCCTGCCGCACCTGCACGCCAAAGCCCAGCCGCGCGCCATCCACGGCAGAGAAATTGACGCAGAAGTCCGTGGCCAGCCCCACCATGACCAGATCCGTGATCCCGCGCGTGCGCAGATAGCCCTCCAGCCCGGTGGGCGTGCTGTGGTCATTTTCAAAAAAGGCGCTGTAGCTGTCCACCGCGGGGTTGGTGCCCTTGCGCAGGATCAGATCGGCGCGGTCGCTGTTCAGATCGGGATGAAACTGCGCGCCCTTGCTGCCCTGCACACAATGATCCGGCCACAGCACCTGCGGCCCGTAGGGCATCTGCGTCACATCCATCGGGGCGTGGCCCGGATGCTGGCTGGCGAAGGAGGAATGCCCCGACGGGTGCCAATCCTGCGTCAGGACAACAACGGGAAACTCTGCCATCAGGGCATTGATGGGGGCCACCACCTGGTCCCCGCCCGGCACGGCCAGCGCCCCGCCGGGGCAAAAATCCAGTTGCACATCCACCACGATCAAGGCCTGCATCGCGCCTGTCCCCCCTTTTCTTTCTGGGTAGGCCCCGCGCGCCGTTGCGTCAACGCTCATGGCGCGCCCCGGGGCCTCGCGCGGCGCAGGCCGGACAGGCCGCCGCATTGCATGGCGCGGCGCGCGGCGCTAGGGGCAGGCCATGTTTACAGTCGCCGCGCTCTATCATTTCACCCGCTTTCCGGACCCCGCCGCCCTGCGCGCACCGCTGGAGGACGCCTGCCGCACCCATGCCATCACCGGCACGCTTCTGCTGGCGCAAGAGGGGATCAACGGCACCATCGCCGGCCCGCGCGCCGGCATCGATGCGGTGCTGGCCCATATCGGCGGCCTGCCCGGATGCGCCGGGTTTGACTACAAGCTGTCCACTGCCAGCGCGCGGCCCTTTGCCCGGATGAAGGTGCGCCTGAAGCGCGAGATCGTGACCATGGGCCAGCCGGATGTGGACCCCCGCGCCCGCGTGGGCCATTACGTGGACCCCGCCGACTGGAACGCCCTGATCCGCAGCCCGGATGTGGCCGTGATTGACACCCGCAATGATTACGAAGTCGCCATCGGCAGCTTTGAGGGCGCGGTGGACCCGCAGACCGCCAGCTTCCGCAATTTTCCCGCCTGGTGGGAGGCCAACAAGGACAGGTTTCACAACAAGCGCATCGCCATGTTCTGCACCGGCGGCATCCGCTGTGAGAAATCCACAAACTGGTTGCTGCAACAGGGCGTGCCTGAGGTCTATCACCTGCGCGGCGGGATCCTGAAATACCTTGAAGAGGTGCCCGAAGAGGACAGCACCTGGACCGGGTCCTGTTTCGTCTTTGACGGGCGCGTCTCGGTGGAACATGGCCTGCGCGAAGGCCCGCACCTGCTGTGCCACGCCTGCCGCCGCCCCATCCTGCCCGAGGATCGTGCGAAGCCGGACTATGAACATGGCGTGTCCTGCCACCTGTGCATCCATGAGACATCCGAGCAGGACAAGGCGCGCTTCCGCGAGCGGCAAAAGCAGATTGCCCTGTCCAGAGCGCGGGGCGAACGCCATCTGCACGCCGATGTGCCAGAGGATTTTCCAGATGTGGATGACCTGCCCGAAGGCGCTGCAGGCTAAGGCCCGCGGCAGAGGCAGGCTGGGCGGTCAGGTCGTCTCAAACCGCGGCGGAGCGGCGGGGTCCAGCACCAGCGCGGTCAGCCGGCCCGTGGCATAGGCGCCCGTATCCACGGCGATATGGCCCTGTTCCATCACCGGCGCATCCACGATCACATGGCCATGAGCCACCCAGATCCCGTCGCTGCGCGGGGTGGTGACGAAATCGGGATGCCCCCACAACAACGTTTGTTCCGCCTGGATATTCAGCGGCATGGCCGGATCAACCGCAGCATGGACAAAGGCCACATTGCCGCTGCGATGCATCAGCGGCAGGTCCTGCAGCCAGGCCAGCAGCTCCGCGCCCATGGCCGCCTGCAAACGTTCGGCGGCAGTGTCCAGCGCCTCGCCCCGGCTCAGCTCTGTCAGGCCGCCGATGCCAAAGCTCGCCAGGGTCTGCAACCCGCCGCTGCGCAGCCAGGCCGGGCCGGCCTGACGCGGCGCGTCCAGAAAGGACAGCATCATCGCCTCGTGATTGCCTTTCAGGCACAGGATGTCGGGCCGCGCGCTGAGCAGGCGCAGCACGGCGGCGCTCTCCTCGCCCCGGTCCACGTAATCGCCCAGGCAGAGGATCTGCGCCCCCTCCGGCGCGCGGTCCAGCAAACGCACCAGCAGATCGGCGCGCCCATGCACATCGCCGATGGCGAACAGGGGCGCATCAGACTGTGGCGGGGGCAATTGGGCCGCCGCGGACGCGGGCTGGCCCGCGCCCATCACGCGGGCCAGCCAGCCTGCCATGCGCCCGGCGCCAGGGGCCATCAGTTCGTCGGAGACGCGACTGCGGCCGCCGCAGTGCTGATGACCGTGGGGAAGAACTGCTGCAAGGCGCGGTTCCACTTGGTGATGGGCTGTTCCTCGACGAAGACGACGTCATTGGGACGCATCTGCAACCGCGTCGCCAGGGTCAGGTTGGCGGCATTGGTCGCATCCAGATGCCAGGCCGTGACGGCGCCGAACTCATCCGGGTCAGTCGATGCGCGCAGGACATAGATGTTGCGCGGATCGCCCGTGATGGGCTGCACGCCGCCGCTGCCAAACAGCACATCGGCCAGGGTCGCGTTCTGACGATAGGGCATGGTCACCCGGCCCTGCCGCCCGACCTCACCGGCCAGGTAGACATGGTCGCGCGGCTCGGCGCCAAATTCCAGCCGGCTGCGGAAATTCTGGCGCTGCTCTGCCATGATCTCCCGCTGCACGTTGACCTCGGCCTGCAGCTCTTGCAGGGCAGAGGACCGGGCCTGCTGCCGGCGCGAGATCACATCCAGCTGCGCGGCATAGAATTGCAGCGCGCGATCCAGGTCATAGGTGGTGTCCACATAGATGGCATCGCCATTGACCAGCTGCGTGGTCTGCAATTCGGGGCGCATGAGGTAGTCCCGCATCGGGATCTGATACAGCGACCCGTCGCGGTAAATGCGGATCACGGCAAACTGTTCATCCCGCAGGGTCAGGCCACCCGCGGCGTTGATCGCATCGCGCAGCACCAGCGGCGTCAGCCCGATGGGCACGATCCGGGTGGCGTTCACCGCCCCGCCCACGGACACGCGGCGCGAGTTGAACTCCGCCACTTCCAGCGAGAAGGAAGGATCGATCTGGTTGGCGACCAGCTGCTGGAACAGGCGCGCCTCGGCCTCTTCCAGGGTCAGCCCGGCAATGCGCACGGCCCCGATATCCGGAATGGCGATGGAGCCGTCGTCGCGCACGGTATAGCCTTGGCGCTGGTTCTGGGCAGCCAGCAGGCCGGTCAGTTCCTCAACGGTGCTGGTGGCCCGCTTGGTGGCCAGCAACAGCACATCGCCCACGCCAATGCGATAGGGCTCGCGCGCCACCGACGGCGGCGGGGTCAGGGTGATGCTCTCGCGCTCGATCTCCGGCACGAAGGGCATCGCCGGCAGGGCGCCCACGCTGCGCATCGCACCCGGACCGGCAGCCGTATTGTAGAACACCGAGGGCAGCGACCGCGGCGCATAGGGCGCGCGGTTGGCCATGATCACCGTTTCGGGCGTCACCAGCACCACGCGGACATCGGTGCCTTCGGTCTGTGTGCGCACTGTCGCGACGTTATAGCTGACGCCGCAGGCGGACAGCAGGGACGCCGCCATCACTGCCGCGGTAATCCAGATCTTTTTCATTGCGGGTGCGCCTCCTTGTTCAAGTCTGTCTAGCGCGCTGCGCGCTCGAAGACCAGATAACCGATCTGTTCATTGGCCCATTGACGGGACCGCAGGATGCGCCCTGCCCCGTCGCGCCAATAGCTGTTGATGATGCGTGCGCCCGGCGTCACGCAGGTTTCCTCGATCCGCTGCACGGCGCGGCTGCGCCCGTCGATCTGAAGGCTGCTGGCATCGCGCGCAGAGATCCGGCAGCGCAGGGTGTGAAAGCGCGTATCGCCCCGTGCATCCAGCGTTGTGTAAAACCGTTCATACCGGCCCGTATCGCCAGTACGCAGGGCGCGTTCAGCGGCGGCGGTATCGCTGGACATCAGGTCGCCCGGCAGTCCGCGGGTCTGGATCAGGACGCCATCGCGCAGGGCAACGCCCACGCCGCGCGGGCCGTGCAGGCTGCGCACGCCGGCGCGCAGGGCAACCTGCTGCAACGGGATCGGCTGCGCGGCATTTTCCCGCCACATCAGAACATCGGCTCGCATCGGCGCGGGTTGTGGCGCGGGCATCATGCGGCCCAGCATGTCACAGCCGGACAGGGTCAGCGCAGCAAGGCAGGCCAGAACGAAACGCGTCATTTCCAGAACTGGCTCCATCCATCCTGCAGGGCCGGGCGGCTGCCCGGGCGCAGCACCTCATACAGGCGGTCGGGCACATCCAGCCGCGCCCCGCCATCGCCCAGGTTTTCGCGGATGGTCGCGGTCTGGCTGCGGCGCAGCGGTGTGCCCGCAACGGCCCCCAGCGGAATGGTCACGCGAACGCCCTTTTCATAGGCGCCCTCGCCAAAATCGGCCTCGCTTGCGTCCGTCATGGTGGCGAAGGCCCCGATGCGCCAGCCATTGCGCAATTCCTTGTCCAGGGACACGGTCGCGCCCCAGTCGCCCGCCAGATAGCGCCCCATGTCCAACTGCCATGTCAGGCCGTTGCCGCGGGTGAAATAGGCGGACACATGGCCGGAGGTGACCTGATAGTCCCGCAGGTCGAAATCCTGATCGAAGCTGCGCGCCTGAACCCGGTTCACGTCCACGCCGAAGGACAGCGGCCCTGATAGCGGACGCCACAGAAGCTCTGCCGACACGCCGGCATATTGCTGCTCGATATAACCCAGCGAGACACGGCCATAGACAGCAGCAGACGGCTGGAAATACCAGGCGGCGGTCAGTTCCTGCAGGGTTGTCTCCGCCGCCTGATCATACAGGTAGGTGTCGCTCCGCACGCGATCGAGCCCGGAGACCTGCGGTAGCGTCTCATCCCCCAGCGATCCGGCCAGCTTTTGCCGCACCGCGCCGGACAGGATGACACCGCGCGCCAGTTCCGCCCGTGCGGAGAGTTCCAGCCCGATATGCGCGGCCAGCGGCTGGTCCAGATCATACAGGCTGCTGCGCAGATAGGGGGCCACGCCAAGGCTGAAGCGGGGCCGGGCCTGCGGCGCGGGCTGCGCCTCTGCCTCGGCCAGGCGGCTGCGGGCAAAGCTGCGCCAGGCGCCATCCAGCGCAAATTCCAGCGATTCGAGGTCCGCGCGCCGCAAGGTGACTGCCGCCAGCGCCAGGCCATTGATGGCGGGCACCACGATGACTTGCGCGATATCGCCCGGCAGGACCTGCGTGGCGGCGCGGGCGCTGCGACCCACTGCCTGGGCCACAGGCATGTCCACAGGCACGCCCACGGCG
>CBFHYV010000205.1:0-5495 GCA_965660085.1 uncultured Paracoccaceae bacterium
ACCGACGGCAGCGATGCCCCGGTTGTCCCGGATGGCACCGGCGTTGACTGGGCGCCAATGTCCGGCGACGGGCTTGTCACCCTGTATGGCGGCTCTGGCTGGGAACGCGCGCAATCGGATCAGAGCTTCGTCATGGCCGGCGATCTGGAGGCGATGGAGTTTTCCACCACCGCCGATCTGGACGTGATCGGCAATGCCCTGGCCAACAACATGCTGGGCAATGACGGCGCCAACCGGATGGAGGGCCGCGACGGCGCGGACCGCATCTTTGGCCGCAGCGGGGACGATACGCTGCTGGGCGGCGGCGGGGATGACTACCTCAGCGGCAGCAACGGCAATGATGCGCTGTTCGGCGGTGCGGGCGATGACAGCCTGGCCGGCGACAATGGCGATGACCTGTTCCTGGCCAGCACCGGCACGGACGAGATCTCCGGCGGGGCGGATGTGGATACCGTGCTGTTCCAGCACGGTCTGGCGGATGTCACGGTTGAGGCAACGAGCATCGGCCATGCCATCACCAGCGCCGATGGCATCACGCTGACCTCGGGGATCGAGTTCTACAGCTTCAACGGTCAGGTCGTGGCCGCAGCAGATCTGCTGGCCGCCCATGCCGCGGCCGTGGCCGCGGGCGGCGGCACCGATGGCAGTGATACGGGGACCGGTGAAGACACAGGCACGGACACCGGCAGCGGGACAGACACCGGCGGCGGCACGGACACAGGTGGCGATGGCGGATCGGACACCGGAACAGACACAGGGACAGATACAGGCACAGATACCGGCACCGACACGGGCACTGATGGCGGCACAGGGACCGGCGGCGATGCGGGCACGGGGACGGACACCGGAACGGATACCGGGACAGATACCGGCTCGGACACAGGGACTGGCACCGATACCGGGACAGATACTGGCACGGGAACGGACACCGAAACAGGCAACGGCGACGGCGCGGGCCAGAAAGACAGCGCACTGCCCGCCGATGCGCCCACAGGCCCCTGGCTGGAGGCCGACGCCACGGGCCTGCCCGTGCTGACCGGCACGACCGGCACCGATTATCGCCGCAGCGACGCCTCCTTCATCCTGGGCCCGCAGGTTGAACATGCGCGCACAGATGAAGATTTTGACATGGACATCTTCGGCAGTGACCTGGCCAACAACATCCGCGGCAATGATGGCGCCAACCGGATCGAAGGCCGCGCCGGGGATGACACCCTGGATGGCGACCGCGGCGATGACACCGTTCTGGGCGGGCTGGGCGACGATGACCTCGAAGGCGGCCGGGGCGATGACCTGCTGCACGGCGGATCAGGAGATGACACGCTGGATGGCGGATCGGGCCGCGATGTCTTTGTCTATCTGTCCGGCGGCGGCGCGGATGTCATCAAGGATTTCGACGAGGATGACGATACGCTCTTCCTGTCCGTGGCGGGCATCACGTCGCTCGCGGAGCTGTCCGCCTATTCGGTGGCCGATGACCGCGACACGATCCTTGATTTCGGCGGCGGCAATACCCTGCTGGTCGAGGATCTGACCCTGGATGAGATCAGCCATCTGATCACCTTCTGATCCGCTGCCCCACCGGCTGCCTTCCGGCCCGTCCGCGCCCCATGCGGGCGGGCCGCACACTGCCCGCGCGGCATGGATTGCCCTGTTGCACGATCCGCGCTATCGGGGCGACATGCTGGACAATCGCCCCCCTCTCCCGCCTGAAATCGCGCGTCGGCGCACATTTGCGATCATCTCGCACCCTGACGCCGGCAAGACGACCCTGACGGAAAAATTCCTTCTGTATGGCGGCGCCATCCAGATGGCGGGACAGGTGCGCGCCAAGGGCGAGGCCCGGCGCACGCGGTCGGATTTCATGAAGATGGAACAGGATCGCGGCATCTCCGTCTCGGCCTCGGCCATGTCCTTTGACTTCCGCAACTATCGCTTCAACCTGGTGGATACGCCCGGCCACTCGGATTTTTCCGAAGACACCTATCGCACGCTGACGGCGGTGGATGCGGCGATCATGGTGATCGATGGCGCCAAGGGCGTGGAAAGCCAGACCCGCAAACTGTTCGAGGTCTGCCGCCTGCGCGACCTGCCCATCCTGACCTTCTGCAACAAGATGGACCGTGAAAGCCGCGACACCTTCGAGATCATCGACGAGATCCAGGAGAACCTGGCCATCGATGTCAGCCCGGCGTCCTGGCCCATCGGCGTCGGCCGCGATTTCCTGGGCTGCTATGACCTGATCAATGACCGGCTGGAGCTGATGGACCGCGCGGACCGCAACAAGGTGGCCGAAAGCGTCCAGATCCAGGGGCTGGACGACCCCAAGCTGGAAGAGCACATCCCCGCCCATCTGCTGGACCAGCTGCGCGAGGAGGTGGAGATGGCGCGCGGCCTGCTGCCGCAACTTGACCCGCGCGCGGTCCTGGAAGGGCACATGACCCCCATCTGGTTCGGCAGCGCAATCAACAGCTTCGGCGTCAAGGAGCTGATGGACGGCATCGCCACCTACGGGCCAGAGCCGCAGCCCCAATCCGCCACGCCGCGCCAGATCCTGCCAGAGGAAAAGAAGGTGTCCGGCTTTGTCTTCAAGGTGCAGGCCAATATGGACCCCAAGCACCGGGACCGCGTGGCCTTTGTCCGGCTGGCCTCTGGCCATTTCACCCGCGGAATGAAGCTGACCCATGTGCGCAGCAAGAAACCCATGGCGGTGTCCAACCCGGTGCTGTTCCTGGCCTCTGACCGCGAACTGGCGGAGGAAGGCTGGGCAGGCGACATCATCGGCATCCCCAACCACGGACAGCTGCGCATCGGCGATACCCTGACCGAGGGCGAGATGCTGAAGGCCACCGGCATCCCCAGCTTTGCGCCCGAACTGCTGCAAACCGTCCGCGCGGGCGATCCGCTGAAGGCCAAGCACCTGGAAAAGGCGCTGATGCAATTCGCCGAGGAAGGCGCCGCCAAGGTGTTCAAGCCCAACATCGGCTCCGGCTTTATCGTGGGCGTCGTGGGCGCGCTGCAGTTCGAGGTGCTGGGCAGCCGGATCGAGATGGAATACGGCCTGCCCGTGCGGTTCGAGCCGTCTCAGTTCACCTCCGCGCGCTGGGTGCATGGGCCGAAGGCCGATGTGGAAAAACTGGTGGCGGCGAACAAGCAGCACATCGCCCATGACAATGACGGCGACATCGTCTACCTGACCCGCCTGCAATGGGACATTGACCGGATCGACCGGGACTATCCAGGCGTCACCCTGTCTGCCACCAAGGAAATGATGGTCTGACGCGCCGCGTCAGCCGATCAAGCCGCGTCAACCGATCAACAGGCCGTTCTGCACCTCGGTCGCGCGGGCGCGGGCGTTGTTGCCCATGCGGCGCAGTTCGGCCGGGTCCCCGGCCAGCCGCATCACCGCCCATGCCACGGCGGAAATATCGCCCACCGGCAGCACAAGCCCGGATTTGCCATGTTCCACCATGCGCGCGGGCGTGCCGTGATCATAGACGATCACCGGGCGCGCGGCGGCCATGGCCTCCAACACCGCGCGGCCAAAGCTTTCGGCCACATGCGACAGGTTCAGGATCACATCCGCCTGGGCCAGGCCTTCCTGCGGGGTGGCGGCATAGCCCAGGTGGCGCAGGTTGTCCGGCCAGGGCGACAGCGCCCGCAGATCCGGGCTGTCCGGCCCGATCAGCACAAATTCCATATCCGCCCCGGCCTTCAGCGCCACCTGCGCGACCTCGGCGAAGTCGGTGATGCCCTTTTTGGCGATATTGCTGCTGATCATGGCCACCCGCAGCGGGCTGTGCGGGCGATAGGGCATGAAGAACAGCGCGCGTTCCACCCGGTTCTGCCAGATCTCGCAGGCGTCGCCGGCATCCAGCCACTCCGCCACCAGCGGCGCATTGGCCACGAAACGGTCCGCCAGGCCCAGAAGATGGCGGCGCAGGGCGTCCGGCCGGGCATAGCCCAGCAGGTGGCACAGCTCCGGGTCATCGGCGGGCAATTCGCGCACATGCATCACCGGCAGGCGGCCTTCGGCCCGCGCGGCAATCAGCGGCGCATCCAGCACCACGGTGTTGCAATGCACCTCGCGCGCGTCAAAGGCCTGGATTGCGGCGCGCAGGGCCTGCACGGTGTCAGGATGGGCCGCGCGCCCGGCGTGATGCCACAACTGCGGGATGATCTGCACCGCCGCGGATCTGAGCGCGACCTGCTGCAAATAGGCCTCTGACCCGATGGCCGGCAGGATGGTGACCGGGCGCTGGCCACGCTCTACCAGGCGGTCCAGCGCCACCAGCAGGCTGCGCTCTGCGCCGAAGATGGCCTCTCCGGCGGCATGGGCGCACATCATTACAACCTCGCCCGTGCCACCCACCGTACCGGGAAACACCGGCAAGGCGGCCTCCGCCGGTTGGCGGCCGGCCTGTTCAAAATGCACAAGTGCGTTCGTGTCCCCCGACAGGCCCGCAGCCCGGCGATAGCCGCTGGTGGAAAACCGCGGCCCGGGATCACGCCCCTCCGCCATGCCATCGGCCAGGTAATGCGCCAGCGGATCGGGATCCGCCCGGCGCACATCGGCATTGGCTGTGCGATACCACACCGGGTCAAACAGCGGGCTGGTCAGCAGCCTGTCATAGGCGCCAGGCGGCCCGCAGGGGTCCGCCGGGCCAACATCCGCCGGCGCGGCAAAGGGGCGCTGCCCTGGGGTGGCGGACAGGCGCAGCCCCTGCCCGCCCCGGTGCCAGTTGCGCGCGGCCTCAATGTAGCTGCGGCGCGCGCCGGTGAACTGGGTGGACAGATGGGTGCGACCCTGCATGGTCAGGTTCGTGGCCGCCGTGCGGATCAGCGAGAGCGGCAGCCCCGGCAGGACATCGCAGATCGCCTCGAGCCCGTGGATGGCGTGGATGCGTTCGGCATATTCGGAATCCGCGCCGACCCGCACCCTGTCCCAAAACCCGACACTCTCCCGCACCGCTGCCCGCAGCATGAGCGAGGACATGTTGCGCTGCACCCAGCCGGTTTCCATCCGCCATTGCGCGATCTGCAAGTCATCGGACACGCGCACCCCGTGGGAGATGCTGGCCATCACATGCGCCGGGGCCTGCATCAGGGCATCCACCTGCCGGGCGATCTTTTCAGGATGCGACCAGTCATCCGCGTCATGCACCGTGATGAAGGCGCCCTGCGCCTGCGCCAGGCCCGCATTGCGCGCGATGAAACTGCCGCCGTTCTGCGGCAGCGCAATCACCCGCACCCGCGCATCCCGCTGCGCGAAGCCGTGGGCGACCACTGCTGTGTCATCGCTGGAGGCGTCATCGACCACGATGATTTCCAGCCGCTGCCAGCTTTGCGCCAGAAGGCTGCGCAGCGCCGTGGGCAGGGTGTGGGCGGCGTTGAAGGCTGGCAGGATCACGCTGACCAGGGGGCCATCCAATGGCGCCGGGGGCGCGGCGGGGCACAGCCGGTCCAGCGCGGGGGCGTCAGGCGCGGCCTCGGCC
>CBFHYV010000206.1:0-5489 GCA_965660085.1 uncultured Paracoccaceae bacterium
TGGCGGCATCGCGCGGCGCAGGGCTGGGAAGGCAACCTGACGCTGGGCCAGGTCTGGCGGCAGGAGGCGGAGCCGGATTTCTCTCAATCCTCCGGGATGAACAGCCAGGTGTCGGATCTGCTGGTCGCGGGCGGCTTCACCACCGATCGGGGGCTGCATATCTCCGCGCGGGGCCTGCTGGACAATGCTGCGCAGACCTCCGGCGCGGAGGCGCGGGCGGGTGTTGTCAATGACCGGCTGGACCTGACCGCCAGCTACCTGCTGTTGCGCCAGGATGAGGCCGAGGGCCGCGAGGAAACCCTGTCCGAATGGAACCTGGATGCCGCCTATCGGCTTGGCCCCTACTGGACGGCATCGGCCGATTGGCGGTATGACCTTGCGGCGGATGACCTTGCGCGGGCAGGCTTCGGGCTGGATTATCGCAACGAATGTATCGAGGCGCGGTTCTCCGTCTCTCGGCGCTTTACCTCATCGACGAATGTCGAGCCGTCCACAACCTATGGCCTCACCGTGGCGCTGAAAGGGTTCAGCACCGGGGGACAGGCCGGCGGCTTCCGCCGCAGCTGCAACTGAAAAGGATGCCCATGCCTTCGCTGCTTTCCCGCCTGATGTGCATTGCCCTGCTGGCGCTGGCCGTCACCCCGGTGGCGCAAGCCCGGGCACAGGGGCTGTTTGCCCCGGCCATCCGCGTCAACGATCAGGTCGTCACCGGATATGAGCTGAGCCAGAGGATCCAGTTCCTGTCCGTTCTGGGTGCCACCGGCGATATCGAGGCGCTGGCCCGCCGCCAGCTGATCGATGACCGCCTGCGCGCGGAGGTTGTCACCCGCGCGGGCCTGCAGCCCAGCCCGGAGGATCTGGCCGCCGGCATGGCCGAATTCGCCGCGCGCTCCAACATGGAGGTGGAGCCCTTCATCGCACAGTTGGAGGCGGCGGGGATCTCTGCACAGACCTTCCGCGATTTCGTGCGCGCGGGCATCGGCTGGCGCAACTATGTGCAGGCGCGGTTTGGCCCGCAGGCCAATGTGGACCAGGCCGCGCTGGACCGCAGCCTGACCGCCGGTGGCCAGGGCAGCACGATCCAGGTGCTGCTGTCAGAGATCATCATCCCGTTGTTGCCCGGCCAGCAGGCTCTTGTGGAACAGACGGTGGAACAACTGACACAGATCACCTCCGTCACGGAGTTTTCCGCCGCCGCCCGCCGGTTTTCCGCCGCGCAGACCCGCGCCGATGGCGGGCAGCTGCCCTGGCGCGATCTGGCCTCGTTGCCGCAACCGTTGCAGCCCATCCTGCTGGCGCTCAGCCCTGGCGAGGTGACAGATCCGTTGCCGTTGCAGGGCGCCGTGGCGCTGTTTCAGCTGCGCGACATCCGTGAAAGCGGCTATCGCCCGCCCGAGGTCACGGCCGTGGAATACATGACCCTGCGCCTGCCCGGTGGCGGCAGCGCGGAAACCCGCGCGCGGGCGCGTGTGTTGGCGGCCAATGCCGACCGCTGCGATGACCTCTATGGCCTGCTGCCCGACGCGGATGAGGACACGCTGCGCCGCATCACCCTGCCGCCCGCGGATCTGCCCACTGACATCGCACTGGAACTGGGGCGGCTGGACCCGGGCGAAAGCTCGGCCACGCTGCTGCGCGATGGCGGCGATACGCTGCTGTTCGTGATGCTGTGCGGGCGCAGTTTTGCCATTGGCGAGGCTGGCGAGGATCGGCGTGCGCTGGCCATCGGGCTGCGCAACCAGCGGCTGGAAAAGCTGGCCGAAAGCCACCTGGAACAGTTGCGCGCCTCTGCCCGGATCCAGGAGCAATGACCGCCGTGCCCCGTCCCGTGGCCCTGACCTGCGGCGAGCCGTCGGGCATTGGCCCGGAACTGGCGCTGAAGGCCTGGGCCGCGCTGCGCGATGAGCTGCCCATCTGCTATATCGGGGACGCCACGCATCTGCCGCCCAGCCATCCGCATCTGCGCATCGACACGCCGCAAGAGGCCGCCCGCGCCATGCCGCATGGTCTGCCGGTGCTGCACCACCCGTTTGACGGCCCCCGCACCCCCGGCACGCCGCAGCCCGCACAGGCCGCGCAAGTGGTGGCGGTGATTGAACGTGCGGTATCGTTGGTGCAGGACGGCGCGGCCGAGGCCCTTTGCACGTTGCCCATCCACAAGAAGGCGCTGCAGGATGGCGCGGGCTTTGCCTTTCCGGGCCATACCGAATTTCTGGCGCGGCTGGCGGGGGATGTGGATGTGGCGATGATGCTGGCCGGGCCGCAGCTGCGCGTGGTGCCCGCCACCATTCACATCGCGCTGTCCCAGGTGCCCGATGCCCTGACGCCCGCGCTGCTGGTGCGGCAACTGCGCCTGACCCATGCCGGGCTGCGGGATCTGTTCGGCATCACGCAGCCGCGCATTGCCGTGGCCGGGCTGAACCCCCATGCCGGCGAAGGCGGCGCCATGGGCCGCGAGGAGATCGAGATCATCGCCCCCGTGCTGGACCAGCTGCGCGCCGAAGGCATGGACCTGCGCGGCCCGATGTCGGCGGATACGATGTTCCACGCCAGCGCCCGCGCACGCTATGACGCGGCTGTGTGCATGTATCACGATCAGGCGCTGATCCCCATCAAGACGCTGGATTTCGACCGTGGCGTGAACCTGACGCTGGGCCTGCCTTTTGTGCGCAGTTCCCCCGATCATGGCACGGCGCTGGATATTGCCGGCACAGGCATCTGCGATGCGACCTCAACCATCGCGGCGCTGCGGCTGGCGGCGGAACTGGCCGCGCGCCGGGCCATGACCCGCGCATGACCAGCCCGCTGGACGCCCTGCCGCCGCTGCGCGCCGTGATCGCCGAACATGGGCTGTCTGCGCGCAAATCCCTGGGCCAGAACTTTCTGCTGGATCTGAACCTCACGGCCAAGATCGCCCGGCAGGTGCCGGATCTGCCGGGCCATGACGTTCTGGAAATCGGCCCCGGCCCCGGCGGGCTGACCCGTGGCCTTCTGGCCGAAGGCGCGCGCCGCGTGCTGGCCATTGAAAAGGACAACCGCTGCATCCCCGCGCTGGAGCAGATCGCCGCCGCCGCCCCAGGCCGGCTAGAGGTGGTGAACGGTGACGCGCTGGAGGTGGACGCCACCAGCCGCCTGACCCCGCCCATCGCGATTGCCGCAAACCTGCCCTATAACGTGGGCACGGAATTGCTGGTGCGCTGGCTGACCCCGCCGCAATGGCCGCCGTTTTGGGACAGCCTGACCCTGATGTTCCAGCGTGAGGTGGCCGAGCGGATCGTGGCAGCGCCCGGCAGCAAGGCCTATGGCCGCCTTGCGCTGCTGGCAGGGTGGCGGACGGAGGCGAAGATCGTGCTGCATCTGCCGCCCTCGGCCTTTACCCCGCCGCCCAAGGTCTCCTCCGCGGTGGTGCATCTGCGCGCCCTGCCCCAGCCGCGGTTTCCCGCCGATGCCAAGGTGCTGGAACGCGTGGTGGCGCAGGCCTTCAACCAGCGGCGCAAGATGCTGCGCGCGGCACTGAAGGGTCTTGCCCCGGATATCGAGGACCGCCTGCTGGCTGCGGGCATCGCCCCCACTGAACGGGCCGAGCAGGTGAGCCTGGAGCAATTCTGCCACCTGGCCCGTATCATCGCGCAAGGCTAGGCGCGCGGCTTTCCGGCCGCGTGGCGCAGGGCCGAGGCGCTTTCCCATTCTCAGCCAAGCAAAAGGGCGCCAAAGGTTTCCCCTGGCGCCCTGATCGGGAACATTGTCCACACCCCGCCGATGGCGGGGGCCGGTCATTCGGCGTTGGAGGCCTGCTGGCTCGCCTCGGGTGCAGGGGCGTCAGCCTCTGCATCGGCGGGTTTCTTGCGCGGGCGGGCGGGCGTGCTGCGCGGCTTGCGCGGCGCGCGGGCGCGCTTGGGCTTCGGCGCATCGCCTTCAGGTGTTTCCACCAGCGTATCCGGGCCGGTTGCGGCTGTGGCGGTGTCGCTGGCCTCGGACATCTGTGCGGGGGCCTCGGCGGTCACCTGGGCGTCCTGCTTCGGCTTGGCAGCCTTGGGGGTGTCCTGTCTGGAGCTGTCCTGTCTGGACGTGTCCGCCTTGGGCGCATCAGATCTGGGCGCATCAGATCTGGGCGCATCAGATCTGGGTGCGTCAGATCTGGGTGCATCGCCCCGCGCGTCCGGCCGGTTCGCTTCTGGCCGGTTCGCTTCTGGCCGGTTCGCTTCTGGCCGGTGATTTTCCGACCGCTGTGCATCGGCTCTGGCCTCGGCGCCGCCATTCTCGGACTGGTCACCCGCGGCACGATTTTGCTCGCTGGCGCTGTCGGTGTCAGGCGTGTCCCGGTCCTGCCGCTCGGCGCGTTCCTTGTCGCGCTGGGCCTGGCGGTCGCGGTTCTCACGCTCTTGCTGTTCACGGCGGGCGTCGATTTCCTTCTGCGCCTCACCCAGCATCCGCAGGTAATGTTCCGCGTGTTGCTGGAAATTCTCCGTCGCCACACGGTCATTGGCCAGTTGCGCATCGCGGGCAAGCTGGTTGTATTTCTCAATGATCTGCTGAGGCGTGCCGCGGACCTTGCCTTCTGGCCCGGAACTGTCGAATACGCGGTTGACCACGTTGCCCATGGAAGAACGGTTGCGGTTCGCCTTTGAGCGCGAGCGGGTTTTGGATGAGCGCATGGAAACTCTGATTTGTTTCGTGACAGTTGGATTGTCGGCCCCGGCGCAAGCGGTGTGGTCAGAATGCTGCGCGGATTGTGTCCGATGGGTCCGCAAGGTGGCGGGGCGCTGCCCCTGCTCTTTCGCGGTTGAACCCTCTAATCATGCCAGCCGCGGCCTGACAAGGCAAAAGCGCCAAGAATTTCGACATTTCCGACAACATTTGCGGCGTTTCGGCATCACTGCGGCATGGTTGCGGTAACGACCCTGTCGCGCCCGTCCATGTCTTGCAGAACGGCTACGCCCACAAGGCCACCGGCCTGCATCAGGGCGCTGACCGCGGCGGCCTGGGTTGGCCCGATCTCCACAGCCAGCCGTCCGCCGGGTGTCAGTTGTTGCGCGGCCTGCGCCGTGATGGCGCGATAGGCGCTCAGCCCGTCGGCCTCATCCGTCAGGGCGATGCGCGGCTCATGCAGGCGCACCTCTGGTGCCAGGCCCGGCATCTCTGCCGCGGCGATATAGGGCGGGTTGGACAGGATCAGATCAAACCGCGCATCCTGTGGCACGGCCTGCCACCACGGGCCTTGGGCAAACCGCGCCCGCGCGTCCAGGCCCAGGGTGGCGGCATTGGCGCGCGCCACCTCCAACGCCTCGGCGCTGAGATCGGTGCCAAGCCCCGTTGCCCCGGTGTCTGCCAGCACGCTGAGCAGGATACAGCCGCTGCCCGTGCCCAGATCCAGTACATGCCGGGGGGCCTGTTCGATGCCGTGCAGCACCAGTGTTTCTGTCTCCGGGCGCGGGTCAAGCACATTGGCGCTGACGGCAAAGCGGCGGCCCAGAAAGATGCGCGCGCCA
>CBFHYV010000207.1:0-5402 GCA_965660085.1 uncultured Paracoccaceae bacterium
ACACGTGGAAAGACGCGCTGCAACCGCGGCAAAAGGCGGCCCCAATCGGTGGCGATGTCTGTCCAGTTCATGGAAGGCTCCGTCTGTCGCGTGGTCGTCAGGAAAGTATGCAACAGTTTTTTTCAGATTGGCAAAATCTTTTGAAAAAAATTTATGAACTGCCTGTGTTTTGCGCGCACTGCCCGGGGCAACGGCACGATACGGTCCGATCAGGCGCCTGAGCCTGTCAGGATGCCCTGCACGCCCCGCGCCGCGCCGGAAATGTCCTGGCCCAGACCATCAATCGTGGCGCATCCCGCAAGTGCACCCAATGCGCAGATCACAAGGATCAGTTTCATCGGCATGGCGCGTCCCCTTCACTCTGCCTCATACCACCAGACATCGGGCTGCCACCCGATCCAGTCGCCGTAAATTGGAATGTTCGGGGGAAAATGCAACTCTTTCGCATGGGCGATGCGGCTGATGTTCCACTGGTAGAAGGGGATGACGTAGCGCCCGGTGGTCAGCACACGGTCCAGTGCGCGGGTCGCGGCCAGGAAATCCTCGCGGCTGGCGGAGGTCAGCAGCGCGTCGATCATCGCCTCGGCGGCGGGGCTGTCCATGCCCATCCAGTTGCGGCTGCCCGGTTCGGTCACGCCATCGCGGCCCCAATACAGGCGCTGCTCCGTCCCCGGTGAAAGAGACAGGCCGCGGCGGTAATAGGTCATGTCGAAGTCATAAACATTTGTGCGCTCGGTATATTGCGCGCTGTCCACAATCTCGATCCGCATGTCGATCCCGATCCGTTCCAGCGCCTGTGCGTAGAGGTCGGCAATGGCACCAACCTCGGTGGAGCCCTGCCGGAGCAGCAGCGTAAAGGCAAAGGGATCGCCCGTGACATTGCGCAGCTGCCCGTCCTGCACGGTCCAGCCGGCCTCGGCCAGCAGATCCAGCGCGCGGGCCAAGTTGGCGCGGTTGCGCAGGCTGCCATCCCCTTCGGGCAGGCTGTAGCCCTCCAACGCGCCAGGCAGAAGCGTATCGGCAAAGGGCAACAGCAACGCCCGCACCGCGCCTTCGGCCGGGCCGTCCCGCATGGCCAGCGGAGAGTTGGAGAAATAGGAGGTGATGCGGCTTTGCCGCCCGCCGGTCATGGCATCATTGATGAATTCAAAGTTGAACGCATGGATCAGCGCATCGCGCACGCGCCAGTCATTAAAGGGGGCGATGCGGGTGTTCATGACAAAGCCGGTGATGCCAGAGGGGCGCTGATGCGGGATGACGGATTTCACCACATCGCCACGCGTGATGGCGGGGAAATCATAGCGGCTGGCCCAGTCTTCCTCATTGAATTCGCGGTTTGAGGTCAGCAGCCCGGCCTTGAAGGCCTCGAACTGGGCGACGCCATCGCCGAAGAATTCCATGCGGATCTCATCCAAGTTGGCCTGCCCGCGCATGAAGGGCAGATCGGCCCCCCAGTAATCCGGGTTGCGGCGCAGGGTGACATGCCGCCCGGCCTCGAAATCCGCGATGACGTAAGGCGCGGTGGAGATCGGGATGACATCCACGCCGGAGTCGGCGAAATCCAGCCCCTCCCACTGCGCCTTTTTCAGGATGGGGCGCATCCCGACCAGCAGCGCAAGTTCGCGGTTGTCCGTGTTGAAGGTGAACCGGACAGAGCGCGGGCCGGTCTGTTCCATGCTGTCGATCTGGCCCCACAGGCCGCGATAGCGCGGGTGGCCTTCGGTGCCCAGAACCTCATAGGACCACATCACATCCGCGATGGTGACAGGGCTGCCGTCAGAGAACCGGGCCTCCGGCCGAAGGGTAAACTCGGCCCATTCACGATTCGGCCCGACCTCTATCGATTCGGCCAAAAGTCCGTAAAGTGTGAAGGGTTCATCCCAATTTCGCCCCATAAGGCTTTCATATGCAAGAAATCGCAGTTGCCACGGGGGGGACCCTTTCAGGATATGGGGATTGAGGCTGTCAAAGCTGCCGACCTCACCCGTCACGATCCGGCCGCCCTTGGGGGCATCGGGGTTGGCATAGGGCAGGGACACAAAATCTTGTGGCAACAAGGGGTTACCATACATAGCGATGCCATGCATCGGCTCTGCCACCACCGGTTGTGTCACCGCCGCAAGACACAGGGCCGCCGCCCCCGCCGCCCGATGCAGATGGGCAAAAAATGCCATGTCCTGAACCCCCTGGGATGTATAGTTGCCAGCTGACGCTAACGTTCAAGTCATGCTTTTTCAAACTTTTAGCTTGGACAGCGGAAAAATTTGGCAGTATAACGAAGGCACTGCTCGATAGGTTTCTTGCCTGTATGAAACCTGCCTCAAAGACTGAACGCCGGCTTCGCGCCGGCGTTTTTTTTGTGCCTGATACCCCGGCACTGCCGACACCCTTGCACCATCTTTGCGCCATCACGGGCCTGTTACGCCTTGCGCCGCGTGCTATGCTGCACCTGCGAGACATCAGGGAGCATACGCATGACACTCAAGGGCAAGACGGCAATCATCACCGGCTCGAACTCCGGCATCGGGCTGGGTGTGGCGCGGGAACTGGCGCGGGCGGGCGCGGATGTCGTGCTGAACTCCTTCACCGACCGGGCAGAGGATCACGACCTGGCGCAGCAGGTGGGCGCGGAATTCGGCGTCACGGCGCGCTATATCGCGGCGGATATGTCCAAGCCGGACCAGTGCCGCGCGCTGGTGGAACAGGCGGGCGCCTGCGATATCCTGGTCAACAACGCGGGCATTCAGCATGTGGCCCCGGTGGAAAGCTTCCCGGTTGAGAAATGGGACGCGATCATTGCCATCAACCTCAGCTCCGCCTTCCACACCTGTGCCGCGGCGCTGCCGATGATGCGCGCTGCCGGCTGGGGCCGGGTGGTCAACATCGCCTCCGCGCATGGTCTGACGGCCTCGCCCTACAAATCCGCCTATGTCGCGGCCAAGCATGGCATCGTGGGCTTTACCAAGACCATCGCGCTTGAAACCGCGGAGGAGCCGATCACCGCAAATGCCATCTGCCCCGGCTATGTACTGACCCCGCTGGTGGAGGCGCAGATCCCCGACACGATGGAAAAATACAACATGGGCCGGGACGAGGTCATCAAGAAGGTCATGCTGGAACGCCAGCCCTCGCGCGAATTTGCCACGGTGGAACAGCTGGGCGGCACGGCGGTGTTCCTGTGCTCGGACGCGGCGGCACAGATCACGGGCACCACGCTGTCCGTGGATGGCGGCTGGACGGCGTTGTAAGGCGATGCTGCGGATTAGCCTTGGGCTGCAGGGGGGCGGCGCGCATGGCGCCTTCACCTGGGGCGCGTTGGATCGCCTGCTGGAGGAGCCTGACGTTGAGATCGCGGGCATTTCCGGCACCTCCGCTGGCGCGCTGAATGGGGCTGCGCTGAAATCGGGCATGCTGCGCGGTGGCAGGGACGGCGCGCGCGCCGCGCTGGCGGACCTCTGGGGCCAATTGGGCGGGGTGGCGGACACGCGGATGCCCATCTGGATGGCGCCGTGGCTCAATCCGCCGGTGGAGGCGGTCACGCGCGGGTTGGAACTGTCCGTGCCCTTCATGGCGGCAGACAGCCTCAGCCGCGTGCTGTCCCCCTATGCCTGGGGGCCGTTCTATGTGAACCCCCTGCGCCGGATCGTGGACAGGTTTGATTATGATACGGTCTGCGCGGACAGGGGGCCCGTTCTGAACATCGGCGCCACCCATGTGCGTGATGGCAAGATCCGTGTGTTCAGCGGTGACCAGATCACCACCGACTCGATCCTCGCCTCGGCCTGTCTGCCCACGGTGTTTCAGGCCGTGACCTGTCCCGATCCGCTGGACGGCACGCCCGCACCGTTCTGGGATGGCGGCTATACAGGCAATCCGGCGCTGTTTCCTCTGTTTGAGGACGATTTGCCGGGCGATATCGTCGTCATCAGCATCAACCCGCTCAACCGCACGGATGTGCCGCGCAGCGCGATGGAAATTCAGAACAGGATCAATGAGATCAGCTTCAACTCTTCGCTGCTGCGGGAATTGCGCGCGATCAATTTCGTCCAGCGCCTGCTGGAGGACGGCCGGGTCAGCCCAGGCACGATGAAGGCGCTGCGGGTGCATATCATCTCTGACGATGCGCTGATGAATGACCTCTCGGTGGCGACGAAGCTGGTGCCCTTGCCCGGCGTCATAAGCCGGCTGCGCAATGCCGGCCGTGCGGCGGCGGATGGGTTCCTGGCCGCGCACAAGGCCGATCTGGGCAAGCGCCAGACCACCGATCTGCGCGCCATGTTCGGCTGACGTCAGGAGGCGCGGGGCAGGGGCTGCGGCGCGGGCTGTTCCTGGTCCGGCGGATAGACCAGCCCGGCGGAGATGATCAGCTTTGCCGCGTCCTCGATGCTCATGTCCAGTTCCACCACGTCTTCCTTGGGGAAGAACAGCAGGAAGCCGGAGGTGGGGTTGGGCGTGGTCGGCACAAACACGGATACCATGCCTTGGGTGGTGACGGCCTTGTTGGCAACCTCACCCTTGGCTTGGGTAGAGATAAAGCCGATGGCCCAGATACCCTTGCGCGGATATTCGATCAGGCAGGCCTTTTCAAAGCTGCGGTCCGTCTGGGCAAACACCGTCTCCGCGATCTGCTTGATCCCGGAATAGATGGAGCGCACCACTGGCGTGCGGTCCACCAGTTCCTCGGCAAAGCGGATCAAGGACCGCCCGATCAGCCCCTTGGCCACCCAGCCCACGACCACCGTGAACAGCAAGAAAAAGATCACCCCCACGCCGCGCAGGTTGATGCCGATATATTGTTCCGGGTTGAACCTGTCCGGCACCAGCGGCAGCACGAACCCGTCTACCCAGCCGATCAGCGTCCAGATCAGCCAGACCGTCAGGCCAACGGGCGCAATCACCACAAGGCCGGTCAGAAAGCTGGAGCGTAGGCTGGCCAGAAGGCCTGGCTTTTTGGGGACCGTATCGAAAGGGGTCGTCATGGCTATCCGTCTGCTGTCCGGTGCAAAGCTATGCGCTGTGGTGGCTCACGACAATGGGCTTGGCGGGGTTGCGTCAATTTCGGCAGGCAGGCTGGTGAATTGCTGTGCAATCCGGGCCGCAAGCCGGGCGTTGTTGCGCACAAGCGCGATGTTGGCGTCCAGCGACCGGCCCTGGGTCAGCTCAAACAGGCGGGCCAGCAGGAAGGGCGTCACCGCCTTTCCGGTGATGCCCTGCGCGCGGGCCTCCGCATCGGCCTGCGCGATCAGCGGAGCCAGCTCTGCCTCGGGGATGTCATGGCTGGCGGGGATGGGGTTGGCCACCAGCTGTCCGCCCGGCAGGCCAAGCGCCCGGCGCAGCCGCTGGGCGCGCTCGAGGTCGGCGGGGCTGTCCAGCCGCTGCGGCGCCGGCAGGGAGGATTGCCC
>CBFHYV010000208.1:0-5322 GCA_965660085.1 uncultured Paracoccaceae bacterium
TTCCAGCACGCAAGGCACGACATTGCGCGCAGCAGCCGTTGCAATGGCAATGCCCGTGGGCACCGATCCGGTGAACACGATCTGGTTGACATCCGGGTGCCCGGCCAGCGCCGCGCCCGCATCCTGCCCCAGCCCGCACAGGACGTTGACCGCGCCGGGGGGAAAGCCCGCCGCCTGCGCCGCACGCGCCAGCCAGGCATTGGTCAGGGGGGTTAGCTCGGGCGATTTGATGACGCAGGCATTGCCCGTGGCCAGTGCCGCGGACAGGGACCGCGCCGTCATCTCAACCGGGTAATTCCACGGGATGATCTGGGCGGATACGCCGAAGGGCTCATATTCCGTCCAGTCCATATAGCCCGCGCCCAGCGGCACGGAGCGGCCCTCGACCGTGCTGGCCTGATTGCCGTAATATTCGAAATACAGCGCGGCGCCCTCGACCTCGATCACGCTTTCCCAAAGCGGCTTGCCCTGTTCCAGGGTCAGAACCCGGGCAATGTCATGCTTGTGGTCCAGCAGATAGCGGCCCATCGCCTGCACCATGCGGCCGCGTTCAATCGGGCGCATGGCGGTCAGCGCGCCAGAGCGATGGACCCGCCGGGCCGCCTGAACCGCGCGGTCCACATCGGCTGCATCGGCCAGCGCCTGTTCGGCCAGGGGCGCTCCAGTGGCGGGGTCCGTCACGGCGATCCGCCCGGCGCCGCCATCCACCCAGGCCCCGTCTATGTAGTTCTGCCAATACGCGGGAATGTCAGTCACAGGCCTCTCCAAATTCCGTCTCTGCCGCGCCTCCCTTTGGCCGACACCACCCGGCGCACCGGGCGCATCGCGTCATTTTCGCGTCACTGCGCGCCATCCACGGCCTCGCGCATCCAGCGTTGCAGGTGCATGATGGAATGTTCGGAATTCACACCGCAGCGCGGATCCACCACCAGCGGCCCCGGCACATAACCGCGCGATTTCAGCCCACGCTGCACGGATTCCACAAGGTGGATATCCTCCTCCACGGTGGTTGCGCGGTCCTGCTGAGCCATGCGGCGGACGGTTTCATCATCATATCCGCCCACGGAATACCAGCCGCGCCAGACAACCACATGGTCTGCGTCAATCGCCCGCCAGTGATAGGTGTTCAGCAGATTGCCCGGATAGACCTGGAAGGAAAACATCGGCCACAGGAACCAGGACGAGTATTTGTCATTGTTCGCAAAGCCGCTGTCGATGTCATAGGTCATCTGGCTGAGGTCATTGCATTCGGTGGTGTGACGCAGGCAATAGCCCTGTGGCTGGATGTCATAGGTTTCCGGCCGGATCACCCCGGTGGAAAAGGTGGGGTGGTTCAGGCTGCAATGGTAGCATTCGGAATAATTCTCGACCGAGACTTTCCAGTTGCAGGCCTCCGGGATCTCCACCCATTCCAGCGGCTTCAGCTCGGCCCAGTTGGGCACGAAGGTTTCCAGCTCCGCGCGCGCATTGGGAAACCAGGCCTCCATCGGGTCGGCATCCGAGTCCAGGTTGACGAAGACAAAGCCAAGGAAGACTTCGGTACGCACTTCGGTCAGGCAAATCCGGGCGGCGTCAAATCCGGGCACGGGTTTGGCATTGGGCGCGGCGCGCAATTTGCCTGTCAGCTCATAGGTCCAGGCATGATAGGGGCAGACGACAACGCGCGTAGTGCCGGCCCCGCCGACCAGCTGATGCGCGCGGTGCTGGCAGACGTTGTAGAAGGTGCGGATCTGCCCGTCGCGGCCCTTGATGGAAAACAGGCTTTCACTGCCAAGCTCGAAAGCCACGTAATCGCCTGCATTTTCCAGCTGGCTGGCGTGGCAGGCGAATTGCCAGGTGCGCGCCAGCAGCCCGGCCTGTTCGGCCTCAAACACCACGGGGTCCGTGTAGTATCGCGCGTCCAATGACCGGACAGGGCCTGTATCATCCTTCATTCCGGTTCCTCCATGTAAATGCCAAGCTGGTGGCGGCGGCGGTGAAAGCTTTCCACCCGGTCCACGATTTCATCGCTGGCCACGCTGATGACGAAACTCAAAAGCGTCTCCAGAAGCGCGATGGTCGAGACCGAGGACGGGAAGAATTGCGGGGTATCGACCGCGACGACAAAGCCGTGATCGGCGGCGCGGATGATCGGGCTGGCGGGGCTGTCGCTGAGGCCGATGAGGGTCATGCCCTGTTCGCGGGCCACGGTCATCGCGGCCACGACCTCCGTGCGGTAGGGGCGCATGGACATGGCGATCAGCACATCGCGGCTGTCCGCCCAGGCCAGGTCATCCGTGGGCGTGGACCCCGGCCGGGGGATGGCGTGGAACTGCACCATGCCAGTTGAGGCCAGGTAGGTGAAATTGCGCGCATTGGCATTGTTGACGCCCACGCCCAGGGTAAAGACCTGCCGGCTGGCCCAGATCGCCTCCGCCGCGGCCTTCAGCGCCTCTGCGTCGATCCCGGCGAACGTGTCTTCAAGGTTGCGGATCGCGCCTTCGACCATATCGGCATAAAGCCCGCCCAGATCGCCGGATTTGCGGATGTCCTGCAACCAGCGCGCCCTGTCGGGGAAGCTGACCGCGCCATTGCGGATCGCCTCCCGGAAGGGGGCGCGGAAATCCTCGTAGCCTTCAAACCCCACCTGCCGCGCCATGCGCACAAAGGTGTTTGGCTTGACGTTGGCGGCCTCGGCAATCTCGCGCACGGTGGAAACGCCCACGTCATTGGGGTTTTCCAACACGTAGCGCGCGGCTTTCTGCGCCTCTGGCGTCAAGGCGTCCCACTCTTCGGTGAGACGCTCAAGAACCCGCTGTGATACATATGTGCCATTCATGATTGACAGTGATACAGATGTGCCTTCATGCTGTCGAGCAGTTTTGCGACTCGTGTGAAGGATCAGCGACATGTCCGAACTTCCCAGCCACGCCCGCGTGGTGATTGTTGGCGGCGGTGTGATGGGGGTGGGCCTTGCCTATCACCTGGCCCATGAAGGCTGGGGGCCAGAGGTGGTCCTGCTGGAAAAGGCGGAACTGACCTCTGGCAGCACATGGCACGCGGCGGGGCAGATCACGCATTCCACATCGTCCTTTTCGTTGGGCAAATGCGTGGACTACAACATCGGGCTGTATTCCGGCGCGCTGGAGGCCGAAACCGGCCAGGCCGTCACCTGGCATGGCTGCGGATCCTTCCGCCTGGCCTATACCGAGGATGAGATGGACTGGCTGCGCCACACGCTGTCCGTGGGCCGCAGCCTTGGCTTCAACATCGAACTGGTCGGCCCGGACCGCGTGGCGCAGCTGCATCCGTTCTACAACCTGGATGGCGTTCTGGGTGCGCTGCACACGCCCGATGATGGCCATGTGGACCCCACCAACGTGACCATGGCCATGGCCGCCGGCGCCCGCGCCAAGGGCGCCCGCATCATCCGCCGCTGCCGCGCCACCAACATCACCCAGGCGCCCACCGGCGAATGGGTGGTGGAGACGGAGAAAGGCACCATCACCTGCGAACATGTGGTCAACGCCGGCGGCACCTATGCGCGGCAGATGGGCGAATGGTCCGGGCTGCAACTGCCCATGACCTCCATGACGCACCACTATTTCGTCACCGAGGAGGTGCCGCAATTCCGGGACCTGGACCGCGAACTGCCCGTGATCCGCGACGACCGCAAGGTGTCCGGCTATATCCGGATGGAGCAGAAGAAAGGCCTGATCGGGATCTATGAAAAGGCCAACCCCAACACCGTGTGGGAGGATCACTGCCCCTGGGAGGCAGAGAACGAGCTGTTCGAGGCCGATTATGACCGCGTCATGCCCTGGCTGGAAGAAAGCCTCAACCGCATGCCGATTTTCGCGGAACTGGGCATCACCCGCGATGTGCACGGTGCCATCAGCCACCCGCCGGACGGCAACCCGCTGATCGGCCCGGCACCGGGCGTGCGCAACTACTGGTGCTGCTGCGGCACGCAGATTGGCATCGGCTGGGGCCCGGGGCTGACGCGGGAACTGGCGCGCTGGATGGTGCATGGCGCGGCGGATATCTCCATGCGGGATTACGATCCGCGCCGCTTCGGCGCCTATGCCACCAAGGATTGGCAGGTGATCAAGGCAAAGGAGGATTACTGCCTGCGCCATGAAATCCCCTTCCCCCATTTCAACCGCCTGGCCGGCCGGCCGATCAAGCCCTCACCACTGCATGAGGTGCTGAAGGCGAAGGGTGCCGTGTTCGAGGAGGTCTATGGCTTTGAACGCCCGCGCTGGTTCGCCAAGGGCGGTGTGGCGCAGCAGGATCACTACAGCTTCCGCCGCACGGTGGTGGATGATCTGGTGGCCGCAGAGGTCCGCGCAGTGCGCGAGGCCGTGGGCCTGATGGATGTGACCGCCTTCACCAAGGTTCTGGTCCAGGGGCCGGACGCCTACGCCTTGCTGGACCGTCTGACAGCCAACCGCATGCCGCAGAAGGTGGGCAGCCTGTCCCTGACCCACATGCTGAACCGCCGCGGCCGGATCGAGCTGGAAACCACCATCCTGCGCATGGCCGAGGATCAATTCTATCTTGTCTGCGCCGCGTTCTTTGAACAGCGCCTGCTGGATCACCTGGCACAGCATCGTGACGGGGCGGATGTGACGGTCACGGCCCTGTCGGACAGTTGGGGTGCACTGGCGCTGAACGGCCCCCGGGCGCGCGATGTTCTGGGCGCCTGCACCGATGCCCGGCTGGACAATGCCGCATTCCGCTGGCTGTCCGCGCAGCAGATCATGGTGGCCGGACACCGAATCTGGGCCTTGCGCATGTCCTATGCGGGCGAACTGGGGTGGGAGCTTCACATGCCTTTCGCCGCCATGCGGGATGTCTATGCCGCGCTTGACGCCGCCGGCGCGGCCCATGGCATGGTGGACTACGGCAGCTTTGCCATGAACGTGATGCGGATGGAAAAGGGCTTCAAGGGCGCTGGCGAACTCACCAATGAGGTCACCCTGGCCGAGGCCGACGTTCTGCGCTTTGCCCGCACGGACAAGCCCTACCTGGGCCATGAGGCCACGCTGAACACCGATCTGCCCTGGGTCTGCGCCTACCTGGAAATCGACCCCGACGGAGAGATCGACGGCCACGGCGGCGAGGCCGTGCTGCACGGCGGCGCGGTGGTCGGCTCCACGGCATCGGTGGTCTACGGGCATACCGTCGGCAAGATCCTGGCCTTTGCCTATATCAAACCGCAGGCTGCGGCGCCGGACACTGCGCTAGAGGTCGTCATTCACGGCCAACCTCGGTCTGCGCGTGTGTTGGCCGAACCGGCCTATGACCCGCAAAGTCTGCTGCCGCGTATGGACGCGGTGA
>CBFHYV010000209.1:0-5311 GCA_965660085.1 uncultured Paracoccaceae bacterium
CACCACCCCGGGACAGCGCGGCGCATGATGCAGATCCGTCGCGCCTCGGCCCGCCATCTGGGCGGTGCGCTGCTGCTTGCGCTGTGCGCGCTGCTGCCGTGCAACGCCGTTGCGGACCTGGTTGCGGACCATGTCGGCAGCTATGTCTGGCGTGGCGATGGCGCGGATTTCGGCGGCTTTTCGGGTCTGGAAACCGGGCCGGACGGGCGCGACTTCGTCGCTGTGACGGACAGGGGCCGGATCACGCGCGGCGTTCTGACCCGCGGGGCCAATGGTGCGGTGACAGGGGTGCAGGCCGGGCCGCTGCTGATCCTGGGCGGTATGGCCGGGATCGCCAAGGCCGATGCGGAAGGGATCGCCCTGACGGATGCGGGGGTCACCTATATCTCCTACGAGGGGCAGAACCGCGTCTGGGAGTATCGCAACGGCACCGGCCGCCGCCTGCCCCGCCACCCGGAATTCACCCGCTTTGCCGAAAACCGCGGGATGGAGGCGCTGGCCGTGGACGCCGATGGGGCTGTCTATACCCTGCCGGAAACGGGTGGGGCTGGGGTCTTTGCCGTTTATCGCTATTCTGGCGCGGCCTGGGACATTGCCTTTGCCATTCCGCGCCGTGACGGCTTTGCCGCCGTGGGGGCGGATTTCGGCCCCGATGGGCGGCTGTATCTGCTTGAACGTGCCTTTGTCGGCATCGGCTTTCACAGCCGGGTGCGCCGCTTCGTCCTGCCAAGGGACGGCGCCCCCCTGCGGGAGGAGCAGGTGCTGTCCAGCGCCCTGAACCAGCATGGCAACCTGGAGGGCATTGCCGTCTGGCGCGATGCGCAGGGGCATATCCGGCTGACTCTGCTGGCCGATGACAATTTCCAGTTCTTCCAACGCACTGAATTCGTGGATTACCTTTTGCGGGAATGACTTGCGCCCTTTGGTCGCAGCCGTTAGGGGAGGCCAGCCCGTTTCGCGGGCCAAGTCCCCGCCACCTTGCAAAAAACGGGTCCAGACATGACACGCCAACATCTTCCCGGCATCCTTGCCATGGCCGCCATCGTGGTGGCGTCCAACATCCTTGTGCAGTTCCTGTTCGGCCAATGGCTGACCTGGGGCGCCTTTACCTATCCGCTGGCCTTCCTGGTGACGGATCTGATGAACCGGCTGTATGGGGCCGGCCCCGCGCGGCAGGTCGTGTTCGCGGGCTTCATCGTCGGGGTGTTCTGCAGCCTCGTGGGCACGCAGATCATGGGTGAGTTCGGCCCGCTGGTGACCTTCCGCATCGCGCTCGGCTCTGGCCTGGCGTTCCTGTGCGCGCAGATGCTGGACGTGGCGGTGTTTGACCGGCTGCGCGCCCGCGTATGGTGGGCCGCGCCGCTGGCCTCCACGCTGATCGGATCCTCGGTGGATACGGCGCTGTTTTTCACCATCGCCTTTTCCGGCGCGCTTGCGGGGCTGGAGCCGGGCAATGACGTGTCCTGGGCCAATGAGGCGCTGCCGCTGCTGGGCGCAGGCCCGGTCGTGCCGCTGTGGGTGTCGCTGGCGGTGGCGGACTGGCTGGTCAAGCTGGCGCTGGCGCTGGTGGCGCTGGTGCCCTTCCGCATGATCGTTGGCCGGGCAATGACGCGCGGCCCGGCGCAGTAGGGCGCATTTTTCTTTGACTTCGCCGTGATCCGTGCCACCCTTCCGTATCAGGTGAAACAAACGAAAGGAGGTGATCCAGTGTCGAGAGAAGCATTGGAGAGAGGCGCGGGAACAATTCGGAGCCGCCGCGGCTGAGGGCAACCCCTCGCGCATGGCGCACCGAACGGCCAAGGCCTGACCGGCCTCGCCTCCGACATTCTCGAAGGGTCGCCAGAAATGGCGGCCCTTTTCCGTCATCCCCCCACCGCCGGATAGCCCGCAGGACCTGACCCACCATGCTGCGCATCACTGACAAGATCTCGATCGAGGATTGGGAACTGACCGAACAGTTCATCCGGGCCAGCGGGCCAGGGGGGCAGAACGTCAACAAGGTGTCCACCGCGGTTGAGCTGCGATTTGAGGCAGAGCGGTCCCCCAACCTGACCGCGCCGGTCAAGGCGCGGCTGCGGCGGCTGGCCGGGCGCCGCTGGACGACGGAGGGCGCCATCGTGTTGCAGGTGGAGGACACGCGCAGCCAGGCCCGCAACCGCGACATCGCCCGCGACCGTCTGGCAGAGCTGATCCGCAAGGCGCTGGAAACCCCGCGCCGCCGGATCGCGACCAAACCCACGCTGGGGTCCAAGAACCGGCGGATAAAGGCCAAGAAGATCCGCGGAGAGGTCAAGGCTATGCGCGGCCGGGTCGAGGATGACTGACCCTAGCCGCCCGTGCGCGCCTGCACCGCAGGCACCATGGCGCACAGCAGTTCAAACATGATCGACACGCCCAGGAAGGCCGTATTGCCGGAGGCGTCGAAGGGCGGTGAGACCTCGACCAGGTCCGCGCCGCAGATGTTCAGCCCGGCCAGCGCGCGCACCACCTGCAACGCCTGAAAGCTGTTCGGCCCGCCGACCTCTGGCGTGCCGGTGCCGGGGGCGAAGGTCGGGTCCACGAAGTCGATGTCATAGCTGATGTAGGTCGGGTCCTGCCCCACGATCTCGCGCGCCTCGGCCATCACATCGTCCACACCGCGATCGAAGAACTCCTCGATCGGGATGATGCGGATGCCGGCGTCGCGGGCGAAATCCCTGTCCTCTGAATCATAGGCCGTGCCGCGAATGCCGATCTGCACCACCCGCGCCGGGTCCAGCAGCCCCTCTTCGACAGCGCGGCGAAAGGGGGTGCCGTGGGTGTAGAGGGTGCCGCCGAAATAGCTGTGGAACAGGTCCGTGTGACTGTCGAAATGGATCATCCCCAGCGGGCCATTGGCCGCCAGCGCCCGCAGCACGGGCAGGCTGGTCAGGTGATCGCCGCCGGCGGTCAGCGGCACGATATTCGCGGCCACCAGCTGGCGGTAGAACGCGGTGATGCGGGCCATGCTGTCCTGGATGTCGGCGGGGTTGGGGCCGACATCGCCCAGATCCGCGCAGCGCATCGCCTCGAACGGGCGGGTGTGGGTGACGCCATGCTGGGCGCGGATCATGGTGGAGGCATCGCGCAGCTGACGCGGCCCGTGGCGAGGGCCGGGGCGGTTGGTGGTGCCGCTGTCCCAGGGCACGCCCACAAGGCCCACCTGCACCTCGGCAAAGCGCGGATGGTCCGGCGGCACCACGGGCAGGCGCATGAAGCTGGGCACCCCGGCAAAGCGGGGCAGGTCAAACCCGGACACCGGGTTGAAGAACGGATCAGATGTCATGCGGCGCTCCGTGTCAGATCTCCAGCCGCGCGAAGCGCGCGGCGCTGTTGGTGGCCTGCGCAATGCGGTCCAGCGCAGGGTTCAGGGGTTCTTCGATCACGGCCATGCGGTGGGCCGTGGCGTGCAACAGCCTGTCCGGCGCGCTGACCCAGGCGACATGGCCGGGCCAGAATACCAGATCGCCGCGGCGCGGGGCGGCGCCTTCGGGCAGGGGCTGGCCCAGGGCGCGGGCCTGCTGGTCACTGTCGGCGGGGCAGGGCAAGGCACAGGCCTGGCAGCCGATCTGCACCAGCCCCGAACAATCCACGCCCGCAGGCCCATTGCCGCCCCACAGGTAGGGCGTGCCCAGCAGGCGTTCGGCCACGGCGACGGGGTCTGTTTCCGGCGTATCCAGCGGCCACAGGTGATCACCGGGGACATAGCCCTGGTCCGTCACGAAGAACGCGGCATCGCGCCCGCGCACGGCCAGCTCCGCCCCGATGGGCAGGGCCATGCGCGCCGGGGCCTTGGCGTCTGGCCGGGCATAGACATGTGTGGCGCGCTGGCCGACCCGATGCGTGGTGCGGCGTGGGCGGGTCAGCGCAGCCTCCGGCACATAGCCGACATAGCCATCCCGATCCACCTGGACAAAGCACCAGCCCATCCAGCGGTCATAGACGGTGACATTGCGGCCCAGCGGCACCTGCCTGTCGCGCGCGCCATCGGGGGCATCGCACAGATCCACAAGCGGCACGCCGACCTGTGCGGCCCAGCCGTCCACATAGTGGGGGGCGGTGACCTCTCCGCGCAGGTGACTGGCGGCCACGCGATCATTGGCCGGGGTGCTGCGCCGGTCCGCGCGGGTCATAGGGACAGAAGCTCCGGCAGGCTGTGCAGGATGGCGCGCGGCCCCTGGCCCAACCCACCCTTGGGCCGGCCCGGCGCGGCGGTGGGCTGCCAGCCGTAGATGTCAAAATGCACATAGCGGGGCGTGGCATCCACGAAGCGCCGCAGGAATAGCGCCGCCGTGATCGCCCCGGCCAGGCCGCCCTTGGGCGCGTTGTCCAGATCGGCGATGCCGGGTTCGATCAGCGGCTCATAGGGCGTGTGGAACGGCAGCCGCCAGACCGGGTCCGCCTCTGCCGCGCCGCCGCGCATCAGCGCCGCGGCCGTGGGCTCATCATCGGTGAAGAAGGGCGCCAGATCCGCGCCCACGGCCACCCGCGCCGCGCCGGTCAGCGTGGCCATGGAGATCAGCAGATCCGGCATCTCTTCATCCGCCAGGGCCAGCGCATCGGCCAGCACCAGGCGGCCTTCGGCATCGGTGTTGTTGACCTCCACCGACAGGCCCTTGCGCGAGGTCAGGATATCCTGCGGGCGAAAGGCATTGCCCGCCACCGCGTTTTCCACCGCCGGGATCAGCACCCGCAGCCGCAGCGGCAGGCCCTGCGCCATGATCGCCTGCGCCAGGCCCAGCACATTGGCCGCGCCGCCCATGTCCTTTTTCATCAGCCCCATGGAGGCCGCGGGTTTCAGATCCAGCCCGCCGGTGTCAAAGCACACGCCCTTGCCAACCAGCGTCAGCGTCGGCCCCGCATCGCCCCAGCGCATGTCGATCAGCCGCGGCGCGCTGGCGGAGGCACGCCCCACCGTGTGGATCAGCGGGAAATTGCGGCTGAGCAGCGCCTCACCCGTGATGACGTGGATTTCCGCGCCGAATTGCGTGGCCACGCCGCGCGCGGCATCCTCCAACCCGTCCGGGCCCATGTGGTTGGCGGGGGTGTTGATCAGATCGCGGGTCAGGAATTCTGCGCGGGCGAGGGACTCGATCCTCCGGGCGTCCACCCCGTCGGGGGCGACAAGCGCGCGCACTGGCCCCGATTGGTCGCGATAGCGGTCAAAGCTGTAGCGCGCCAGCAGCCAGCCCAGGGCCTCTTGCGCGGTGCGGCCATCAGGCAGCGGGGCGGTCAGCCGATAGGTGCCCGGCGCCAGCGCGGGCAGCGCCGCGGCCAGGCAGAACCGGCCGCG
>CBFHYV010000210.1:0-5306 GCA_965660085.1 uncultured Paracoccaceae bacterium
TCTGCCAGAGCTGTTTGCCTGCGGCTACAACATCGGCGCGGACATCCCCGCCCGGGCCGAGCCTGCCGATGGCCCCACCGCCCGCGCCATTGCCGCGCTGGCCCGGCGCCACGGCATGGCCATCCACTACGGCTTTGCCGAATCCGAGGGCGGCGCGCTGTTCAACGCCGCGCAGTGTTTCGGCCCGCAGGGCAACCGGCTGGGCGGGCACCGCAAGCTGCTGCTGCCGCCGGGGTTTGAACAGGCGCATTTTTCGGCCGGCCAGGAGATTGTGCCCTTCACCCATTGCGGCTGCCGGATCGCGACGCTGATCTGCTATGACGCCGAATTTCCCGAAGCCGCCCGCCACGCCGCAGCCCTGGGCGCGGAGGTCATTCTGGTGCCCACGGCGCTTGGCGCGCAATGGGGCTGGGTGGCGCGGCAGATGATCCCGACACGGGCCTATGAAAACGGCGTGTTCCTGGCCTATGCCAACAGCGCAGGCACCGAACGCGGCATGGCGTTCCTGGGCGAAAGCGTGATTGCCGCACCCGATGGCGTGGAACTGGCCCGCGCCGGCGCACAGCCCCAGATACTGCACGCATGCCTTGACATGGCGCGGGTCCGCGCGGCGCAAGCCCGCCTGCCCTACCTGACAGACCGGATGCAGCTGCCCCGCCCGGTCCGCGCGGCAGGCACCGAAAGCGCGTGACAGCCGCCCAAGGCGCGTTTTGCGGCAGGGGCACGATTTTTTGAAACTCGGTGAAACTTTCGCGGCGGACCACTCGTGGCTTCGGTCAGCGCACACGCCCACTGGTGTGTGTTGTCTTGGTCTCGAAAGGATTGACACATGAAAACCTCTGTTGTTCTCGGCACTCTGTTCGCACTGTCCGCCGCACCCGCGCTGGCGGGTGGCCATGCCACCCTGTCCGGCTACGCACTGGCCAATGACGGGCAGACCCTGGTGGTGATGGATGACCTGTCCGCCCCCGAAGCCGCGCGCAGCATGATGCTGGGCAGCGCGCTGAAGGCGATTGCATGGCGCCCCGTGACGGGTGACCTGCTGGGCTTCGCCAATGGCATGATCGCCCGGATTGATCCCATGACCGGCGCGATGACCGACCTGGGCGCCACCTTCACCGATGGCACCATGATCGACGACTCCGCCATGGTGGCGTTTGACTTCAACAATGCCATCGACGCCGTGCGCGCCGTTTCCACCGCGGGCGACAACCTGGTCTATTTCCCCGAAGGCTTCGGCAATGGCGACGCGCGCGCCAATTCCGTGCGCCGCTTCACCGGGCTGGCCTATGACGGACAGGACAGCATGGCGGGCACCATGCCCATGGTCTTTGCCAATGCCTATACCAATGCCATCAACGGCATGACCGCCAGCAGCACCTTTCAATACGCGCTGGACGCCCAGACCGATACGCTGATCAGCCTGGCCAACAATGCCGGCACGCTGGCGACGGTGGGCAAGATCACCGTGGACGGCATGGCCGTGGATCTGGCGCCCATGGGCGGGTTTGACATCGTCTCCCCCGCCGAGGGCGAGGACATGGCCTATGCCATCCTGCAGATGGAAGGCGCCGAAACCGCGGGGCTGTATTCCATTGACCTGACCACCGGCGCGGCCAGCCCGCTGGCCGATCTGGGCATGGGCGGGATCACCGGCTTTGCCGTGTCGCTGGGCATGTAACGCCTGACGCTGCCCCCCGGCTGGGGCGCGCGCCTCCCCCTGCGCGCCCCACGATGTTTGTAACGAGTGCCTTTTTCCAAATAAGTTCCCTCACTTGCAAAATAAATCGATACCCCGAAATGCGCCGCCGGTGATTGCGGCCCCCCCCGGAATGTGCCACCAAAGGCGTCAGGATTGTTCCGGAACAGGTGGCTGCCACTGTGTCAGACGCGCTCGACGTCGAAGACTTGATCGCCAGGGTATCGCTAGGCGACCGCGCGGCCCTTGCGGCGCTGTATGACGCCACCAGCGGCAAACTGTTCGCTGTCTGCCTGCGGGTTCTGAAAAACAGGTCCGAAGCCGAGGACACGCTGCAAGAGGTCTATCTGCGGATCTGGGACAAGGCGGACCGCTATGCGGTCACGGGACACTCGCCCATGACATGGCTGATCACGGTTGCCCGAAACCTGGCCATCGACCGGCTGCGCACCCGGCGCGGCGGCATGGTGGATCTGGACCAGGTCGGTGAATTGACCGAACCCCGCCCCGGGCCAGAGGCCCAGAGCATCGCTGCATCGGAACACCGCAGGCTGTCCGCCTGCTTTGACGAATTGCCCCAGGACCGTGCAGACGCCGTGCGCGCTGCATATCTGGATGGCGCAACCTATCAGAGTCTGGCAGATCGGTTCGATGTGCCGCTAAACACCATGCGAACCTGGCTGCGCCGCAGCCTGATTTCCCTCAAGGAGTGTCTTTCGCGATGAGCGACCCGCAGGACATCAGCGAAGACGAGGCGCTGGCCGCCGAATACGTCTTGCGCCTGCTGGATGCAGAGGCCGAACAGGCCTTTGCCGCGCGCCTGCGCGATGACCCCGGCTTGCAGGCCCGCGTCCACGCGTGGGAGGCCAGCTTTGCCGACATGGCCGCGGATCTGCCGGAGGTTGCGCCGCCCAAATCCGCCAAGGCATCGCTGATGCGCAAGATTGATCCCCCCGCCCCGGCCCGGCGTTGGGGCCTTGGCTGGCTGTTTGCGCCGACATTGGGCGCGTTGGCCATTGTGCTGGCGCTTGTGGTGCTGCCGGTGCTGCGCACGCCCGGCTTTGACCCGGCCTTCCACGCCTCGCTTGCCTCCGAAGATGGCAGCGTGAGGATCGAGGCCGGCTATGCCCCTGACGGGATGCTGTTCAAGGTCATCCGCGAGGCCGGCGCCCCCGCGCCCGGCCGGGATTTTGAACTCTGGGTGATCGGCCCGGAGGCAAGCGCGCCGGTCTCGCTCGGGGTGGTGCCTGCCGAACGGGAAACGACCTTCGAGATCCCCGCCGACATCGCCGCCCTGATCGATGGAGGCACGCTGGCGATTTCCAACGAGCCTGAGGGCGGGTCGCCCACGGGTGCGCCGACGGGTGAAATCCTGGCTGCGGGCGGTTTCTTCGACGTCTAAAAGTTTTTGACGATGCGCTGAAACTTTGCCCTTGCGGCGTCCGTGTCTTCTGCATTGCCACGCAGCCCGTGGCGTTCAGAGGAGATAGACAATGACCATTACATCCAGGATCGCCGGCGCCGCATTGGCCGCAGCCATGGCCACCGCAGCCGTTGCCGAAAACCCCATGGTGGGCGGCGCGCCCATGCTGGAAAGCCGCAATATCGTTGAAAACGCGGTAAATTCCGCCGATCACACAACCCTGGTGGCTGCCGTTCAGGCGGCAGGGCTGGTCGAAACGCTGCAATCTGACGGGCCGTTCACCGTCTTCGCGCCGGTCAATGCGGCCTTTGCCGCGCTGCCCGCAGGCACCGTTGACACGCTGCTGAAGCCCGAAAACAAGGACATGCTGGTCAAGGTGTTGACCGCGCATGTCGTGGCGGGCGATTGGTCGGCTGCGGAAATCGCGCGCCGCGCGCGCAACTCTGCCGACGGGTTCTACCATTTCAATGCCGTCTCCGGCGATGCGCTGTCGGCGCAGGTCAAGGGCACCAATGTCTATATCTATGACGAAAGCGGCAATGCCGGCCGCGTCACCATCGCCGATGTGGACCAGTCCAACGGCGTGATCCACGTGGTGGACAGCGTTCTGGTTCCGCGCTGATCGCGCCAGCCTGACCATCGCCAACTCAGCCCGGCGGCCGCCCAGATCGGCGCCGCCGCCGGGCGCACACAGACACCCCCAAAGGACCCGACCATGCAGCGCCGTATTTTGATGATCGTCTCCTGCGCCGCGGAACTGGCCCACCAAGGCCCCGTTCTGCCGCGCTATTCAAGCCGGAGGCATGCGCCCCTCCGCGGCAGTTCAACCCATCATGGCCTGAGCCCTCTTTTGGCCTATCCCGCCGCACCGGAGGCGCGGGCCCAGGCGGCCACGGGCGCAGATGCCCCTGCCGCCCGACCCTTGGTGCGGGAACAGGCCCGGACCGGGCGCTGACACGGCGCGGGCTGCGGCATGCCATGGGCAAGCCCGACCGGCCCGCCGCCCCCGCGCGGCCAAGTCAGCCCAGGACAACGACATTGCCGCGCTTGTGCCCGGTTTCCATATGGCGGTGCGCCTCAACCAGGTCGTCCAGCGGATAGATACGGTCAATCACGGGGACCAGGGCGCCCGCCTCAACCATCGAAAGCAGCGTTGTCAGCTTGGCGCGCAGGGCCTCCGGCGGCAACAAGCCGGTGGCCGAAAACAGCGCGCGCCGCCCGCCCGTCAACCGGCTGCGCAGCACGGCCCCCAACAGGCGCAACCCCAGCACCGGGCAGACATACCGCCCCTCAGGCGCCAGCCTTCCCCGCGCCGCGCCAAAGCTTGAGACGCCCAGCGTGTCATAGATCACGTCATAGGTTTCGGGCAGACGGGTGAAATCCTCACGCCGGTGGTCAATCACATGGCTTGCGCCAAGGCCCAACACCATGTCCGCGTTGCGCGCACTACAGGTGCCGGTCACCTGCGCGCCCATGGCCGTGGCAATCTGCACCGCCGCGCTGCCCAGGCTGCCGGACGCGCCCAGAATCAGCACCCTGTCGCCCTTGGTCAAGCCGGCGACCCTGTCCAGAAAATTCAGGGAGGACAGCGGCCCGTCGCACATCACGGCGGCCTCTTCATGGGACAGGGTGGCGGGCTTGGGCATCAAGACGCCATCCTCGGGCAGGCAGATGTGGGTGGCATTGGCGCCAAAGCTCATGCCTGCAAGCCCGAACACTTCATCCCCCACGGCAAAGCGCGTCACGCCCGGCCCCGTGGCCAGGACCTCTCCCGAAAGGCACGTGCCGGACAAATCATGCGCGGGACGGCGCAGGCCCAGGAACAGCCGCGCGAAACGGGGCGTGCCCGCGCGCATCATGCCATCGGCGCGCGAGACGGCGGAGGCGCGGATGCGGATCAGCACCTCGCCCGCTGCGGGTTGGGGCATGGGGCGCTGCACGCGGGTCAGAACCCCTGGCGTGCCATAGCGGGGGATGGACCAGGCGGTGAAGGTGGATGTCATGGGGGGCCTCTTTCAATGGTTGACGCCCCCGATATGGCGGATCATCCTTGGCCCGAATATACCTGCCAACGCACCACACCGGATCAGAAACGAACCGTCTATGGATTGGAAAGCCCTGCCCGCCTTCCTGGCCGTGGCCCGCGAAGGCTCCCTGCGCGCCGCCGCGGAACAGGCTGGCGGC
>CBFHYV010000211.1:0-5276 GCA_965660085.1 uncultured Paracoccaceae bacterium
CATGCCGGAGGTGAATCATGTTCTCAAACCGCTGTCGAGGCAGGACTATTTCAGCAGCCTGCTAGAGCCTACGTTGGGGCTTTTACACTTGTCGATAGGGGCGGATGGAGCGGACGTTCGCTGCGCCTACATGACATACCTCTCTGTGGCGCCAGGCAGCGCAGTCACTCCGGCCGTGACCTTAGCGCCGTATGCCACGATCGCGTCGACGATCTGCTGCACGCGGTTTTTCACATTTTTGGGGCCATAGGCGATTTCGCGAGCAATGGCTTCCCAGTGTCGTCCCGCGATCATGCCCGGGCTTCGCTTCTTGTCATCGTTGGGTTGTCCGCGGACGCCCCCGTATCGCTATATCGCTCCGACCGCCACGGGCGAAGCGCGGCCGGCCGCGCAAGAATGGACCTGCCAGTCCTTGACGCAATTGACCATCCGGGCCAACTCTCAGCATCGCTGCTCGCTTGCAGGAACGCCATATCTGCCCCCTGCGGAACTGCGTTGATTTCTTTGACCCGGGCCCGCGTATCCGGCCCGACCCGGTGCTTTCTTGCGCGCATTTTGTAGAACAGGCACCCGACGTCCATCATCGAATCGTCGCTTGCAAAGTCGGTCAGGGCATCAAGTGTCCCGAGCAGCCCCGTCCCACGTGCAGGATTAAGAACAACTTTGAAAGCACCCGCTCGGCGTGCTTCGTTCGGGGTCGCCTAGGCTTCTTTTGTCGGCATCTCAAAAATATACTGAATGGTATTTTATTCTTGACGACGCGCCACTAAAATCCGTACCAGTCGGTAACAAGAGGCGCAAACAGGAGAATGACCCATGCCAGAATCAGGAAGATCTATCGTCATCACTGGCGCGAGCAGCGGTTTCGGCGCGGCAGCCGTGCGGGCCTTTGCCGATCGGGGTGACCGTGTCTGGGGCACGATGCGCGACACAGCCGGCCGCAACACTGGCAAAAAGGCTGAGCTTGAAGGCTACTCCCCCCGCATCACAATCGCAGAGATGGACGTCACCAGCGACGCGTCGGTGGCTGAAGGATTCGCCGCCATTTTGGCGGATAGCCCCATCGATATCCTGATCAACAACGCAGGCATCATGTATATCGGCATGACCGAGGCCTATTCCGTTGCGCAGGCCGCAGAACAGATGGACACCAACTACTTCGGGGCCATCCGTGCCATGCAGGCAGTGCTGCCGTCGATGCGCGCGGCCGGTTCGGGCCTCATCATCAACACAAGCTCCCTCGCTGGGCGTGTCTCGGTGCCCTTCTTCGGCACCTATTGCGCCACGAAACACGCGCTGGAAGCCTATAGCCAAAGCCTGCGCTATGAGGTTTCCCCCTTCGGCATCGACATCGCGCTGGTCGAACCCGGGCCGTTCCCCTCGAATCTGCTGGCCGCTGGCAAACCGCCCGCCCGCGCCGATGTGCTGGCGTCCTATGGTGACCTCGGGCAGGTGCCTGATGCCATGGTCGCGGGCTTTGCGCAGATGCTGGCCAGCGGTGAGGCCCCCGACCCGCAACTGGTCGTCGATGCTTATCTGTCGCTGGCCGATGCCGCCCCTGGTAAACGCCCCACGCGCACGATCGTCGGCATCACCTGGGGCGTGGACGAGGTGAATGCCTTCACCCAGCCGCGCCAGGACGCGCTGCTGAAAGAGATGCAGCTCGACACCGTTCTGGGCGGCGTCGACGCCTGACCAGCCCAATTTCCCTCCCCCCTGAAAAGGAACCCATACAATGAACAAGACCCTGACCACCGCCGTTGCCGTAGCGTCCCTTGCGACCGGCGCCTTCGCCAATGACACCCCGTCGATCAAGCCGATTGTGGGCACCTTTCTGGGCGCTGTCCTGCAAGGGGACGTCGACACCATGCGCGCGGTGGCGAATGCGGATTACATCCAGCACAACCCCTTCATCCCGACCGGGTTGGAGCCCTTCATCGGCCTTCTGCCGGTGCTGCAAGAGGCGGGCACCACCGCTGAAAACATCCGCATGTTCGAAGACGGCAACTATGTCTTCATGCACAACATCTGGCGCAATGCCGCGCCCTTCGGTGCGGATACGATGGTGTCCTTCGACATCATCCGCGTGGACGAGAACGGGAAGGTCGCTGAGCATTGGGATGCCTTGCAGCCCCTCGTGACGGAAACCGCCAGCGGCCGGAGCCAGACCGACGGCCCCACCGAAGTGACCGATCTCGACAAGACCGAGGAGAACAAGGCGCTGGCCGTGGCGCTGATCGAAGACGTGCTGATGGGCAAGAACCCGGCCAAAATCACCGAGTATATCAGCTCTGAGAGCTATGCTCAGCACAATCCCTATATCAAGGACGGGCTGGCCGGCATCGTCGAGGCGGTCGAGGCGCTGACCGCGCAGAACAACATGTTCCAATATACCGAGATCCACGCGGTGTTGGGTGAAGGCAACTTTGTCCTGACCGTCAGCGAGGGCCAGTGGAACGGCACAGCCAACGCCTTCTACGATCTTTTCCGCATGGAAGACGGCATGATCGTCGAGCATTGGGACGTGATCCAGCCCGTCCCGACGGAAGGTCTGGCCAACACAAACGGCATGTTCACCGGCTTTGACGGCGTTGGACAGGACTCGATCGGCCAATAGGCCTCACCCCGGCATAGCCCGGCCAACAGGTAGGGCCCAGGCAGGCGGGACAGCTGTCTCGTCTGCCTGGGCCGAGACCCAATACACCGAACGGAGCACAACATGAAAAGTCCTGTTCCTGATCTGATCCATGGGCTGCGCTGCCTCTCGTCCAACATCACCAAGGCAGAGGCCCATTGCGAAAGCCACAGGATTGCCCCTGAGGCGCTTCTCAAGGCGCGGCTTTATCCGGATATGTTCGATCTTACCCGCAACGTCACTACGGCTTGCGATGCCGCAAAGTTCACGGCCGCTCGCTTGTCGCAGACCGAACCACCCAGAGATGAGGACCGCGAAGTGTCATTCGCAGAGCTTCAGACACGTATCGCGAAAACGATCGTATTCTTGGAAGACATTCCAGATGCCGCTTTTGCGACTGCCGAGACACATGAATTGGCAGTGCCGCTCGCGCCCGAAGATACGGCTCGCGATGGGCAGACCTATCTCACTCGTTTCGGCCTCCCGAACTTCTATTTTCATTTGGCGACGGCCTACAACATCTTGCGCCACAATGGCGTGCCCTTGGGAAAGCGTGATTTTCTTTGGGCGAATTGAACTGCTCAACAGTAGTCCGGTCTATGGGCTGAAGCGAGCGGTCAGACCGAACACCCAGCAACGTAGGCATCAAGGGCGACGCTCGTGGCCGTTAACCGCCCCAAAGGCCTCGTATCTTTCCTTGACACTAAATACTGACCGTTGGTAAGTTTGTAGGGCGAATGGCTGGTCTTTGGCTGCACGCGGGAACATGCGCAGAGCCGGACCACCGCCGCGATGGCTCACTCAGGAGAAGTGCTGCAGATGGGGCAAGTTTCGAACATCTGGCCGAGCCAGTACGCGTGGACAGGCGGGGGATCGGTCAACATGACCAAATCCTGTTGCCGTTTACTTACCATTGTTGGCGGCGGGTCATGACATCATTGGCCGATCTGTTGGCGAGCGTCTTCGACCAACGCAAGATGTGGCCTGCTCCTGTAAGACCTGACGAGAAACCAATTGCCGAACTGGCCTTCGAACTGGTCAGTAGTGCCGGCGAAGCATTAGGCCTCGCCTCAGTTGACGCCATCCGTGAGGAAAAGCCTGTAGCAGAGGCGGATACGGCGGTATTCTATTCAAACTCTACTTGCCAAGCAGGACTGGCCAGCATTTCTTTTGGCAATTCGCTTATCAAGCAAGTCGTTGCGGATATATCCCAAGGGCTACCGAGAATTCGTGCACTCGTGACGCTATTGCCAATGCCTGGCTTCACGAAGTGGCCGTCGGAAAGAGGTGTCAATACTAAACATATCGATGCACAGGCGCTCTACGCGCTTGGTGCCTATTTTCTTGCCCAAGCGAAAGATCGTATAGGGATGCCTTTCGATGCCGTGGCACGTTTCCACCTGGGCAACGGCGTCATCCTGCATCAAGCCCATGCTGATGCGGATCGCTCTGAGAAGGGTCTCGGTCAGTCTGCAGGCCTGATGGTCAACTATCTCTACGACCTAAGCCGAGTTGCGCACAACCACGAGCGGTTCGCCACGACAGGTGAGGTCGCCACTTCACCTCAAGTGCGTGCGCTTTGTGCGCAGGCAGAGAAATTTCTTCACACGGAAATGACAGCATGACAAACCCGCTCTTTGATCGATTGTTCGCTGTGCATACCGGCAAGAGCAAACCGTTTTTGAGACTGGTCGACGGAACCACCGTTTCTTATGCCGCCTTTCTTGGTCTCGCTGCGCAGATTGCGCATGTTCTGACACAAAGCGGACTGCAAGCCGGTGATCGTCTGGCAGCCCGGGTTCAGAAGTCGCACGAGGCGTTGGCCCTCTATGCCGCTTGCGTCCAAGCGGGAGTGGTTTTCCTACCGCTGAACGTTGCCTATACCACTGAAGAGCTGAATTATTTCGTCGAAGACAGCGGCGCGCGGATGATTGTCTGCGACGGCAAGGTAGAAGCGGCACTGTCAACTATCGCCGCTCGGCTTGGGGCTTCGCTTGAAACACTGAACCAGGACGGAACTGGGACGTTGGTGGAATGCGCGCGGGTGATGCCGGAAGCGTTTCCTACGGTAGATCGTTCACCTGAAGACCTTGCAGCATTGTTATACACATCCGGGACAACTGGGCGTTCAAAAGGTGCGATGCTCAGTCAAGGAAATCTCCTGTCGAATGCCAAGACTCTGGCAAAGGAGTGGCAATTCACGCCTGACGACGTGCTGTTACACGCCCTGCCGATTTTTCACACACATGGTCTTTTTGTAGCGGCCAATGTGATCTTGGTTTCAGGGGCATCGATGATCTTCCTGCCTCAATTCAAGGTCGATCAGCTGGTCGGACTAATGCCCGACGCAACAGTTTTGATGGGGGTTCCGACCTTTTACACACGGCTACTGGACCACCCCGAATTTGATCGCCACCGAGCGTCCGGCATCAGACTGTTTGTGTCTGGTTCAGCTCCACTTCTTGCCGAGACCCATGTCCAGTTTGCAGACCGTACGGGGCACCATATCCTCGAACGCTACGGGATGACCGAAACCAATATGAACACGTCAAATCCCTACGAGGGTGAGCGGCGCGCGGGAACGGTCGGACAGCCTCTTCCAGGGGTGGAGGTGAAGGTAACTGACCCAGAAACTGGCGCT
>CBFHYV010000212.1:0-5181 GCA_965660085.1 uncultured Paracoccaceae bacterium
TGATACAGGCGCGGGACCCGGAAGGCGGGCCGGGACTTTCGCCGTCAGAGTTGCTGGACCAGGTGGTGATCTTCTTCCTGGCCGGGCATGAAACCGGGGCCGCGGCGCTGTCCTGGGCGGCCTATCTGCTGGCCACGCATCCGGAATGGCAGGCTCGCGCGGCAGCCGAAGCCACCGGCGCCTGCACCGCGGACCCCGGCGCGCTGCGCACGCTGCCCGTCACCCGCGCCGTGTTCAAGGAAACGCTGCGGCTCTACCCGCCGGTGCCGATGATGGTGCGCAGCGCCGCACAGCACCAGCATTGGCGCGGCCGGACCATCCCGCGCGGCGCGCAGATCGTGATCAGCCCCTGGCACCTGCACCGGCACAGCCGCCTGTGGCACACCCCCGATGCGTTCGATCCCGCACGCTGGCTGGGGGATAGTGGGGCAGAGGGGCCTTTCATCCCCTTTTCCGAAGGCCCGCGCGCCTGTCCCGGTGCCGGGCTGGCCATGGCCGAAGGGGTGGTGATGCTCAGCCACCTGTTGCGCCAGGTGCATCTGGCCCCCGGCCCGCAACCGCCTGTGCCCGTGGCCCATCTGACAACCCGCGCGGCGCAGGGCATCACGCTGCGGGTCACGCCGCGCCACATGGCTTGACCCCGCCGCGCCGGTCTGGCCAAACACCGGCGGGAGGATACAGACATGACACAGCTTCACCTCGCGCAGGGCATGGCGCGCCTAGGCACAGAATCGGCCTTTACCGTGCTGGCGCGCGCCAATGAGCTTGCCGCACAGGGCCGGGACATCATCAACCTTGGCATCGGCCAGCCGGATTTCCGCACGCCCGACCATATCGTGGAAGCCGGGATCAAGGCGCTGCGCGATGGCCACCACGGCTATACCGCCGCCAATGGCATGCCCGCCCTACGCGAAGCCGTGGCCGCCGACCTGCACCGCCGCCACGGGGTGGAGGTCAACCCCGGCAATGTCGTCGTGGTGCCCGGCGGCAAACCCACCATGTTCTTCGCCACGCTGATGTTTGGCGAACCGGGGGCAGAAATCCTCTATCCCAACCCCGGTTTCCCGATCTACGAATCGGTGATCCACTACACCGGCGCCACGCCCGTGCCCATTACCCTGTCAGAGGAAAAAGGCTTCGCCTTCGATGCCGAACAGGTGCTGTCCCAGATCACCCCGCGCACCCGGCTGATCATCATCAACAGCCCCGCCAACCCTACCGGCGGCGCCACCCCGAAATCAGAGATCGACAAGCTGGTGGCAGGCCTGCAGGCCCATCCCCATGTCGCCATCATGTCAGATGAGATCTATTCCGAGATGCTCTATGAGGGCCGGCAGCACACCAGCCTGCTGGCCTATCCCGAAATCCGGGACAGGCTCATCATGCTGGATGGCTGGTCCAAGACCTACGCCATGACAGGCTGGCGGATGGGCTATGCCGTCTGGCCCGATGCGCTGGTCGATCACGCCACGCGGCTGTGCATCAATGACCATTCCTGCGTGAACGCCGCGGCGCAATTCGCGGGTCTTGCGGCGCTACAGGGGCCAAAGGACGCGGTGCACGCCATGCTGGCCGAATTTGACCGCCGCCGCCGGGTCATCGTGTCCGGGCTGAACGCCCTGCCGGGGGTGCGCTGCGCTGATGCCGCGGGGGCCTTCTATGCCTTCCCCAATATCGAAGGCACCGGCCTGTCCTCCCAAACCCTGCAGGATTGCCTGTTGTCAGACGCCGGCGTTGCCGCGATCTCCGGCACCAGTTTTGGCAGCTATGGCGAAGGCTTCCTGCGCTTTTCCTACGCCAACAGCCTGGAAAACATCGAACGCGCGCTGGACAGGTTCGCTCGCCTTCTGGCGGAGTGACACAGACAGCTACAGGGCGCGGCTGCGATACCAATCCAGCACATACAGCCGGATCGCAGTCGCCAACCCCGTGTCCAGATCGCGCGCCGCGTCGATCTCCGCAGCCAGTTCGTTGAACCCCATCCCCCGGTCCTGGGCAATATCGCGAAACGCCTGCCAGAACGCCGGCTCAAGTGAGACGCTCGTCCGATGCCCCCGCAAGGACAGCGAATGTTTGGCAGGCCGGCCAGACAGCCGCTCACTCGTCCAGTCGTTTTCCATCCAGCCGCGCCTCGTCCCGCTCTCTCTGGGCCTCGCGGGCCCGCTTGACACTGCCGGGCTGGCCGTGACGCACAGCATTCTCCGCCGCCTCCGCGCGCCGTTCCGCGCGCGCTTGCTGCTTCTTGAACCTGTTCATATTGATGATCTTGGCCATGCCAAACAATAAGGCCGCCGGCCCGCGCCCGTCCAGCGCAACATGCAAAACAGGGCGCCACCGCCCTGCTTCATCTTGCCAGATAAACTCCGGGGAGCGCGAGGGGCTGGCCCCTCGCTCCCACCCGCGCAATCAGCCCTTGGGGCCGATCATCTGCTCCGGCCGCACCACGCGGTCGAATGTCTCCTCGTCCACAAATCCCAGCCGCACGGCTTCTTCGCGCAAGGTCGTGCCGTTCTTGTGTGCGGTCTTGGCCACCGTGGTTGCGTTGTCATAGCCGATGGTGGGCGCCAGGGCCGTGACCAGCATCAGGCTCTCGGTCATCAGCTTCTCGATCCGTGGCTCGTTGGCCTGGATGCCGTTCAGCATCCGCTCGGTGAAGCTTGCGGTGGCATCGCCCAGCAACTGGATGGACTGCAACAGGTTGTAGGCCATCATCGGGTTATAGACGTTCAGTTCGAAGTGGCCCTGGCTGCCGGCAAACTTGATGGCCGCGTCATTGCCCATCACATGGGCGGCCACCTGGGTCAGCGCCTCTGCCTGGGTGGGGTTGACCTTGCCCGGCATGATGGAGGAGCCAGGCTCATTCTCCGGCAGGATCAGCTCACCCAGGCCGGACCGCGGGCCAGAGCCGAGGAAGCGGATGTCATTCGCGATCTTGTAGCAGCTGCCTGCAATCGTCGCCAATGCGCCGGACAGGAACACCATGGCGTCATGGGCTGCCAGCGCCTCGAACTTGTTGGGCGCGGTCACAAAGGGCAGGCCGGTGATGTCGGCCATGTGGCCCGCCACCGTTTCCCCCCAGCCGGCATCGGTGTTCAGCCCCGTGCCCACGGCGGTGCCGCCCTGCGCCAGCTCATAAATCCCCGGCATTGCCGCGTTGACCCGTGCGATGCCCTGACGGACTTGGTGGGCATAGCCCGAAAATTCCTGCCCCAGGGTCAGCGGCGTGGCATCCTGGGTGTGGGTGCGGCCGATCTTGATGATGTCCTTGAACGCCTCTGCCTTGGCTTCCAGCCCGGCGGCCAGCGTCTCCAGCCCCGGCATCAGCACGTCGCGCACGCTCATGGCGGTGGCGATATGCATGGCGGTGGGGAAAGTGTCGTTGGAGGACTGGCCCATGTTGCAGTGATCGTTGGGATGCACCGGGTCCTTGGTTCCGATGGTGCCGCCCAGGATCTCGATCGCGCGGTTGGCGATCACCTCATTGGCGTTCATGTTGGATTGCGTGCCAGACCCCGTCTGCCACACCACCAGGGGGAAGTTGTCGTCGAACTTGCCCTCGATCACTTCGCCTGCGGCGGCGATCATGGCCTCGGCCAGGCGCGCGTCCAGCTTGCCGCTGTCGCGGTTGGCCATGGCGCAGGCCTGCTTGATGACACCCAGCGCCCGCACGATGGCCACGGGCTGGCGTTCCCAGCCGATGGGAAAGTTCATGATGGAACGCTGCGTCTGCGCGCCCCAATACTTGTCTGCCGGAACCTCCAGCGGGCCAAAGCTGTCAGATTCTGTGCGGGTGGCTGTCATGGTCCTGCTCCCTGTAGGGTATACCGTTGTGGACCGTTTAGCCGTTGGCTGCGCGCGGGGCAATCGCGGCCCGCGCGCGGATTGGCGCAGCTTGCGCTAACGTCGGGCTATTTGCGGAAACTGTCCAAGCTGACGACCTCGCCCGCACCGCCGGCGGGGCTGTCCTCGCCCTGATCCGCGCCGTTCCTGCCCTTGGCGGAATCGCGCACCGGCGGGGTGATCTCGGCAATCTCGCCATCCTCCCCATCGTCCAGCGCGTCCTCGTCATCTTCTGTCGCCTCGAATCGCAGCCCGAATTCCACTGACGGATCGACGAAGGTGACGATGGCGGTATAGGGGATATACAGGCTTTCGCGCGTTTCGCCGAAATTCAGCGTCACGCCAAAGCCCGCCTCATCCACATGCAGATCCTCAAACCAGTGCTGCATGACGACGGTCATGTCCTCGGGATAGCGCTGCGCCAGCCAGTCTGCGATGCGCACATCCGGGTGGCCGGTTTCAAAGGTGATGAAGAAATGGTGGTCCCCCGGCAGGCCATGGGCCTGAACATCCTCAAGAACCTCGCGGATGAGGCCGCGCATCGCGCGATGCATCAGGGTGCCGTAATTGATGGTGCGAGACATACTGCCAGTCCTTTCCAGTTGGACGTCAGCATATTGATATTTTGCCAGAGCGAAAGACGCATCATCCCGCAGCCAGCGGCACCCCCAAAGCTGCCGCGACAATAGGCAATGCGCCACCGGCAAGCGCCATCACCGGCACCGCCAGCACAGGACCCCGCCGCGCGCCCAGCATCAGCGCCCCGGCCAGCGCAATCAGCACCACAGCCTGCGGGTTCAGGCTGGACCATTCAGGCAGGGGCAGGTGCATCGGGCCGGCGTCCAGCGTGCCGACCTGGCCAAACAGCACATGCAGGCTGAACCACACGGCCAGGTTCAGGATCACCCCCACCACCGCGGCGGAGATCATCCGCAGCGCCGCGCGCGGTTGCGGGCGGGTGGAGATCGCCTCGATATAAGGCGCGCCGGCGAAGATCCACAGGAAACAGGGCACGAAGGTCATCCACAGCACCAGCGCCCCGGCCACCAGCGCCTGCCCCGCGCCCCCTTCGGCGGATGCGGCCATCATGCCCACGAATTGCGTGACCAGAATCAGCGGCCCCGGCGTGGTTTCCGCCAGACCCAGCGCATCCACCATCTGTGTGGCGTCCAGCCAGCCGCGCGTTTGCACGACCTCTTGTGCCATATAGGCCAGCACCGCATAGGCCCCACCAAAGGTCACCACCGCAAGCTTGGCGAAAAACAGCGCCAGATCAAACAGCAGCCACGCGCCGAATCCCGCGCATAGCGCCAGCGGCGCCAGCCACAGCGCGCCCCACAG
>CBFHYV010000213.1:0-5135 GCA_965660085.1 uncultured Paracoccaceae bacterium
CCTGCGCGGGCAAGGGCGCCGGGGCATCATCACGCGCGGGCGCCGGGGCCTCTGCCGCCGGGCTTTCGGGCTGGGGCGGCACGGGCGCTTCGGCCACTGCAACGGGCGCCGGGGCCAGGATCACACGTTCCACCGATTCAACCGGGCCTTGCGGGGTCTGCATGCGCAGCGACAACATGCGCGGCGCCGGATGGGGCGCAATTTCCAAAAGCGTTGCGAAGCGGCCAGAGGCATCTGCCGTCACCTCCGCCAGAACCCGGCCGTCCATCAGGATCTCAACCAACAGGCCAGCGCCGGCGCGGCCAGCCAGCACCGTGAAGGCCTCAGGATCGAACCGCACCTGGTCAAAGCTGGGCGGGGCCCATTCCACGGCGGGCTGCGCAGGCTCCTCCGCAGGCGCGGCCTGGGGGGCGGGCTCTGCGGCTTCGGCGGTGTCAGTGGGCGCGGGCTCCGGCTCTGCCGCAGGCTGCGGCGCAGGCGCCATCGGCAGGGGAACATCGGCCATCGGCGCGGTTGGCAGGGCCACGATCTCCTGCACCGCATCCGGGCGCGGCAGATCCGTGCCCAGGACACCGGCGTAATACAGGCCCGCCGTGGCTGCCACGGCCACACCGCCCCCAGCCCAAACAAAGGCCGCAAATCCCGCCTGTTTCGCCATCTGCCGACCCCAACCTGTTACCCGTCGCCAACCAGTGCTTCGCATTGCACGATTGCGCGTGTATATCAATGCGGCCCGGGCCGGTCAAAAGCCCGGTGCGATCACAAAACAACGGAACACTGCCATGCCCTCCATCTGCGTTTATTGTGGGGCCCGTCCGGGCCATGACCCTGCTCACACCGATACGGCACGCGCGCTGGGCACGGCGATCGCGGCGCAGGGCTGGCGGCTGGTCTATGGCGCGGGTGATGTGGGCCTGATGGGCGAGGTCGCCCGCGCCGCCCAATCCGCAGGGGGCGAGACCTTTGGCGTGATCCCCACCCATCTGATGAACATGGAAGTGGGCAAGACGGACCTGACACGCTTTGTCATCACGGAGACGATGCATGAACGCAAGAAGGTCATGGTGATGAACGCGGATGCCATCGTGGTCTTGCCGGGCGGGGCGGGCACTCTGGATGAGTTCTTCGAGGTGCTGACATGGCGGCAGCTGGGCCTGCATGACAAACCCATCGTGATGCTGGACGCGGGCGGATACTGGCAACCGCTGCGCGCCCTGCTGGATCACGTGGTGGAGGAAGGCTTTGCCGCGCCTTCGCTGCGCGGATTGACGGAATGGGCGTCCGACAGCGCCGCGGCCATCGCGCTTTTGCGCCGCGCCCTTTCAACGCCCACCGCCGTGGCGGAATAAAGCGCCAGCGCCGCCCAGATCAGCCCGAAGGCCACGGCGTGATAGCCGGTGAAGGCTTCGCCGAAAATCAGAACGGCACAGAGGAATTGCAGCGTGGGGTTGAGGTATTGCACCAAGCCCAGCGTGCCCATGCTGACCTGTTTTGACGCCGCCGAAAACAGGATCAGCGGCAGGGCGGTCAGCGGGCCAGAGCCCAGCAGCAAGGCCACCTGCCCCGCGGTCAGCTCGCTTCGCGCGCCCGGGTCCACCTGCACCAGCGCCAGCCAGCCCAGGGCCAGCGGCGCCAGGATCCAGACCTCGGCCGTGACCGAGGCAATGGCATTGACCTTCAGCCCCTTTTTCATCACCCCATAGGCGCCGAAGCTGAACGCCAGCAACAGCGAGATCCAGGGCGCCACGCCCAACCCCAGCGTCAGCACCCCCACCGCCACGGCAGCCAGCCCAACTGCACCCAGTTGCCAGCGCGAGGGGCGCTCGCCGAACACGGCCATGCCCATCACCACCGCCACCAGCGGAAAGATGTAATAGCCCAGGCTCGCCTCCGTCGCCCGGCCGATCTGGATGGCGTAAATGAAGAAGAACCAGTTGATGCTGATGAACAGCGCAGCCAGCGCCATGCGCCCCAGCCGCGCCCAGCCGCGCAGGCTGTCCCACAGGGCGGGCAACATGCCACGCAGGGCCAGAACGCCGGTGAAGAACACCGCTGACCACAGGGTCCGGTGCGCCAGCACATCGGGCGCCGGAATATCGGCCAGCAGTTTGTAATACAGCGGTGAGATCCCCCAGATCGTGCAGGCCAGCACCATCAGAAGAACGCCGCGCAGGGAATCAGCCATTCACATACCTTGATCGCGCCGGGTCAAACTGGCCCGCGGCAGCGCCACGCACAAGCAAAACGCCCCGCGCGGCTGGGCCGGCGGGGCGCTGTTTGGGGTCTTGCGGGGCGATCAGGCCTTGGACAGGCGCTCTGCCACGTTTTCCCAGTTCACCAGGTTGTCCAGGAAGTTGGCCAGGTAGGCCGGGCGCTTGTTGCGGAAATCGATGTAGTAGGAATGTTCCCACACGTCACAGCCCAGCAGCGTGGTCTGGCCGAAGCACAGCGGGTTCACGCCATTCTCGGTCTTGGTGATTTTCAGCGTGCCATCGGCCTCAGCCACCAGCCAGGCCCAGCCAGAGCCGAACTGGCCCGCGCCAGCGGCGGAGAACTGGGACTTGAACTCGTCAATCGTCCCGAAAGCGTCCTTCAGGCGGGCTTCAAGCTCACCGGGGATCTTGTTGTCGCCGGGGCCCATCATTTCCCAGAACTGCATGTGGTTCCAGTGCTGGGAGGCGTTGTTGAAGATGCCGTTCTGCGCCACGGCGCCGGGCTGGTAGGTGCCCTTTACGATCTCTTCCAGCGATTTGTCGGCCCATTCGGTGCCTGCGATCAGCTTGTTGCCGTTGTCCACATAGGCCTTGTGGTGGATGTCGTGGTGGTATTCCAGCGTTTCCTGGCTCATGCCCTTGGATGCCAGTGCATCATGCGCGTAGGGCAGATCGGGAAGTTCAAAAGCCATGGGTCGTCCCCCTTGTTGGTTGTGACAGTCTGTCCCGCCTTAGGTGATCCCCAAGGCGGCGAAGGTCAAGGCTTGTGCCGGAAATCAACGCGTCTGCGGGCTGTCGAAATGCTCCAGCCGGGCATCAAATTCCGCCGCATTGGCCAACAGGCCGAAGACATAGCGCGCCACGGAGCGGAAGCAGATCACCTGCGCCTCGCGCTCGGACACCAGCCAGAAGGCACCGGCCACCTGGGCCAGCCGGGTGCGGCGCAGATCGCCGGGCGCGAAGGCCGCGGGCGACATGTCCACCGGGGCGAGCTTTGCCAGAACCTCGCGCAGGCCATTGCCGCGCAGGGTGATCAGCGCCCGCGCATCCGACACATCGGCCACCAGCGCATGTTCCCCGGCCAGGCCCGCGCGCATGGTCTCGGCCACTTGTGCGGTCTCGACATAGGGGCACAGGATCAACAGCTCATCCGGGGACATCCACAGGATGCCGCGGTCACCGCGCGTGGCCGCCTTGCGCAGGCCGGGCATGTCCACCCCGGTCACGCCGGTGGCGGCGTTCTTGACCGCCGCGCTGGCCAGATCCCCGCGCAGGGTGATCATGCCGCGCAGACCGGCGTCCTCAACCGTGACGGCCCCTTCAAAACGGGCGCCGTCCAATGCGGTGATTGCGTCAGACATTTTGCTTTTCCCCCTCAGGATCAAAGAACACCGGGTTGACGATGCGCGCCGCCACGGTCGTGCCATCGGTGCGGGCGAACTCGATCGCCTCGCCCATGCGGTCAGGGCCGTTCAGCACCAGACCCATGGCAATGCCCCGGTCCAGCGTGGGCGAATGGTAGGTCGAGGTCACGCGGCCCTGGGTGTTGCGCTGGCCATTGGCATTGCGCCCCTCTGCCACCGCATAGGCGCCATCGGGCAGCACGGACCCATCCACCGTATCAAGGCCCACCAGCTTCCACCGGCTCGGGTCCTGCATATGGCTGCGCTGCTGGCCCCGCTTGCCGATGAAATCGGCCTTCTTCTTGGAAATGGCCCAATCCAGCCCAAGATCCTGCGGGATCACCGTGCCATCGGTTTCATCCCCGATCATGATGAAGCCCTTTTCGGCCCGCATGATATGCAGCGCCTCTGTGCCGTAGGGTGTGGCGTCAAACTCCGCACCTGCCGTCATCAGCGCATCCCACAGGGCCTGGCCCTGCGATGCGGGCACGGAGACCTCATAAGACAATTCGCCCGAGAAGGAGATGCGGAAGATCCGCACCGGGACACCGCCCAGCCGCCCTTCGGCCCAGCCCATGAAGGGCAGAGCCTCCGCGCTGACATCCATGCCGCCCAGTTTTTCCAGCGTCTTGCGGGCATTGGGGCCCACAACGGCGATCTGCGCGAACTGTTCGGTCAGGTTGGCGGTATAGACCTTCCAGTCCCACCATTCGGTCTGCAGCCATTCCTCCATATGGGCATGGATGCGGTCGGCCCCGCCGGAGGTGGTGTGGCACAGCCATGTGTCCTCATCGATGCGCGCCACGACGCCGTCATCCATCAGGAAGCCGTTTTCGCTGCACATCAGGCCATAGCGGCAGCGGCCAACCTTCAGATTGCTCATCATGTTGGTATAGAGCATGTCCATGAAGCGCCCGGCATCGGGGCCCTTGACGATGATCTTGCCCAGGGTCGAGGCATCCAGCATCCCAAGGCTGCCGCGGGTGGCGCGCACCTCACGCGCAACGGCGTCCTTCACGCTTTCGCCCGCGCGGGGGAAGGCATAGGGCCGCCGCCAGTGGCCCACAGGTTCCCAATGCGCGCCATGGGCCTCGTGCCAGTCATGCATCGGGCTGCGGCGCAGAGGCTGGAACAGCTCTCCGCGCGCCTCACCGGCGATGGCCCCCATTGAGATGGGCGTATAGGGCGGGCGGAAGGTGGTGGTGCCCACATCCGGGATCGCCTCACCCAACGCATCCGAAAGGGTCGCCAGACCGTTGATGTTGCTCAGCTTTCCCTGATCCGTCGCCATGCCCAGCGTGGTGTAGCGTTTGGCATGTTCCACGCTTTCGAACCCTTCGCGCGCGGTCAGGCGCACGTCGGAGACTTTGACATCGTTCTGGTAATCCAGCCAGGCCTTGCTGCGCAGATCGTCCTGCGCGCCTTGCGGCATCATCCACACCGGCTCCAGCGCGCCTTCGGCCTCGGCCTCGCCCTGCGCGGCGGCGGCGGAGGTGCCCGTGGCGCCCACGCGCTGTGC
>CBFHYV010000214.1:0-5061 GCA_965660085.1 uncultured Paracoccaceae bacterium
CGGAGCGATCATCAAACGGCACGCCGCTGGCATGGACCCGCGCACCGGGCGCCTGCCCCGCCACCAGAATGCGCGCACCGGGGCGAAACCACGCAACGGGCCGGGGCGCATGGGCGGTGCGGGTGGCCGCGAACCGGCCTGCGCAGATCCGGCAGGCGCGGATGCGGTCCGCAAGGCCTGTCGGCGCATCTGGCGCAACGGGGATGGGCGGCGGTGTCATGGCGGGCAATCTGGCACGGCGGCGCGGCGGGGCAATCGGGAATTGCCAAACCGCATTCATTTCGATACTTCTAGAAACATGGATATGAAACACCCCTCCCCCGATCTGCCGCTGGAAATCGCGGCCTCGAAATTCGCGGCACTTGGGTCGGAACAGCGGCTGGCGGTGTTGCATGTGCTGGTGCGCGCCGGGCCGGATGGGCTGAGCATCGGCGCCCTGGGCGCGCGCAGCGGCGTGACAGGATCGACCCTGACGCATCACCTGAAAATCCTTCACCAGGCCGGGCTGATCCGCCAGTCCCGCCAGGGCCGCAGCGTGATCTGCGCTGGCGCCGCCTATGAAAAGGTGGAGGAGCTTGCCCGTTTCCTGTTGCGCAACTGTTGCGCCGATTGCCCCCCCAACACCGGAGAGTCCGATGGCTGACCAATCCCTGTTCCTGCGCCGCGTCTGGCGCAAACCCGATCCCGCCGTGGCGGCGACGGTTCTGATTCTGGCGGCCGTTGCGCTGCTGGATGCCTCCGGGCTGGTGGACACGCTGCGCTTTGCCGCCGGGGCCATCTGGAACACTGCGCCCTTCATCCTGTTCGCCGTCATGGCCGTGGCCTATCTGAAGGCATCGGGCGCCGAAAACCTGCTGGCCCGCGCGTTTGAAGGCCAGACAACTCGGATGATCGTGCTTGCGGCGCTGTTGGGCGGGCTGTCGCCCTTTTGTTCGTGCGAGGTCATCCCCTTCATCGCGGCGCTGCTGGCCGTTGGCGCGCCCCTGGCGGCGGTGATGGCCTTCTGGCTGGCATCCCCGCTGATGGATCCGGCGATGTTTGCCATCACCAGCGGCACGCTGGGGTTTGATTTTGCCCTGGCCAAGACGGTGGCCGCCGTGGGGCTGGGGCTGTTCGGCGGGTTTGCCACCATGGCCTTTGCCGGCAGCGCGGTGTTCCGGGACCCGTTGCGGGAACGCCCCGCCGTGGGGGGCTGCTGCGGTGTGAAAAAGCCGTTCTCCGGCGCCCCGGTCTGGGCCTTCTGGCGCGATGGCGCGCGGGTGACGACCTTTCGGGAAACGGCGCTGGAAAATGCGCTGTTCCTGGGCAAATGGCTGGTGCTGGCCTACACGATCGAGGCGGTGATGATCCGCCATGTCCCCGCCGAATGGATCGCCGGCGTGCTGGGGGGCAGCGGGCTTGGCCCGGTGCTGCTGGGCGCGCTGGTGGGCGCACCGGCCTATCTGAACGGCTATGCCGCCGTGCCGCTGGTGGATGCCCTGTTGCAGCAGGGCATGGCCCCCGGCGCAGCCATGAGCTTCATGCTGGCCGGCGGGGTCAGTTCCATCCCCGCGGCGGTCGCGGTCTGGGCGCTGGTCAAGCCGCGGGTGTTTGCGGCCTACCTGGGCTTTGCGGTCACGGGCGCAATCCTGGCCGGGCTGGCCTGGGCGGCGCTGGCGTGATCAGCCGGCCACGGATCCGGGGGCCGCGGCGCGCGGCTCTCGCACCGGCAGGTGGACAAGCGCGCTGAACGCCCCCACCGCGACACCGATCCACCACACCGCCGTATAGCTGCCATAGATGTCGTACATCCGGCCGCCCAGCCACACGCCCAGGAACCCGCCCAGCTGGTGTGAAAAGAACACCAGCCCATAGAGCGTGCCCATGTAGCGCAGGCCATACAGATGCGCGATCAGGCCAGAGGTCAGCGGCACGGTCGCCAGCCACAGCGAGCCCATCAGCGCGGAAAACATCAGCACCGACAGCGGCGTGATCGGCAACAGGATGAACCCCGCCGCCACCACGGTGCGCGCCGTGTAGATGCCCGCCAGCAGGTATTTGCGCGGAAAATGATTGCCCGCCCAGCCCGCCGCCAGCGTGCCCAGGATATTGGCCGCGCCGATCACGGATATCGCCACCGCGCCAAGGGCGGAGGTTGTTGTGATGCCCAGGCCGTGCAGCATCCCGCCCGGCTGGATCGGGCCGCACAGCTCTGTCACGAAGGCGGGGAAATGCGCGGTGATGAAGGCCAGCTGATAGCCGCAGCTGAAAAATCCCAGGAAAATCAGGGTAAAGGACGGATCACGGAAGGCCTTGCCCAGCACCCGCCCCATGCTGTCCTGCAGTTCGGCCTTGCTGGCCGGGGCCGGGGCGCGCATCATGGGCAAACAGGCCAGAACGCCCAGGATTGCCGCGGCGAAGACCACGAAGACCTGCTGCCAGGACATCATCGTCATCAGCCATTCCGCCAGCGGCGCGCCAAAGATCTGGCCCGCGCTGCCCGCCGCCGTGGCGATGGCAAGGCTCATGGAGCGGCGCGCATCGCTGCTGGCGCGGCCGACGACCGCCAGGATCACCCCAAACCCCGTCCCCGCGATGCCGAAGCCCACCAGAACCTCCAGCGCCTGCACCGCCTGCGGCGTCACGGCGACGGAGGTCAGCACCAGCCCCGCGGCGTAGATCACCGCGCCCAGGATGATGGCCTTGCGGTCGCCCATCCGCTCGGCCAGCGCGCCGAACAGGGGCTGGCCGATCCCCCAGGCCAGGTTCTGAATGGCAATGGCCAGCGAAAATTCGGCGCGCGGCCAGCCGAACTCTGCCGCGACCGGGATCTGGAACACCCCGAAACTGGCGCGGATGGCAAAGGACACAAGGATGATCAGGCACCCGGCAATCAGAACCGGCGTGAACAGGGGCGCGGGTTTTTGCATCTGGCACCTCGGAACGCATGGCCACATGGCCAGAAGAAGAAACCGCCCGCGGATGCGGGCGCGGAACCCGGCGTAGCGCCGGGCGCGCCCCAAGGCAATCATGCGGTGCAGCTTGCCCCTACACAATTGCCGCGCGTCAGGCTAATCCGCCAGCATGGCAACGCTAGAACAGCAGTATGAGGCACGCGTGTCAGACGGCACGCTGACGGCGGACCCGGCGCAACGCGCCGTCCTGCCGGAGTTCGACCGTATCCTGGAGGCACTGGCCCAGCCCCAGCGGCGCGGCCTGCTGCGGCGCAAGGTGCCGCCGCCCAGGGGGCTGTATCTGTGGGGCGGCGTGGGGCGCGGCAAATCCATGATGATGGACCTGTTCGTGGAGCATGCGCCCGTGGCCACGCGGCGGGTCCATTTCCATGCCTTCATGCAGGAAATCCACGCCGGCATGCACAAGGCCCGCGCACAAGGGGCGGAAGATGCGCTGGCGCCCGTGGCGGCCTCGGTTGCCAAGGGGCTGCGGCTGCTGGCCTTTGATGAGATGCAGATCACCGACATCACCGATGCCATGATCGTGGGGCGGCTGTTTGAATTCCTGTTCGAGGCCGGGATCGTGGTTGTCACCACCTCGAATCGCGTGCCCGAAGACCTCTACAAGGACGGGCTGAACCGGCAGATCTTCCTGCCCTTCATCGACATGATCAAGGACCGCATGGCAGTGGTCGAGCTGGCCTCGCCCCGCGATCACCGGCAGGGCCGCCTGGAGGGGGCGCAGGTCTATTTCACCCCGGTCAGCACCACGGCGCGCCGCCAGATGGATACCGTGTGGCAGGATCTGACCGGCGGCCAGACCGAAGAGCTGGTGCTGCATGTCAAGGGACGCGAGCTGACCCTGCCGCGCTATTGGAACGGCGTGGCGCGGGCCACGTTCTATGACCTCTGCGGGCGGCCGCTGGGCCCGGCGGATTACCTGAAGCTGGCAGAGACCGTGCGCGTGCTGCTGGTGGATGACATTCCACGCCTGGGACGGCAGAACTTCAACGAGGCCCGCCGCTTCGTCACGCTGATCGATGCGCTGTATGAGGCGCGCGTGCGCCTGATCGCCTCTGCCGCGGCAGAGCCCGAATCGCTGTATATCGAGGGGGAAGGGGCGTTCGAGTTTGAACGCACGGCAAGCCGCTTGCGTGAGATGCAGGGCGCCGCATGGGGGCAGGACGATGCCGCCCCCGGTGCAGGGTAAAACCCGCAGGTCAGCGCAGCGCCTGGGCGGCCTGACGTTTGGGGGCATGTGCCGCGCGGCTCCAAGGCAGGGGGCAATCCTGCGTCTCGGACGTGCGGAGGACAGATGTGATGAACCGTTTAGACTTCATTTTCGCGTTCCTTCTACAATTTGGGCGCGACACTCGTTACGCCCCTAGATCACACTGAAAATATGGCCTTCTTTGGGACGAAAATGGGTGGTGCTTCGGCATATTCCGGGCACTGAACGTATCAGTGCCGCGCCCGAACAGGTGGTTGATATCCAAAAGGACAGGTTTTCCCGCTCCGGTTGCGCCGGGGCGGCTGTGCCAAAGACTGGACAGCACGCGCGACCAGATATAGAACAATACAGGAACATACGGGGGCAGCCATGCCGGGGCGCAGAATCAGTTGTTTCTGGTTTCCCCGTTTGGGGACGGAACGCCTGTGCCGCCGCGCGCCCCAGCTGGCGGATCTGCCGCTGGCAGTGGTGGACACCCAAGGCACGGCGCAGGTGATCTCTTGCGCGTCACCGGCGGCGCTGCGCGCCGGGGTGCATCCGGGCCAGCCGCTGCGCGATGCCACGGCGCTGTGTTCCGATCTGGTGACGCGGCTGCGCAATCCCCATGCAGAGGCCGCCTTTCTGGGCGCGCTGCACCGCTGGGCGGGGCGCTATACCCCCTGGGTGCGGGCAGAGCCGCCAGACATGCTGGCGCTGGATGTCACCGGCTGCACCCATCTGTTCGGGGGGGAGGCCGCCTTTCTGGACCAGGCCGCCACTGATGCCGCCGATCTGGGGCTGACCCTGCACAGCGGGCTGGCCGATACGCTGGGCGCGGCCTGGGCGCTGGCGCGCCATGGCGGGGCGCACGCCACCAGCCACCGCAGCGGGGATGAGATCGCGCAAGAGGCCCGCGCC
>CBFHYV010000215.1:0-5037 GCA_965660085.1 uncultured Paracoccaceae bacterium
CGCCAGCTCTCGTCATCCTCTTTCCGGGCCGCGCGTAGTGCGGAAAAGCTCAGCGGTGCGGCGGGGGGCTGGTCTACGCCGTCCCCGCTGTCCGGCGCATCTGCGTCCGTGTCCGTGTCCGTATCTGGGCCCTGGGGCAGGCTTGCGGAAAACCGTGGGGCGGAAAACCGTGGCCCGGGCAGGTCGGCTGCCGGCTCTGGCGTGCTGTCCTCATCCGCCTTGGGGGCCGGGGCCTCTGGGGCATCCTCATCCGCGTCACTTGGCACGCTGTGTTGCGGCGCGGCGGGCTCTTCCGCCGGGGCGCTGGCGTCGGCCTGGGCTGGCTGGGGCGCTGCGTCTGGGGGAACCGCCGGGTCCGGGCCTGCGGCGGGTGCCTCTGGCTCCGGCAGGTAGGGGTCGGGGATTTCCTCATCCTCGGCCGCGATTTGGACCATGGCGTCATCGGCGCGCTGCGGCTCTATCCCCGTCCAGCTGGGGGCCGCGCCGAAAAACACCTCTCCGGCGAAATTGCCCGGTTCGGCGCAGGCCACGAAACAGGCCGGGGCGAACCCCTGCATCAGGGCGTATTCCTCGGCCTCTTGCAGGGTTTGGCGGGCCACGGCGGCAATCAGGATGCGCCCGTTGGCCACGGACCAGTCAAAGGCCAGCTCATGCACGGCATAGGGCGTGGCGCCGTCCAGATCCTGCCGGATGCTGTCCAGCAGGGCCGGGCCACGCAGCCCGTCATCGGGCATGGATTGATAGCGGATCTGGTCGTTGGGGATCACCAGCTTGACGATATCGCCCTCACCCGGGGCGAGCGCTTCGGCGCTGGCGCGCAATTCGGCCAGCCGCGCCTTCAGATGCGGCGCGTCAAGCGGCAGATCCCCCATGGAGACCCAGCCGTTGTAGGCCTCCCGCAGGAGCGAAATGCCTTCGGTGGACAAGGACAGGGCAAAGGCTGGTTTCATGAGGAACTTCTATCATGGCCATCTGGAACCCGGTAGCCCGCAAAGGCCCCCGAGCGCCACAGGCAAGGTTTCGCCACGCGCTGTCAAGGTGCTTGTGCCCAGTCAACGGGCAGCCCAGTCTGGATCTGGCAAAAAGCAGGAGGCCAAGCCGATGACGCGACTGAAATACCTGGCACTGGCATTGGGGCTGACCGCGGGGGCGGCCCATGCCGCGGATGCCACCATCAGCGTATCCGGCCAGGGCATCGCCCGGGTGGAGCCGGACATTGCAATCATCACCATGGGTGTGCGGGAGGAAGCCCCCCTGGCGCGCGACGCGCTGGCCGCCGCCAGCGCCACGACTGCCCGCATCATGGGCCAGTTGCGCGGCCTTGGCCTGCCGGAACGGGATCTGCGCACCAGTTCGCTGGGCCTGAACCCGGTGTGGGACCGAAGCAAGACCGCGGATCGCCACCGTATCGTGGCCTATGCCGCCAACAGCGACCTGACCGTGACCCTGCGGGATCTGACCATGGTGGGATCGGCGCTGGATGCGGTCACGCGCGTGGGGGCCAATCGGGTGAGCGGGCCGTATTTCGAGGTCTCTGACATGGACGCGGCGCGCAAGCAGGCCCGCGCGCAGGCGATGGAGGATGCGCTGGCCCGCGCCACGCAGCTGGCCAGCAGCGTGGGGTTGGAACTGGGGCAGGCGCTGAAGATCACCGAAGGGCGCGGCCCGGATGACGATTATGATGCCATGCCCTTCGCGCCGCGCGCGGCGATGGCCATGTCCGATGCCAGCGCGGAGATGCCCGTAGCCGCGGGCGAGAGTGAGGTGAGCGTGTCCGTCTCTGTCATCTTTGCGGCGCGGCCTGCGAAATAGGCCGGGCCTGCCCCGCGGGGGCGGTTCTGGCGCCCCCGGCTGCGCGGCCGGGGGCACCCGTGGCGGGGTTACGCGCCTGCGCGCGCCAGGGCCTGATCCAGATCGGCGATCAGGTCACTTGGGTCTTCCGTCCCGATGGAGAAGCGCACCACATTGGGCGCCGCGCCGGCGGCGACCTGCTGTTCCGGGGTCAGCTGGCGGTGCGTGGTGGAGGCCGAGTGGATCACCAGGCTACGCGTATCGCCCAGGTTGGCGACATGGCTGAAGATTTCAAGCGCGCCCACCAGCCGCAAGCAGGCCTCATACCCGCCTTTCAGCGCCACGGTGAACAGCGATCCCGCCCCCTTGGGGCAGATCTTCGCGACCCGGTCATGGTAGGGCGAGGACGGCAGGCCGGCATAGGTCACGGCCTCCACCGCCGGGTGGGTTTCCAGCCATTGCGCAATGGTGCGCGCGTTTTCCACGTGCTTTTCCATCCGCAGGCTGAGCGTTTCGATGCCCATCAGCGTGTAATGCGCGGCCTGGGGGTTCAACGTCATGCCCAGATCCCGCAGCCCGATGGCGATGCCGTGGAAGGTGAAGGCCAGCGCGCCGAAGGTCTCATGGAATTTCAGCCCGTGATAGGCCGGCTCCGGTGCGGAGAGCGAGGGGAACTTGTCCGATGCAGACCAGTCAAACTTGCCCGAATCCACCACCACGCCGCCGGTGACGGTGCCGTTGCCGGTGAGGTATTTGGTCATGGAATGGACCACCAGCGTCGCGCCATGTTCAATGGGGCGGCACAGGTAAGGCGTGGCAGAGGTATTGTCCACGATCAGCGGCAGGCCGGCGTCATCGGAAATGGCGCTGATGGCGTCCAGATCGGTGATATAGCCGCCGGGGTTGGCCACGCTTTCGCAGAAGACCGCGCGGGTGTTTTCATCAATCGCGTCGCGCACGGCGTCCAGATCATCGAAATCCACGAACTTGGCGGACCAGCCAAAGCGGCGGATTGTCTGGCTGAATTGCGTGATCGTCCCGCCATACAGCCGCGAGGAGGCCACGATGTTCAGCCCCGGACCCATCAGCGGGAACAGCGCCATGATCTGCGCCGCATGACCTGAGGAGCAGCAGACCGCGCCCACACCGCCTTCCAGCGTGGCCATGCGTTCCTGCAGCGCGGCGACGGTGGGGTTGGTCAGGCGGGAATAGATATAGCCGACCTCTTGCAGGTTGAAGAGCGCCGCGGCGTGATCCGCATCGCGGAAGACATAGGCCGTGGTCTGATAGATCGGCACCTGCCGCGCGCCTGTGGCGGGGTCGGGGCGGGCGCCCGCGTGGATCTGCAACGTGTCAAAGCCGTAGCTGGGGCCTTCGCTCATGGGGTCCTCCCTTGCGTTCCATGTGCCTCAGGCTTAGGCCAAGGCGGAGGTTTGCTCAACGCGGTAATGAAGGAAAGGACAGCCCATGCGCCCGGCGTTTCATCTGGCCTATAATGTTCGCGATCTGGACGCGGCGCGGGAATTCTATTCCGGCCTGCTTGGCGCGGCGGAGGGGCGTTCGACCGAGACATGGGTCGATTTCGACTTCTTCGGCCATCAGCTGAGCCTGCACCTGGGCGAGCCCTTTGCCACCGCCGATACCGGCCATGTGGGCGCGCATCTGGTGCCCATGCCGCATCTGGGCGTGGTGCTGCCGCTGCCGCGATGGCAGGCGCTGGCCGCGCGGTTGCAGGCGGCGGGCGTGCAGTTTGTCCTGCCGCCGCAGGTGCGGTTTGAAGGGCAACCGGGCGAGCAATGGACGATGTTCTTCCGCGATCCTTCGGGCAACCCGATCGAGATCAAGGGATTGCGTGAGGAAGACGGGCTGTTCGCGCAGTAACGCATCGTCGCTTGCCAGGCAGTGGCGCGGCCCCGGTGGGGCCACGCCGCAGGATGCGCCGGGCCGTGTGGCCCGGCCGCGGGCACCAGTGGTGGGCGAGGGGCCAAGGCCCTGCGGTCACAGCGTGATGGGCTGCATCACATCCGGCTCCACCACCCGCACGCCGGGCAGGCCGCTGACCAGCGCCTCGGCCGATTGTTCCAGCGCGGGGAAGGTGCGGTAGTGGCAGGGGATCACGGTGGAGAAATCGAAATACCGCCGCGCCGCATAAGCCGCCTGGGCCATGTCCATCGTGTAATGGCCGCCCGCGGACAGGATGCCGACATCGGGTTTGAAATAGTCACCGATCCAGGCCATGTCGGCGGAAATGCCGGTGTCACCGGAGATGTAGATGCAATGATCCTCGGCCCGCAGGACGAAGCCGCATTCCCGGCCCATGTAGTGCTGCTGCCCGTCCACCTTCATCGAGGAGGAGTGCAGCGCGGGCACCAGTGAAACCGTTGCGGCGCCAAGCGGGATCGTGCCGCCGATGTTGAACCCCGTGCCCGCTACTGCGCCGGCATCGGCCAGCGCGCCGGCGAGTTCGACGATGCCATGCACCGGTGCGCCCGTGGCCTGAGAGACCTCGACCACGCTGGTGGTGTGATCGAAATGGCCGTGGGTCACCAGGATCTGCGTTGCCCCGGCAATGGCGGCTTTGTGCTGATCTTCCGGCAGCATCGGGTTGCCTTGCAGCCACGGGTCGATCAGCAGCACCTGATCGCCGGTTTCGATGCGAAAGCTGCCATGCCCCAGCCAGATGATGTTCATGTCTCACGCTCCTGTGTTGGACCTTTGCCTGCGCCAGTCTAGACCGTGTGGCGCGGGGCGCCAGTGCCCCGTGGCGGCAGGAGGGGCGGCGATGGACTGGACGGCGCATGTGGATGGCTATTGCGAGCGGTTGGAGCCGGGGCTGTGGGCGGAGCCTGTCAACCTGGTGACCAACCTGGCCTTTGTGCTGGTGGGGGCTGTGCTGCTGGCGCGGGTGCCGGGGCGGGGGCGCGTGTTGGCGGGCATCCTGGTGCTGATCGGCATTGGATCGGGGCTGTTTCACAGTTTCGCGCAGCCCTGGGCGGGGCTGGCGGATGTGCTGCCGATCATGGGGTTTGCGCTGTATTACCTCTATGCCGCCAATCGGGATTATCTGGGCCTGGGGCCTTGGGTGTCCGCGGGCGGGGCGGCGCTGTTGTTGCCGGTGACGGCCATGGTGGCGCCGGTGATCGCCATGCTGCCGGTGATTGGCGGGTCGGCGGCCTATGTGCCGCTGCCGCTGCTGATGTTTGCCTATGCCATCGGCCTGCGCCGCCGGGCGCCCGCCACCGCGCG
>CBFHYV010000216.1:0-5008 GCA_965660085.1 uncultured Paracoccaceae bacterium
TAGAGGGCGCCGCGCGCGCGGCCACCGGCATCGCGCTGTCGGCGGGGGCGGTGTATGTTTCCATGCGCACGATCAATGCCGCGCTGTCCGTCGCGCAGGACGTGGAACTGGGCGGGTCACTGGGTGTGACGGCCACGGCCCATCCTCTGCGCGTGCTGGAACCGCTGGATGACGCGGTAGAGCGTGTCTCGGGCGCGTTGTTCCTGGTCTCCGTTCTGGCGGCCACGCTGGCGCTGGCGCTGGGGCCGCTGTCCGTCCTGGGGGCGGCGATGGCGGTGCTGGGGCTGGGGCTTGCGGCGGTGCCGATGCTGCGCGGCGGGGCGCTGGGGCTGTGTCTGCGCCGGGCGGTCGGGGTCGGGGTGATGCTGGCGCTTGTGCTGCCCTTGACCTTCTGGGCCGCATCCTTCGCCGCCGACCGCCTGACCGCCCCCGCCATGGACGCGGCCCGGGCAGAGATCGAGCGGATCTCCACCCGCGCCGCGGGCGGCGCCGAAACCGTCACGCCGCTGGCGGACAGGCAGGGCTGGTTCAGCGGAATGCGGGACCAGTTCGATGGGCTGCGGGACTATGGCGTCGCCATGCTGGCCCTGCTGAGCGAGGCTGACGCGCTGATCGGCGCGGCGCTGACCATCCTGGCAGGGTTGCTGCTGCGGATGCTGATCCTGCCGCTGGTGGCGGTGGTGATCGTGCTGCGGATGCTGCGGCCGCTGTGGGACTAGGGCGGCCCGCCCGCGAAACGCAGGCGGCCCGCCGGGATCAGCGGCGCTGACGCGTCAGTGCACGTCCTTGTAGCTGATTTCCTTCACATCCGATCCGGGCATCTTTTCCCGCCGCACCAGCAGGCGGTTCAGCGCGTTGATATAGGCGCGGGCAGAGGCCACCACGGTATCGGTATCGGCGGATTGACCCGTGGCGATCATGCCGTCTTCCTCCAGCCGCACGGACACGGTGGCCTGGGCATCGGTGCCCTCGGTCACGGCATGCACCTGATACAGTTGCAGCCGCGCCTTGTTGGGATGCAGGGCGCGCACGGCCTTGAAGGTGGCATCCACCGGCCCATCTCCTTCGGCGGTGGCGGTCACGTCGGCGCCGTCGATCTCCATCTCCAGGGTGGCCTCGGCCGGGCCGGTGCCGCAGGTGACGCTGAGGTTGACCAGCTGCAACCGGTCGCTCTCGCGGTCGCCGGTGGCATGGACCAGCGCAAGGATGTCGTCGTCATAGACCTCCTTCTTGCGGTCAGCCAGGTCCTTGAACCGGACGAACAGATCCTTCAGCTGGTTGTCCCCCACGTCCACGCCCATGTCCTGCAGCTTGGCGCGCAGGGCGGCACGGCCGGAATGTTTGCCCAGCGGCAGGGACGTGCCCGCAAGGCCCACATCCTCGGGGCGCATGATCTCGAAGGTTTCCTTGTTCTTCAGCATCCCGTCCTGGTGGATGCCGGATTCATGGGCAAAGGCGTTCTTGCCCACGATCGCCTTGTTGAACTGCACCGGAAAGCCGGACACCGTGGAGACGCGGCGCGAGATATGCATGATCTTCTTCGTGTCGATCCCGGTGAAGAACGGCATGATGTCGCCGCGCACCTTCAGCGCCATGACCACCTCTTCCAGGGCGGTGTTGCCGGCGCGTTCGCCAAGCCCGTTGATGGTGCATTCGATCTGGCGCGCGCCGCCTTCCACGGCCGCCAGGGCGTTGGCCGTGGCCATGCCAAGGTCATTGTGGCAATGCGTGGCAAACACAACCTCATCGGCGCCGGGGACGGTTTCGATCAGGCGGCGGATCAGGTCGGCGCTTTCGCGCGGGGCGGTGTAGCCCACGGTATCGGGGATGTTGATCGTGCCCGCACCGGCCTTGATGGCGATTTCCACGACGCGGCACAGGTAATCCCATTCCGTCCGCGTGGCATCCATGGGGGACCATTGCACATCCGCGCACAGGTTGCGGGCATGGCTGACGGTGTCATGGATGCGTTCGGCCATTTCATCCATGGTCAGGTTGGGGATGGCGCGGTGCAGCGGCGAGGTGCCGATGAACGTGTGGATGCGCGGGCGGGCGCTGTGTTTCACGGCCTCCCAGCAGCGGTCGATGTCCGGCAGTTGGGCGCGCGCCAGCCCGCAGATGGTGGCATTGCGGCTGCGCTGCGCAATCTCGCTGACGGCGCGGAAATCGCCTTCGGAGGCGATGGGAAAGCCCGCTTCGATGATGTCCACGCCCATGTCATCCAGCAGCTCCGCGATTTCGAGCTTTTCGGCATGGGTCATGGTGGCGCCGGGGGATTGTTCGCCGTCCCGCAGGGTGGTGTCAAAGATGAGCACGCGGCTCTTGTCGGTGGTGGTCATGTCGTCTCTCTCCAGAGTGGTCCGATAGGTTCGGCGCGCAGATGCCTCCTCTGAGCGGTCGCGCCGATGCGGCCGCGCTCAGAGGCGGATTAGGAGAAGACGCAGGCCCAGTGCAACCCCCGCGGTGGGGGTGGCGGCGCGTGCGGCGCGCTGGGGGATATGGGCCATGCTGTTCATGGGGCGACCATAGACAGGCAAACCGGGGCCTGCCAAGGCCGAATGTGCGGCGCGCGTTGAAATCCCTTAGGCCCCGCCTAGCTGCGCAGGCATGAAACGAGCATTGATCATCGGGGCCTCCGGCGGAATCGGCCAGGCCATGACACAGGAACTGCGCCACCGCGGCCTGGACGTGGAAACGCTGTCCCGCAGGGACGATGGCCTGGACGTGACGGATGAGGCCAGCGTGGCCTCTCATCTGGGCGCGCTGAAGGGGCCGTATGACCTGATCTTGGTGGCCACCGGGGCGCTGGTGATTGATGGCGCGCAGCCGGAAAAATCGCTGCGCGCGCTGTCCGGCGCGGCCTTGCGGGACCAGTTCGCGCTGAACGCCATGGGGCCTGCGCTGGTGCTGAAACATGCCGTGCCGTTGCTGCCCCGGCGGACGCCAGCGGTGTTTGCGGCGCTGTCGGCGCGGGTGGGCAGCATCGGGGACAACCGGCTGGGGGGGTGGTATTCCTATCGCGCCGCCAAGGCCGCGCTGAACCAGCTGATCCATGGCGCGGCCGTGGAGCTGTCCCGCTCTCACAAACATCTGGCCTGCGTGACGCTGCATCCCGGCACCGTGCGCACGGAATTCACGCGCGATTACCAGCAGACCCACCCCACCGTGTCCGCACCGGAGGCCGCGCAGCGGCTGGCCGATGTGATCGGCACGCTTGGTCCGCAGGATACGGGCCGGTTCCTGGATTACGCCGGGCGGGAGATCCCGTGGTGAGCCGCCTTGTCCTTGTTCTTGGCGATCAGCTGAGCACGGATCTGTCGGCCCTGGCGGCGGCGGATCCGGCGCGGGACATCGTGGTGATGGCCGAAGTGGCGGAGGAGACAGGCTATGTCCCCCATCACCCGAAAAAGATCGCGCTGATCCTGACGGCGATGCGCCGGTTTGCGGCGCAGTTGCGCGCGGCGGGCTGGCAGCTGCGCTATTTCCCGCTGGATGACGCGGAGGCCCCGGCCTCGATCCCGCAGGCGCTGTTGCGCGCGGCCGAGGAGACCGGCGCACAAGAGGTGCTGGCAACGGAGCCGGGCGAGTTTCGGCTGATCGACGCACTGCGGGATCTGCCGCTGAGCGTGCATCTGCTGCCGGACGGGCGTTTTCTGGCCAGCCATGCGGAGTTCGCCGCCTGGGCCGAGGGCCGCAAGGCGCTGCGGATGGAGTATTTCTACCGCGAGATGCGGCGCAAGACCGGCCTGCTGATGGAGGGCGACAAGCCTGCGGGCGGCCAGTGGAACTTCGACCATGACAACCGCAAACCCGCCGGGGCGGATCTGGAGTTTCCCGCGCCGCTGCGGTTTGCGCCCGATGCCGAGGCCCGCGCCGTTCTGGATATGGTGGCCGCGCGGTTTGGCAACAATTTCGGCAGCCTGGAGCCTTTCGGCATGGCCACGGACCGGGCGCAGGCGCTGGCGGTGCTGGACCATTTCGTCACCCACGCGCTGCCGCGTTTTGGCGATTTTCAGGATGCGATGCTGCGCGGGCAGAAGTTTCTGTATCACGCGCTGATCTCGCCCTATCTCAACATCGGCCTGCTTGGCCCGCTGGAGGTCTGCCGCAAGGCCGAGGATGCCTGGCGCGCGGGCCACGCGCCGCTGAACGCGGTGGAGGGCTTCATCCGCCAGGTCATCGGCTGGCGGGAATATATCCGCGGCATCTATTTCCTTGAGGGGCGCGACTATCCCACCCGCAATGCGCTGGGCCATGACCGGGCGCTGCCGGGCTTCTACTGGGGGGCGCCCACGCAGATGGCCTGCGTTGCCGCTGCCGTGGACCAGACGCGGGAGGAGGCCTATGCCCACCACATCCAGCGGCTGATGGTGACAGGCAATTTCGCGCTGCTGGCGGGGGTGTCACCCACGGCGCTGCATGAATGGTATCTGGCGGTCTATGCGGACGCCTTTGAATGGGTTGAGGCGCCCAATACCGTGGGGATGAGCCAGTTTGCCGATGGCGGGGTGGTTGCGTCCAAGCCCTATGTGTCCTCCGGCGCCTATATCAACCGGATGTCGGACTACTGCGGGACATGCTCCTACAGCGTCAGCAAGAAGGTCGGGCCAAAGGCCTGCCCGTTCAACCTGCTGTATTGGCATTTCCTGATGCGCCACCGGGACAGGTTTGCCGGCAATCCGCGCATGGCGCAGATGTATCGCACATGGGACCGCATGGATGAGGAGCGTCGTGCACAGGTGCTGGCCGATGCCGACCGCTGGCTGGCCCGGCTGGACGCGGGTGAGATCGTCTGACCCCAGGCGCGGCCTTTGGCCCGGACCATTTCCTTGCCAGGGGGGACCCTTCGGATTTGCACAGGAAAGGTGCGGCAATGCGCCCTCACGAACGCGTGATGTCTGACCTCGCGCGGTCCGGCCGCGCTATCTTTCAGTCACCATACTCTGGAGGAGCGAGAGATGACCCAGACCCCCAAACTGTCCCGCCGCGCCGCGCTTGCCGGTGCCGC
>CBFHYV010000217.1:0-4978 GCA_965660085.1 uncultured Paracoccaceae bacterium
CCGATCAGGACGGTCTGGGCACGCTGGCCTATCAATGGCTGCGCGATGGCGTGGAAATCTCCGGTGCGACAGCGGCCAGCCACCTCTTGACGCAGGCCGATGTGGGCGCGCGACTGACCGTGCAGGTCAGCTACGAGGATGACGCCGGCACGCAGGAAAGCCTCAGCGCCCAGTCCGCGCGGGTCGAGAACGTCAACGACGCGCCCACCGGCAGCGTGAGCGTCACTGGCACGGCCCGGCAAGGCGAAGTGCTGACGGTCGCCAATACCGTGGCCGATGCCGATGGGCTGGGCGCGCTGTCCACCCAATGGCTCCGCGACGGCACGGCCATCACTGGCGCGACCGGGGGCACCTACACCCTGACCCAGGCCGACGTGGGTGCGCAGATCAGCGCGCGGGTCAGCTATACCGACGGCTTTTCGCAGGCAGAGGCCGTGACCTCCGCCGCCACATCGGCGGTGGAGAACGTCAACGATGACCCGGGCGGCGCTGTCTCCATCACCGGCACGGCGCGGCAGGGCCAGGTGCTGACCGTGCAACAGTCACTCGGCGATGCCGACGGGCTGGGCACGCTGGCCTATCAATGGCTGCGTGACGGCGCGGCGATCGCTGGTGCAACCTCTGCCTCGGTCGTGCTGGGCCAGGCGGATGTGGGTGCGGCGATCTCGGTGCGGCTGTCCTACACCGATGGCGAAGGCGCGCAAGAGGCCGTGAACTCCGCGCCCACCGCCCCGGTCGAGAACGTCAATGACGCGCCGCAGGGCGCCGTGGCCATTGCGGGACAAGCCGTGCAGGGGCAGACGCTGACGGCCCTCGTGGCGCTGTCCGATACCGACGGGCTGGGCAGTGTCAGCTATCAATGGCGGGCCGATGGCGCGGACATCACCGGTGCCACAGGCCCGAGCTTTGCCCCCGGTCAGGCCGAGGTCGGCGCAGCCATCACCCTGCGCGTCAGCTACACCGATGGTGGCGGGACGCAGGAACGCGTCACCAGCAGCGCCACGGCAGCCGTCGAGAACGTCAACGACGCGCCCACGGGCAGCGTGAGCGTCTCCGGCACCGCGCGCCAGGGCGAGGTGCTGAGCGTGACCTACACGCTGGCAGATGCCGATGGGCTGGGCGAGCTGTCCACCCAATGGCTCCGCGATGGCGCAGCGATCCCCGGAGCGACGGGCAGCACCTACACCCTGACCCAGGCCGACGTAGGCGCGCAGATCAGCGCGCGTGTCAGCTATACTGACGGCGGCGGCACACAGGAGAGCGTCACCAGCATCGCCACGGCAGCGGTCGAAGGCGACGGCAGCCAGCGCATCGGAACGCCCCTTGCGGACTGGATAGACGGCACGGATGAGGGCGAGGTGATCTCGGGCCTGGGCGGCAACGACACCCTGACCGGCCTGGGCGGCAATGACACGCTGCTGGGTGGCGCGGGGGATGACAGCGTCGTGGGCGGCGCGGGGGATGATGTGCTCAACGGGGGCGACCCCGAGAGCCTGTCCAACGCCGATGGCTCGGACGCTTTCGTGGGCGGCGACGGCATCGACTGGGTCAGCTACGATGGCTCCTTCGGCTCGCTCCGCGTGGACCTGATGTTCCCGCAGATCAACACCTTCGCCGGTCGCGGTGACACCTATGACGGGATCGAGAACCTGCTCGGCTCGCAGGGCCCCGACAACATGCGCGGCGATCAGGGCGGCAACCACATCATGGGCGGCCGCAACGTGGATTACCTCTTCGGCCGGCGCGGCAATGACACGCTGGAGGGCGGCGTGGGCGATGACGTGCTGTTTGGCGGTGTCGGGGAGGACGTGCTGATCGGCGGCGCCAACCGCGACCGCGCGCAATACTCCGAGGCCATCACCGCCATCGCGGCGAGCCTCGCCGACACCGGGCTGAACACGGGCGAGGCCGCGGGCGACAGCTATGACAGCATCGAGGATCTGGCAGGTGGCCGCTTTGCCGACACGCTTTATGGCGATACGGGCTCCAACCGTCTGTTCGGGCGCGAGGATAACGACACCCTCATCGCAGGTGCGGGTGACGATTATCTTAACGGCGGCGGCAACAATGACCGGCTCGAGGGCGGTGCGGGCGATGACACGCTGCGCGGCGGCACCAGCCGCGACACGTTTGTCTTCAACGACGGCGCGGATGTGGTCGAGGACTGGTTCCTCGACATCATCGAGCTTGACGGCACTGCGCTGGGGGTGGCTGGGCTGAGTGGAGGCCAGGTGGTCACGCAACTGGGCAGCGTCGCGGGCAGCGACTTCGTTCTGGACTTCGACAACGGAGTCACCCTGACCCTGCAAAGCCAGTCCGGCATCTCGCTCACGCAGCTGGCCGGCTTCATCGAGATCGCCTGACGGCGGTCTCCTTGGGCGGGGCGGGAAACCGCCCCGTAGACCAGACCAGCTTCACCTGAGAGGCAGACGTTTCCACACAGTGATGGTCTGGGCCACAAGTTCTGTGATGCAGGGAGCCGTCTCGCGTGTCGCGGGTGAGAAACCGCATGCTCTAACGTAGGTCGGCAAGCCGAAGTCGGGGTTTCTGGCGACAGGCAAATGCCCCAGCGCTTCGGATCCCACCCTACTGCTAAGCTATGAGACAGCATGACGCGAGAGGCCATTGCAATCCAGCACATCTCACCGCAAGACGGCACCAGCCAAAGCGCAAGTGTATCTGGAAGTGTATCCAGCGCACAAGCTGGATCAAAAAATACAAATATTATCAGTGGCTTAAAAATATAGTTTGGCGGGGAAAGAGGGATTCGAACCCCCGGAACGCTTCCACGTTCTTCTGTTTTCAAGACAGACGCCTTCGACCGCTCGGCCATTTCCCCGATGCGCCTGTGTCTAATATGGAAAGGGCAGGGCGTGCAACTGTCTGTGCGGCCTTGGGGGGCTTCAGGCCAGTGTCTGGACAGGGGTGAAGGCGTGCATAGACTCGAACCGGCAGAAGGCGCAGGGATCCAGCGGGATTTCGGACAGCGCGTCCGCATGCTTTGCATAGATCTCGTCATTCAGGGCGAGGACATCGCGCGCGGTGCCGTCCGTCAGCCACTGCTTCAGGTAGCACAGCGTGATGTGGAAGACATAGCGTTCAAACCCCGGCGGCCGCAGGCCGGTGGCATCGCGCAAGGTGTCTCGGGCGGCGCGCAGGGTTGCCTCGGCCTCTGGGGTGCGGCCGGCGACTGTGACGCCATGCATCGCCCACAGGCCCGTTGCCGCGATCTCGAAGGCGGGCAGGCGCAGATCCTTCGTCCGTTCCGCCAGTGCCGAATCCACATCATCGGGCGAAGTGTCATCTGGCAGGCCCTCGGGCCATGTGCCGGGTGCGCGTTCTCCGGGCGATATGCCCTGGAACACCGTCATGTGAAAGCTCGGCGCCGGCAGATGGGCGAACAGGGCCGAGAATTCGCTGCGCATGATGCATTCCTGGACGCTGCGCAAGGCGTCGAAGGCGGCGGAGGGGCGGGTGACATGGCAGACGAAGGTGTTGCCGGGCCAGCGCTGCACGTGGCCATCCGTGGTGAACTTGCCCCCCTGGCCGGGCAGGCTGATCCCGGGGGGCAGGGGCCGCGCGCTGAGGCGTCCGGTCAAATAGTCAAACGGATCGGGGCGAGAGATCATGCAGGGCCTCACGCAAAAGTCGCGCTGCAGGGGCCAGTGCGGCTGAGCCACCCGGGGCGGTGCAAAGAAAAGGGGCGCCGCAATGGGGCGCCCCGGTCGATCACTCAAAGCCCGCTGGATCAGCCATCGGCGCAGGCGGTGCCTTGGGGCCGGAGTTCAGCGGATCGTCCTGGCGCTGGACGGACCCTTCAAAATGGGCACCGGATTCGATCGCTATGGTCTTGTGAATGATGTCGCCCTCGACCTTGGCTGTCGCGGACAGGCGCACCTTCAGGCCGCGCACACGGCCCACGATGCGGCCATTGACCACCACATCATCGGCCACGACCTCTCCCTTCACGGTGGCGGTTTCGCCGACGGTCAGCAGATGGGCGCGAATGTCGCCCTCGACAGTGCCCTCCACCTGAATGTCGCCGGTGGTCTTGATGTTGCCCGTGATGTGCAGATCGCTGGACAGGACAGAGGCCGCCGGCTTTGCCTTGGGGGCGCTGGTCTTGTAATCCGGCGTGCTGCGCGGCGGCAGGCCGCCATCGGATGCAGAGGTCTTGCTGTCGTCGGCCTTGGGGCCGGGTTCGTTGATCTTGCTCTTAGAAAACATCTCTCGCCGCCTTGATATACGTCATGGGATCCAGGGGTTTTCCGCCGACGCGGATCTCGTAATGCAGATGGGTGCCGGTGGACCTGCCGGTGTTTCCCATATCACCGATATGGTCCCCGCGCGATACCCTTTGCCCGGTGGTGACGCGGATTTTTGACATATGGGCATAGCGCGTCTCAACGCCCATGGCATGCTGGATATGCACCACCCGGCCATAGCCCGTCTTCCACCCGGCGAAGGTCACGACGCCGTCGCCCGTGGCATGGATATCGGTCCCGGTCGGTCCCGCGAAATCCGAACCATAGTGCATCCGCCCCCACCGCCGGCCGAAGCCCGAGGTGACGCGATAGCTGCCCGGTTTCAGCGGATGTGCGAAGGGCAACTGCTCCACCGCCATGCGATACAGGTTCAGCTCATCCAGCGAGCGCAGGATCTGCCCCGCGCGCGCTTCCTCCGGGTTCAGGGGCGCGTTCCGCGTCGAAACGCTCAACTGCGTCAGTGGCCCGCCCTGGCCGGAATAGGCCGAACGCAGCTGAGAGATCAGCGCATCCGTATCCACACCGGCCTTGCGGAACATGTCGTCCAGCGGATCGACAGAAACCGTCATCGCGTCTTCAAGCTGGCGGAACAGGTGATCGGTGCGGTCCTGCTGCAGGCGCATCTCCATCGCCATGTCTTCGGCCTGCACCATGGCCATCTGTGCCTCGGCCACGATGTCGTCGCGCTGATCGGCAATCCGGGCCAGCGTTTG
>CBFHYV010000218.1:0-4973 GCA_965660085.1 uncultured Paracoccaceae bacterium
CCGGCCCGTGCCCGCTGCGCCGCCCGCACCCGCGCCCGCTGCCGCCGAATCCACAGAACCGCAGGCGACAGCCGACAACATCATCTGGCTGCCATCCGCGGAAACAGAGCTGCGCAAGGTGCCCTTCTTCGTGCGCGGCAAGGCCCGCCGCAACACAGAGGCCTTCGCCCTGCAGCGCGGCGTGCGCGAAATCGATGTCGAAGTCCTGTATGAGGCAAAGGCCCATTATGCGCGATGACCACATGATCGCAGGCCCCGCGCCCTACAGGATCGTCATCCTGACGCTGGACAGCCACGCCGCCGGGCCGATTGCCCGTGTCGGCCCGCGGCTGGCGCAGGATTTCCCCGGCCTGCGGATCACCGTGCATGCCGCCGCCGAATGGCGCGAAACCCCCCACAGCCTGCAAGCAGCCCGCGCCGACATCGCGCAGGCCGACATGATCCTGGTCACGCTGCTGTTTCTGGAAGATCACATCGCCCCGGTGGCGGAGGATCTACGCGCCGCCCGTGACCGGGTGGATGCGATCGCGGGCATCATCTCTGACGCGCAGATCGTGCGGCTGACCCGGCTGGGCCGCCTGGACATGGCCGCGCCGCCCTCCGGCATGGGCAAGCTGATGAAGCGCCTGCGCGGCAGCTCCGCCCCCGGCAGCGACGATGGCGCGCGCAAGATGCGCATGCTGCGCCGTCTGCCCCGCATCCTGAAGCTGATCCCCGGCAAGGCGCAGGATCTGCGCAGCTGGTTCCTGGTGATGCAATACTGGCTGGGCGGATCGGACGAAAACATCGAAAGCATGGTGCGCCACCTGCTGGGCCGCTTTGCCACCAGCCGCCCGGAATGGCTGGGCGCCGTGGGGGCCGCCCCCATCGAACACCCGGAGGTGGGCCTGTATCACCCCGACCTGCCCGGCCGCATCACCACCGATGCGCGTGACCTGCCCTGCCCGGCCCAGCCCGTGGGCACCGTGGGGCTGCTGATGATGCGCTCCTACGTGCTGTCGGCGGACACGGCGCATTATGATGCCGTCATTCGGCGGCTGGAGGCCCAGGGCCTGCGCGTTCTGCCGGCCTTTGCGGGCGGGCTGGATTCACGCCCCGCGATCAACGGCTATTTCCGCGCCGCCGATGGCAGCGCCCGGATCGATGCGCTGGTCTCGCTCACCGGGTTTTCGCTGGTCGGCGGCCCGGCCTATAATGACACCCCCGCCGCGGTAGAGCTGCTGACGGCGCTGGACGTGCCCTATATCGCGGCGCACCCGCTGGAATTCCAGACGCTGGCGCAATGGGCGGCCTGTCCGCAGGGCCTTGGCCCGATCGAAACCACCATGCTGATCGCCCTGCCAGAGCTGGACGGCGCCACCTGCCCCACCGTGTTCGCCGGGCGCCACGGGGCCGGGGTCTGCGGCGGCTGTGCCCATGCCTGCAGCGGCACCAGCACCGATCACAAGGCCATGGCCCCCTGCCATGAACGCATCGACAGCCTGGCCGAAAAGGTACTGCGCCAGGTGCGCAACCGCCGCCACGCCAATGCGGACCGGCGGGTGGCCATCGTGCTGTTCGGCTTTCCGCCCAATGCCGGGGCCACCGGCACGGCGGCCTATCTGTCCGTGTTCCGCAGCCTGTTGAACACCCTGCGCGGCCTGCGCGACAGCGGCCATACGCTGGAGGTGCCCGACAGCGTCGAGGCCCTGCGCGAGGCGATCCTGGGCGGCAGCGCCAACCGCCACGGGCAAGAGGCCAACGTGGCCGATTATGTCGATGCCGATACGATGGTGCGCGAAACGCCCCCCCTGGCCGAAATTGAGGCCGCCTGGGGCCCCGCACCGGGCAAGGTGATGTCCGATGGACGCGGCGTGTTCATCCTGGGCCGCCAGTTCGGCAATGTGTTCGTCGGGGTTCAGCCCGCCTTCGGCTATGAGGGCGACCCGATGCGCCTGTTGTTCGAACGCGGCTTTGCCCCCACCCATGCCTTCGCGCAGTTCTACCTGTATCTGCGCAACCGCTTCTGCGCCGATGTGGTGCTGCATTTCGGGATGCATGGCGCGCTGGAATTCATGCCCGGCAAACAGGCCGGCCTGGGCGCGCGTGACTGGCCTGACAGGCTGATGGGCGAAATGCCCAATGTCTATCTCTATGCGGCCAACAACCCGTCAGAGGCCACGCTTGCCAAGCGCCGCGCCGGCGCGGTCACGGTCTCGCACCTGACGCCGCCGCTGGCCGTGGCGGGCTTGTATAAAGGCATGGCCGAGCTGAAGGAGAGCCTGTCGCGCTGGCGCGCCATGGCCCCTGACACGCCCGAACGTGAAGAGCTGGAACAGCTGATCGCGGAACAGGCCGCTGGCGTGGACATGACCGGCCCGCCCGAAGGGCTGTGGCTGACCCTGCTGGAAAGCGAAAATGCCCTGATCCCCGAAGGCCTGCATGTGGTGGGCGAGGCGCTGTCGCCCGCGGCAGTGGACACCCACCTTGCCGCCAGCGACGCCGCGCCAGAGGTCAAGACCCGCATGGCCGCCGCCCTGCGGCAGGACAGCGAATTGCCCGCGCTGCTGCATGCGATTGGCGGCGGGTTCACCCCGCCCGTGCCGGGGGGCGATCTGATCCGCAGCCCGGACATCCTGCCCACGGGCCGCAACATTCACGCTTTTGACCCCTTCCGCATGCCCACCGCCTTTGCCTGCCGCGAAGGCACCCGCCAGGCACAGCAATTGCTGGACACGCATGACAGCCTGCCGCGCAGCGTGGCACTCGTGCTGTGGGGGTCGGACAACATCAAGACCGATGGCAGCCCCATTGGCCAGGCTCTGGCGCTGATGGGCGCGCGGCCGCGGTTTGATGCCTTTGGCCGGCTGAGCGGGGCAGAGCTGATCCCGCTGGCAGAGCTGGGCCGCCCCCGCGTGGACGTAGTGATGACCCTGTCGGGCATCTTCCGTGACCTGCTGCCGCTGCAAACCCGTCTGTTGGCGGAGGCCACGCTGCTGGCCGCCCGGGCCGAGGAGCCGGAGGCGCAGAACTTCATCCGCGCCCATGCGCTGGCGCAGGTGGCCGCCACCGGCTGCACCCTGCAAGAGGCCGCGCTGCGCGTCTTTTCCAATGCCGAAGGCGCCTATGGCTCCAACGTCAACCAGTTGGTCGACAGCTCCGCCTTTGGCGAAGAAGATGAGCTGGCCGATGCCTATGAGGCCCGCAAGAGCTTCGCCTATGGGGTCGATGGCAAGGCCGAAGCCCGCCCGGCCCTGCTGCAAGCGGCGCTGAGCCGAGTTGAAGTCGCCTATCAGAACCTTGAATCCGTCGAACTGGGCGTGACCACGGTGGATCACTATTTCGACACGCTGGGCGGGATTTCCCGCGCGGTGAAACGCGCCCGCGGGACAGAGGCCGCCGTCTATATCTCGGACCAGACACGCGGCAACGGGCGCATCCGCACGCTGCGCGATCAGGTCGCGCTGGAAACCCGCGCGCGGGCGCTGAACCCGCGGTTTTATGAGCCGCTGCTGGATCACGGCGCCGAAGGCGTGCGCGCCATCGAATCCCATGTGACCAACACCATGGGCTGGTCCGCCACCACGGGCAGCGTGGACCCCTGGGTCTATCAGCGCCTGTCGGAAACCTTCGTGCTGGATGATGCCATGCGCAACCGGCTGGCGGATCTGAACCCCACCGCCTCCAGCCGGATGGCAGGCCGCCTGCTGGAAGCCTCCGACCGCAACTATTGGCAGCCTGACAGCGACACGCTGGCCGCGCTGCAAGCCGCCGCCGACGCGCTGGAGGACCGCATGGAAGCGGCCACCAGCCCGGCACCGACACCCCCACTGGCCACGGCAGGCACACGCCATGCGTAACGCCGTTAGGAGAATTCAATGAGCCCACGCGATGACATCCCCAGCCTGAAAGGCCAGGACGGCGAAGGCTCCGTTCAGGTCCACCAGGACGAGGCGCTGAAGATCGAGGGCGCCAAGGTGTTTTCCGTCTATGGCAAGGGCGGGATCGGCAAATCCACCACATCGTCCAACCTGTCGGCAGCCTTTGCCAAGATGGGCAAGCGGGTGCTGCAGATCGGCTGTGACCCCAAGCATGACAGCACCTTCACCCTGACCGGCCAGTTGCAGCCCACGGTGATCGACATCCTCAAGGAGGTGGATTTCCACCCCGAGGAACTGCGCCCGGAGGATTTCGTGACCGTAGGCTGGGGCGGCGTGAAATGCGTGGAGGCCGGCGGCCCCCCCGCGGGCACGGGCTGCGGCGGCTATGTCGTGGGCCAGACGGTGAAGCTGCTGAAACAGTATCACATGCTGGAAGACACCGATGTGGTGATCTTCGACGTGCTGGGCGATGTCGTCTGCGGTGGCTTTGCGGCCCCCCTGCAACATGCGGACCGCGCGCTGATCGTCACCGCCAATGATTTTGACAGCATCTACGCAATGAACCGCATCATCGCCGCGGTTCAGGCGAAATCCAAGAACTACAAGGTGCGCCTAGCGGGCTGCGTGGCCAACCGGTCCAAGGACACCAACGAGGTCGACCGCTATTGCGATACGGTGGGCTTCCGCCGCATCGCGCATATGCCCGATGTGGACGCCATCCGCCGGTCCCGCCTGAAGAAGAAGACCCTGTTTGAGATGCCGGACGAGGAAGACATCGTCATGGCGCGGGCGGAATACATCCGCATGGCGGAAACCCTGTGGCGCGGCACGGAGCCGCTGGCCCCGGCGCCCATGGAAGACCGCGACATCTTCGAGCTTCTGGGATTTGATTGATGCGCACGCCCGCCCCCCAGCCCCATTACGAGGCCACCCGCCACCGCGTGGAACATTACTTTGACCGCACCGCCACGCGGGTGTGGGAACAGCTGACCTCGGATGCGCCAGTGTCGCGGGTGCGCGAAACCGTGCGCCGCGGCCGGGACGCCATGCGCGCGCGGATGCTGGCACGCCTGCCGGCGGATCTGCACGGGGCGCGGGTGCTGGACGCGGGCT
>CBFHYV010000219.1:0-4972 GCA_965660085.1 uncultured Paracoccaceae bacterium
TCAGCGGGGATCCCGGCACGGAGGACGCCGCCCGCAACGCAGGGGCGGCGGCTTGGGGATCGTGCGCGGGGCAAAGGGCATGATCTGGGCCGTGGGCGGCGTGGGCGGGGCCGCGTCTTCGCCATCGAGCGGCTGGGACAGGGAGATCACGTATTTCACCCCCTGTTCGCGCAGGATCTTCTGCACGCCCTTGATGGTCAGCTTTTCCTCATGCAACAGGCGCTTGATCCCGCCCAGAAGCCGCATGTCCGACGCCCGGTAATAGCGGCGGTTTCCGGCGCGCTTCACGGGCTTGACCTGTGGAAACTTCGTCTCCCAGAACCGCAGGACATGGGTGGGCGTTTGCAACCATTCCGCGACTTCGCTGATCGTGCGAAAAGCGTCCGCAGACTTGGGCATACCCGTCTCCTCAGCCGCGGTTGCCCTTGGCCACGCGGTCTTTCATCAGGTGAGAGGGGCGGAAACTGAGCACGCGGCGCGGTTGGATCGGCACCTCTTCCCCGGTCTTGGGGTTGCGGCCAACCCGCGCGGCTTTGTCGCGGACGGAAAACGTGCCGAAGGAGGAGATCTTGACCTGTTCCCCCGCGACCAGAGCATCCGACATATGTTTCAGGACGCTTTCCACCAGATCGGCGCAATCATTGCGGGACAGCCCCGTTTCGCGGAACACAGCCTCGCTCAGGTCCATCCGTGTCAAGGTTTTTTCGCTCATGCGCTCTGTCCCCGCCTCGCATCAATTCAAGTGTATGCCGGGCAAAGAATACGAGTCAACAAGCCCTTGCGGTGCGATGCTGATCTACCACCGCAGAACCACGGCGCCCCAGGCCAGGCCGCCGCCGATGGCCTCGGCCACCAGCAGATCGCCCGGTTTGATCTGGCCGCGCGCCACGCCCACGGACATGGCCAGCGGGATGGACGCGGCAGAGGTGTTGCCGTGATCCTGCACGGTGACCACCACGCGGTCCATGGGCACGCCCATCTTGCGGGCTGTGCCCTGGATGATGCGGATATTGGCCTGATGCGGCACGATCCAGTCCACATCCGCGCTGCCAAGCCCGGCCTTGTCCAGCGCGGTTTCGGCGGTGGCGGACAGCTTGTCCACGGCCTGGCGGAACAGCGGATTGCCCTGCATGCGCAGCTTGCCCGAGGCGCCGGTGGTGGACACCCCGCCATCCACGAACAGCATCTCGCGGTAGCGGCCATCTGAGTTCAGATCCGTGGCAAGGATGCCACGGTCCTGCGCGCTCCCGCTGCCTTCGGCGGCGCGCAGCACCAGCGCACCGGCGCCATCGCCGAACAGCACGCAGGTGGAGCGATCCGTCCAGTCCATGATGCGGCTGAATGTTTCCGCCCCGATGACAACGACGGTGCGCGCCTGGCCCGCCAGGATCAGCGCATTGGCATTGGCCAGCGCAAAGACGAACCCGGCGCAGACGGCCTGCACATCAAAGGCGAAGCCATGCGTCATGCCCAGCCCGTGCTGCACCATGGTGCCGACGGAAGGGAAGGTCAGGTCCGGCGTGGAGGTGGCCACTACCACGGCGTCCACCTCATCCACGCTGATCCCGGCACTGTCCAGCGCGCGCTGCGCCGCGATCACGGCCATCTGCGATGTTGTCTGACCCTCGGCGGCGAAATGGCGCCGTTCAATGCCAGAACGGGTCCGAATCCATTCATCCGACGTATCGAGCGAGGCTTCGAATTCGGCATTTTCGACAACGCGGTCAGGCAGATAGTGGCCAACCCCGACAACGGTTGCGCGTGTGTTCATCAGGTTCTTCCGTTCGTCTCGCCCGTGGCTGGCGCATCCTGTGCGGCGATTGCTGCAGATGCAACCCTTGCGGCCAATTTGTCCTGAAACCGTGTTTCGGCCAGCATATAGGCCAGCTTGATCGCCGCGGCGAAGCCGGTGGCATCCGCCGAGCCGTGGGATTTCACGACCGTTCCGTTCAGCCCCAGGAAGACGCCGCCATTCTTGCGCCGCGGATCAATACGTTTCTGGAATCGCCGCAGCGAGGAATAGGCCATCAGCGCCGCCAGGCGCGACAGCGGAGAGTAGCTGAACGCGGCGCGCAGTTGTTCGCCGATCAGCGTGGCCGTGCCTTCGCCCGTCTTCAGCGCCACATTGCCCGTGAATCCGTCCGTGACGATCACATCACAGCGGTCGCCGGGAATATCGCCGCCCTCAACGAAGCCGATATATTCATAGCCGCCTTCTGCCGCGTGGGCGGCGATCAGGCTGTCGGCCTCATGCAGTTCCGGGCGGCCCTTGTGATCTTCGGTGCCGACATTCAACAAGCCCACGCGGGGCGCATCCACGCCCTGGCCGTTGCGCGCATAGGACACGCCCATCAGCGCATAGCGCAGCAGGTCCTGGGAATCGGCTCGGATATCGGCGCCCACGTCCAGCATCACGTTGAACCCCTGCGGATTGCGCGAGGGCCACAGGATTGCGATTGCGGGGCGGACGATCCCAGGCAGGCGGCGCAGGCGGATCATGGACAGCGCCATCAGCGCGCCCGTATTGCCGCAGGACACGGCCACCGTTGCCTCGCCAGAGCGCACGGCCTCAACGGCCGACCACATGGAACTTCCCTTGCCGTGGCGCACCACATGGCTGGGCTTGTCCTCCATGCGGATCACCTGGCTTGCGTCCCGGATCTCGGTGATCTTGGTCAGCACCCGCCGCCGCGCCACCAGGCGCTTCAGCTCAGCCTCGGGCCCATGCAGGATGAACCGCAGGCGCGGGTTCTTCCGCGCGGCCTTGGCCATGCCATTGACCACGGCATAGGCGCCGCGATCGCCGCCCATGGCATCCACGGACAGAACGACTGGGCCGGAGCTGTCCTCCAGCGGGGTGTCCTGCGTGTGTGCCATGGGTCAGCCTTGCGGATCAGGCCGCGTCTTCGTCCAAGTCAACCTCATCCGCCATGGCGATCACTTCGCGGTTGGCGTAGTGGCCGCAAGACGGGCAGACGTGATGGGGACGACGCAGTTCGCCACAGTTGCCGCATTCATTGGGGTTCGCCGCCACCAGGGCATCGTGGGCACGGCGGTTGTTGCGGCGGGATTTGGAAACCTTGTTCTGCTGAACGGCCATTGCTCAACCTCGGTGTATCTGGGGGGCGAAACTGCGCCCCGGGTGTATGGGATGGATCGTGCGGGCTGATACGCCCAGTGGACCGTGCCGCACAAGATGGAATCCGTGTGAGAGCGCGAAAATACGGGCTAAATTCAATTTGGCAAGGTCAAATCGCGCCTCAGCCCTCGCCCTTTTCCAGCTTGTCCTTCAGGGCGGCCAGCGCGGCGAAGGGTTTTGGCCTCTCCGGGTCATCGCTGCTGTCCTGCACGGGGGCCGGGCCTTGCGGTGTCTGGGCCATGTCGGCGGCGCCGGTGTCCAGGCCTGCGGCGCGCGGATAGGCCGGCAGCTCCAGCGCCAGGGTCTCTGCCATGACGGAGGCCGGGCAGATCCATTCGCCCAGGGGCTCCACAGTGTCGTCCTGGGGCATTTCGGTTTCGCCGGCGCGGGCGGCGTCTTCGGCGGCATCGGCGGAAAACAGCCGCATCACGGGCGTGTCGATCCGGGTTGTCACCGGCTCCAGCGTGACAACGCAGTCCTGCACCACGGTGGCGCCCAGGGTGGCCTGCATCAACCAGTCATGCTTGCCGCTGGCGCGCAACTCGCCCTCGAACCGCAGTTTGCGGATTCCCTGAATGCCCAGTTCCTCCGCCAGGCGGGCGCGCTCTTCGGCTTCCGGCTGGATCAGGAATCGCGTCGGCTTGCGCTGGGACAGGGAAGAGACGGCAAGTCGGGCAGGGTGGCCTGCTGTCGGCTGCGGCACGGCGTGCTCCATCGGCTTGAGTGGGGGGGTGTTATTCGCTAAGCACTGGATAATCCGGCAGGGCAGACATGACAAGGCCGGCAAAGATACGCCAAGGGGGCAGCCATGCGGGCAAAGTTCAAACCGGGTGCAGCCGCGCTGTTGTTGGCCGCGGCGCTGGTCCTTTCGGGCTGTGCGGCGCAATTCCGCACCCATGGCTATATTCCGCCGGCGGATGTGTTGCAGCAGATCGTGCCCGGCGTGGACACCCGCGCCACGGTGGAGGATCTGGTGGGCGTGCCCACGGCCTCTGGCGTGCAGGACGGCAGCGGATACTATTATATCCAGAGCGAGCTGCGCCAGCAGGCCTGGCGCGCGCCCGAGATCATCGACCGCAAGGTTGTGGAGATCGCGTTCGACGATCTGGGCGTGGTGCGCAACATCACCACCTACGGGCTGGAGGACGGGCAGGTCGTGCCGCTGGCGCGGCGCATCACGCGTTCGGGCGAGCGCAACATCAGCTTCATCCGCCAGCTGTTCGGCAATATCGGTGGGTTCGACGCGGGGCAGCTTTTCGGCCAATAGGGGCGTGACACGGTAACGCCTGCGCAACTTTTCGCCGCCCTGCTGCGCGGGTTGACATGCTGCTGTCACACTGTGCCCCGATCAGGGCGCAGGGCCGTGGCAAGGAGGCAGCGCGATGCAGGATCTGGAAAAGGGGCGGTATCGCTGCCGGCTGGCGCGCACGGCCGCGGATGTTGAGGCGGCGCAACGCCTGCGGCACCTGGCCTTTCACGGAACGCCCGGCCTGGATGCCGACGCCTTTGACGACCAATGTGATCACATGCTGGTCGAGGATACGCAGACCGGCGCGCTGATCTGCTGTTTCCGCTTTCTGCCGCTGTCCGATGGCGCAGAGATCCAACGCAGCTATTCCGCCCAGTATTATGAGCTGTCGGCCCTGTCGGCCTATCCCGGCAAGATGGTGGAGATGGGGCGGTTCTGCATCGCGCCGGAGGTGCGGGACCCCGATGTGCTGCGCCTGGCCTGGGGCGCGATGACAGCCTATGTGGACGACACCGGGATCGAGATGCTGTTCGGCTGCTCCAGCTTTCAGGGCACGGATGCAGAGGCCTATCTGGACAGTTTTG
>CBFHYV010000220.1:0-4969 GCA_965660085.1 uncultured Paracoccaceae bacterium
GGCCGTGCTGGAGACGATGGACAACGGCAAGCCCATCCGCGAAACCCGCGATATCGACCTGCCACTGGTGCATCGGCATTTCTACTATCACGCCGGACTGGCCCAGCTGTTTGACGAAGAACAACCCGGCCGCCAGCCGCTGGGGGTGTGTGGCCAGATCATCCCGTGGAACTTTCCGCTGCTGATGCTGGCGTGGAAGGTCGCGCCCGCGCTTGCCACCGGCAATACCGTGGTGCTGAAACCCGCCGAACAGACGCCGCTGACGGCACTGTTCTTTGCCGGGCTGTGCCAGCAGGCCGGCGTGCCGGCGGGCGTCATCAACATCGTCACGGGCGATGGCACGGTGGGCGCGGCGCTGGCAGAGGCAGAGGTGGACAAGATCGCCTTCACAGGCTCCACCGCCGTGGGGCAGCAGCTGCGCCGCGCAACGGCGGGCAGCGGCAAGGCCCTGACGCTGGAACTGGGCGGCAAAAGCCCCTTCATCGTGTTCGAGGATGCCGATATCGACAGCGCCGTCGAAGGGCTGGTGGATGCGATCTTCTTCAACCAGGGTCAGGTCTGCTGCGCCGGATCGCGGCTGATCGTGCAGGAAGGCATCGCGGATACGTTCCACGCCCGCCTGCGCCGCCGGATGGACAGCCTGCGCCTGGGCGATCCGCTGGACAAATGCGTGGATCTGGGCGCCATCGTGGATGAGGCGCAGCTGGCGCGCATCCGCAGCCTTGTGGATGGCTGCACCGATGGGCGGATGCACCGGGCCGCAGGGCCGCTGCCGGACAGCGGCCTGTTCTACCCCCCCACCCTGATCGAGGGGCTGTCGCCCGCGCACCCCCTGATGCAGGAGGAGATCTTTGGCCCGGTGCTGGTGTCCACCACCTTCCGCACCCCGGCCGAGTCGCTGGCCCTGGCGGGCAACACCCGATACGGGCTGGCCGCCAGCGTCTGGAGCGAGAACATCAACACCGCGCTGGACATCGCCCCGCGCATCCCGGCAGGGGTGATCTGGATCAACGGCACCAATTTCCTGGACGCCGCCGCAGGCTTTGGCGGGATGCGGCACAGCGGCTTTGGCCGCGAAGGCGGGCCGGAGGGGCTGTTGGCCTACACCCGCCCCGCCGCCTTTGATGGCGAAACCGCAGCGCCAGTGCCGCCCGTGGCTGCAGCGGATGCCCCCACAGCGCAGAGCGTCCCCGGCACCCCTGACCGCACGATGAAGCTGTTCATCGGCGGCAAACAGGCCCGCCCTGACAGCGGCCTGTCACGCGATGTGCATGGCGCCGATGGTCAGCTGCTGGGCCAGGCGCCCATCGCCAACCGCAAGGACATCCGCAACGCGGTCGAGGCCGCGCAGGGGGCCACAGGCTGGGCCTCTGCCACGGCGCATCTGCGCGCGCAGGTGATCTATTACCTGGCGGAAAACATGGCCGCCCGCGCGCCGGAACTGGCCGCGCGGCTGGATGCCGCCACGGGCGGCGGCGATGGCGCGCAGGAAGTGGCCGCCAGCGTGGACCGTCTGTTTGCCGCGGCCGCCTGGGCGGACAAATACGCCGGAGAGATGCGCGCCGTGCCCATGCGCGGCACGGTGCTGGCGGCGCGGGGCCCCGTTGGGGTGATCGGCGTGCTCTGCCCCAATGCGCGGCCGCTTCTGGCGGCGGTCTCTGCCTTGGCACCGGCCATCTCCATGGGCAACCGGGTGGTCCTGCTGGCCTCCCAGGCGCATCCGCTGATCATGGCAGAGCTTGTGCAACTGCTGGAGACCTCTGACGTGCCCGGCGGCGTGGTCAACCTGCTGACCGGCCCGCAGGACGCGCTGGCCCCGGTGCTGGCGGCCCACGCGGATGTGGACGCGGTCTGGTCCTTTGGGGATCCGGCGCTGGACGGCGTGATCGAGCGTGACAGCGCGGACAGCCTGAAACGCACCTGGCTGCCGGGCTTTGACACGGCGGACTGGATGCGCCAGGCCACGGCCCCGCGCGCCTTCCTGGACGCCGCAACGGAACAGCGGACAATCTGGATCCCCTGGGGCGCGTGATCGCGCCCCGGCCCGTGGACACCGCCGCATCACGGCGCGCGTGGCAGGCGCGGGGCCTATAAATCAAGGCCTGTTACAACCCTGTCACCCGGATGTTGCCGGCCTGTTACAGCGCAGGTTCAGGGAAATGGCACCTTCCAACAGGGGACATTTCTCATGACCGCACGTCTGACTTGCCTGACCTCCGTGATCGCGCTCTGCGCGACCGGCGCGATGGCCGAGATGAATTTCAACCGCATCGCCAGCTTTGCCACCGTGGACAACATGGCCGAGGGCGAGGACAAGACCCGCGAAAGCTCTGCCGAGATCATCGCCGCCACGGCCGATGGCATGACGCTGGTCTATACCGACAGCCCGCTGGGCGTGCTGGGCCGCATCGACATCACCGACCCCGCGAACCCGCAGCCCATGGGCAACATCGCGCTGGACGGCGAACCGACCTCTGTTGGCGTGGTGGGCACCACCGCATTCGTCGGCATCAACACCTCTGAAAGCTACACCCAGCCGTCGGGCCACCTGCTGGCGCTGGACGTCATGACCGGCGAGCGCCTGAACGACTGTGACCTGGGCGGCCAGCCCGACAGCGTCGCCGTGGCCAAGGACGGCTCCATGATCGCCGTGGCGATCGAGAACGAGCGCGACGAAGACCTGGGCGACGGCCGCACCGGCCAGATGCCCGCCGGTTTCCTGGTGATGGGCCCGCTGACCGATGGCGCGCTGGATTGCGACGCGCTGATGACCGTTGAGCTGACCGGCCTGGCGGACAAGGACGGCCACGACCCCGAGCCGGAATTCGTTGACATCAACGGCCTGGGCGAAGTCGTTGTGTCCATGCAGGAAAACAACCACATGGTCGTCGTGGGCCGCGACGGTTCCGTCATCAACCACTTCTCCGCCGGTGCGGTCACGCTGGAAGGCGTGGACACCAACGAAGAAGGCGCGCTGCTGTTCGTTGAAACCGTCGAAGACGTGGTCCGTGAACCCGATGCCGTGAAATGGCTGGATGACGATCACTTCGCCACCGCCAACGAAGGTGACATGGACGGCGGCTCGCGCGGCTGGACCATCTTCAACAAGGATGGCTCGGTCGTTTATGAATCCGGCACGTCCTTTGAACATGCGCTGATCCAGATCGGCCACTACCCCGAGGAACGCTCCGGCAACAAGGGCGTGGAACCGGAATCGGTGGAAACGGCGACCTTCGGCGGCACGCCGATGATCTTCATCGGGTCCGAGCGTGGCTCCGTCGTGGGTGTCTATGACGCCACCGACCCGACCGCCCCGGTCCTGGCGCAGCTGCTGCCCTCTGGCATCGGCCCGGAGGGCTATGTGGCCCTGCCCGAGCGCAACCTGCTGGTCTCCGCGAACGAGGTCGCCGATGAGGGCCCGAACGCCCATGTCATGATCTTTGAATACCAGGACGCCCCTGCCGCCTATCCGCACCTGACCTCCGCCGGCATGGACGAGCTGACGGGCTGGGGCGCGATCTCCGGCATGGTGGCTGGCGAAGACGGCATGGTCTATGCGGTCAATGACAGCTTCTACGCCTTCCAGCCGACAATCTTCGTCATCGACACGAAGCAGACCCCGGCGCAGATCGTGGACGCCATCCGCGTGACCCGCGAAGGCTATCCGGCGCAGGGCCTGGACATGGAAGGCATCACGCTGGACGGCGAAGGCAACTTCTATGTCGCCTCCGAAGGCCGCCCGGACCGTGGCCGCGCCCATGCCATCTATCACGTGACCGCCGAGGGCGAGATCGCCGCGACCATCCCCTTCCCCAAGGAGATCATGGCCGTGGAACGCCGCTGGGCCGCCGAAGGCGTGACCAAGGTGGGCAACACCCTGTGGGTGGCCATCCAGCGTGAGTTCGACAATGACCCCAAGGGTCTGGTCAAGCTGCTGGCCTATAACCTGGAAACCGGCGAATGGGGCGGTGTGCACTATCCCAAGACCGCCGTTGACACGGGCTGGGTCGGCCTGTCCGAGATCACGGCGCATGGCGATTACATGTATCTGATCGAGCGTGACAACCAGTTCTCCAACTCCGCCATCAAGGCGGTGACCCGTGTGTCCATGGACCAGATGGTGCCTGCGGCGCTGGATGGTGAACTGCCGGTCGTCGAAAAGGAAATCGTGCGGGATCTGCGCGCCGACATCCTGGGCTTCGGTGGCTATATCGTGGACAAGGTCGAAGGCATGGCCATCTTCGAGGACGGCACCACCTGGATCTCCACGGACAATGACGGTGTGGACGAAAGCTCGGGCGAGAGCTTCTTCTGGACCATCGGCCAGATGTAAGCCAACCGCGGCACAGATGATGCAGGGGGCGCGCCACTGGCGCGCCCTTTTGCGTTTGGCTGCACGCCCCGCCCCAAAGGTTTCCGCCATGCCCCTGCGCCCCGCCACCGCCAATGATGCCGCCAGCCTTGCCGCCCTGTCGCTGGAGGTCTGGCTGCACACCTATCTGCGCGATGGCATTACGCCCGAATTTGCCCGCCATGCGCTGGCCACCTTCACGCAGGCGCAATGCGCCGGCTGGATCACCGATCAGGCGCGCAGCCTTGTGGTGCAGGATGGCGGTGCGGGGCTGCAAGGCTATGCCATGCTGCGGCATCACAGCCCGGCGCCGGTGGCTGGCTGTTCCGCAACGGAAATCGAGACGCTCTATGTCCGCCCGCGCCACCAGCGACAGGGCCTGGGCCGCGCCCTGCTGGGGGCGGCGCTGGATCATGCGCGCGGCCTTGGGGCGGCGCATCCCTGGCTGCTGGCCAATGAAGAAAACGCCCCCGCGCTGGCGTTTTACGCAGCCCATGGCTTTGCCACGGTGGGCAGGGTGCGGGTGCCCGTCGCGGGCGGGGCCTATCCCAACCGGGTCCTGCGCTTGGATGGCGCGCTGGCAGCCCCCTGACCGCCGGCGCCGCGCTGTCAGGCCGG
>CBFHYV010000221.1:0-4947 GCA_965660085.1 uncultured Paracoccaceae bacterium
CGTTGACATCGCCGGCGTGCTGGCCAGACGCGCCGCAAAGATCGCCTATGCCCGCGCGAAGGGAGAACCCGCATGAGCAAGATCCATGTCACCGCCACCGTGAATGGCGACCAAGTCGAATTCCTGGCCGATGCGCGTGAGACGCTGCTGGACTGCCTGCGCGATCACGTCGGCCTGACAGGCAGCAAGGAAGGCTGCGGCACGGGCGATTGCGGGGCCTGCAGCGTCACGCTGGATGGCACGCTGGTGTGTTCCTGCCTGGTGCTGGGGGTGGAAGCCGATGGCAAGAGCATCGAGACCATCGAAGGCATGGCCGAGGGCACCGATCTGCACCCGCTGCAACGCAAGTTCATTGAACATGCCGCGCTGCAATGCGGGTTCTGCACGCCGGGCATCCTTGTGGCGGCCAAATCGCTGCTGGCGGAAAACCCGAGCCCGACAGAGGAGGAGGTCCGCTATTGGCTGGCGGGCAACCTGTGCCGGTGCACCGGCTATGACAAGATCATCCGCGCCGTGATGGATGCGGCGGCGGAAATGCGGCAAGAGGTGGCGTGATGGCAAAGGACGGCTTGACCGAATTCAAACTGGTGGGCACCCGCCCGGCCCGCCCCGACGGGCTGGACAAGGTGACGGGCCGCGCGCGCTATGGCGCGGATTTTGCCCTGCCGGGGATGCTGCATGGCGCTGTCGTGCGCTCGCCCCATGCCCATGCGCGCATCCTGCGGATTGATACCAGCCGCGCCGCCGCGCTGGAGGGGGTGAAGGCCATCGTCACCCGCGCCGACTTCCCCGAGGGGCTGACGGGCGAGGACTGGGACTTGCAGGAAAACACCATGGCCGGGGCGCGTGCGCTGTATGATGGTCATGCGGTGGCGGCGGTGGCCGCAACCTCGCGCCTGCTGGCCGAAGACGCCGCGCGGCTGATCGAGGTGGAATATGAGGTGCTGCCCCATGTGATCGACGTGGATGACGCCATGGCTGATGGCGCGCCCGTGATCCGCGACGGCGCGGCAGACGCCACCGTGCCCGAAGGGCTGCATCCCAATGTCGTGCGCTACATGGAATTCGGCCATGGCGATGTGGAGGCCGGCTTTGCCCAGGCCGATCTGGTGATGGAACGCAGCTACAAGACCGAGGCCGCGCATCAGGGCTATATCGAACCCCATGCCTGCGTCGGGCAGATGGGCGCCGACAACAAGGGCGAGATGTGGGTCTGCACCCAAGGCCAGTGGTTCATCCGCAAGATGAGCGCCGCCGTGCTGGGGATAGAGGCATCGGGCCTGCGCGTCACGCCATCGGAAATCGGCGGCGGCTTTGGCGGCAAGACGACGATCTTCATGGAACCGCTGTCGCTGGCGCTCTCCAAAAGGGCGGGCGGGCGTCCGGTGAAGATCGTCATGTCCCGCTCGGAGGTGCTGCGCGCCACGGGGCCGACGGCGTCCGCCAGCATGGATGTCAAGATCGGCATGAAAAAGGACGGCACCATCACCGGCGCGCGGGCAGAGTTCCGCATGCAGGGCGGCGCCTTCCCCGGCGCGCCGGTTGACATGGCGCTGTATTGCGCTTTCGCGGGCTACAAGTTGGAGAATGTCCAGCACATCGGCTATGACGTGCTGGCCAACCGGCCCAAATGCGCCGCCTATCGCGCGCCCGGCTCGCCCATGGGGGCCTTTGCCGTGGAAAGCTTGGTGGATGAGATGTGCCGCGAACTGGCGCTGGACCCGATCGAGGTGCGCATCAGGAACGGCGTCAAGACCGGGGACAGGTCCAGCTATGGGCCGAAATTCGGCTCCATCGGCCTGTCAGAGGTGCTGGCCGCCGTGCAGGACCACCCCAATCTGCAGGCAGAGCTTGGCCCCAACCAGGGGCGCGGCTTTGCCGTGGGCTATTGGTTCAACCACAATGGCGAAACCTCCGTCAGCATGGCGATTGGTGAGGACGGGACCGCGCAGGTCTCTGTCGGCACGCCGGATATCGGCGGGTCGCGCGCATCGCTGGCGCTGATGGTCGCGGAAACGCTGGGCATCCCCTATGAGGATGTGCGGGTGAACGTGGTGGAAACCGGCGCGCTGGGCGTGAACGAGCCCACCCATGGCAGCCGCGCCACCTTTGCCACCGGCAAGGCCGCGGTGGAGGCAACCCAGGACGCCATTGCCGAAATGTGCCGCCGCGCCGCCGCCGAATGGGGCATTGATGCCGAGGCGGTGGAATGGGTCGATGGCGCGGCCCAGCCGGCCGGCCCCAACGCGGGCAAGTTTCCGCCCATGTCGATCAAGGAGATCGCCGCCAGCATGGGCAGCACGGGCGGCCCGATCTCTGGCCATCAGGAATCCGTGCCGGACGGGGTGGGCGCCAGCTTTGGCGCGCATGTCGTGGACCTGGAGGTGGATCCGGAGACCGGCCGCGTGACCATCCTGCGCTATCTGGTGGCGCAGGACGCCGGGCGCGCGATCCATCCCGCCTATGTCGAAGGGCAGTATCAGGGCGGCGCGGTGCAGGGCATCGGCTGGGCGCTGAACGAAGAATATGTGTATGATGACAACGGCCGCCTGGCCAATCCGGTGTTCCTGGATTACCGCGTGCCGGTGGCCTCTGACCTGCCGATGATCGATACCGTGATCGTTGAGGTGCCGAACCCCGGCCATCCCTTTGGTGTGCGCGGGGTGGGGGAAACCGGCATCGCGCCGCCCTTGCCGGCCATTGCCAATGCCATCCAGGATGCGGTGGGCGTGCGCATGACCCATCTGCCCATCAGCCCACCCAAGCTGCTGGCGGCGCTGAAGGCGCGGTGATGGTCACGCTGCATCTGTGGTCCGGGCTGCGGCGCCTGACCGGCGGCGCGGAGAGCGTGCAGGTAGAGGCCAGCACTGTCGGCGGCGCGCTGGATGCGCTGGCGGCGGCGCATCCGGGCGTGAAGCCGCTGCTGGATGCCGGCGTCTCCGTCGTGATCGATGGCGAGATGAGCACCTCTCGCCATCAGGCGCTTGGCCCGCAGAATGAAGTCTTTGTGATTCAGCGGTTGAAGGGCGGCTGACGGGCACAGTTTGCAACAACCGGCCCATCTGGCCCCCCCCGGCGTTTCGGCGCCGGGGTTTTTTCTTTGCGCCGTCAGGGTCTTGGGCCCCTCTGCCGCCGTGCACTGGCACAGCAGGCGGCCCATCTGCGCTTGAAACAAAGGCAGTCTGACACGAACAGCACACTATACGTGCAATTCTGTGGCGCATAAGCTACAATTGTAGGTTGAAGATGTCTGTTTTGTTGCCTTTGCGAAAACACGAACCATGCCCGAGGCCCTGAATGTCCTTGCCCCCGCGCGGGCCACTGACCCCGCACCATGTTCTTCTGGTTGAGGATGATCCCCTCGTCTCGGGTGTGCTGACGAAGGTGCTGCAGCGGGCGGGATATGCGGTGCAATTCGCCTCTCACGGGGCAGAGGCGCTGAACCTGCTGGACATTCCGCAGCGGCCCGATGTGGTGATCATGGACTTCAACCTGCCAGGGACCATGACCGCGGCTGAGGTGGCGCGGCGTATGTGGGCGCGCGTCGCGCAGCTGCCGATCATCTGCCTGACCGGGGATGCCGTGGCTGCGCGGCAAACGGACATTGCCTTTCGGGCCGTGGTGAACAAGGCGGACGGGCCGATGGACCTGCTGGATGCCGTAAGGGACGTTCTGTCAGGCCAGCGGAGCCCATGATGCCTGCGCCGGGCGAATGGCTGCGCCGGGCCAGCGGTGCAATGACCCGGCGGACGATGTATCGGCTGTTGGTCGGGCTGGTTGTCCTGTTCATGCTCACGCTGGGCGGCGGCGCCGTCATCAGCCGTGAATTGGCCCAGCGCGAGGTTCTGATCCAGCGGTTTGCCCAGCAGGCGCTGCGCCTGGAACGGCATCTGGGCTATGGCGGGTTGATCCACCATTTCAAGAACATGGTGCTGCGCCCGGGAGAGGGCTATGACGCCCGCGCCGTTGCGTCCCATGACGACCTTGCCGCCGCGGTGGAGCGGTTGCAGCAGATTGCCAAGGACGCCGGCGCGCCGCTGGATCTGCGGGATTTCCGCGCCACCATGGACCGCTATCGCCAAGGGATCGATGTGGCCCGGCAGGCCTTTGCCGATGGCGCCAGCAGCGCCGAGGTGGATGCCCTGGTCCGGTTGCCGGACGATGACGCCGTGGCGGAACTGCGCGCCATCGTCACCGCAACCGAGCAGCTGGGCGCGGCATGGCTGCGCCAATCGGCGGTGTTGCGGATGGGGGCCGTGGGGCTGTTGTTTGCCACCGTTCTGGGCGCGGCCTTCGTCACGCTGTTGTTGCTGCACAGAGAGCGGATGGCGCGCCACAGCTCCCACGCGGCCTCCCGCACCGCGGAGGCGGAACGCCACGGGCGGGACGTGGTGATGGATGCCGTCACCGGCAAGATCCTGGGCCTGCGGGCGGATGGGCGGATCGTGTTTGCGAACATGCGCGCACGCGCGGCCCTGCTGCGCGGGGGGGGCACGTCGCCCGCGCCCTGGATCAGCCATGTCACCTTCCTGAACCCCGATGACCTGTCCGAATTGCCGCAACGGGACCAGCCCCTGGCCCGCATGGCGCGCGGCGATCATTTCGCGGCCGAAACGCTCGCGGCCAGTTCCCCGGATTGGTCCGGCGTGCGGATGCTGGAACTGCGCTCTGCCGCTGTGGATCAGGCCACGGAGACGGACCTGGCCTATGTGCTGACCCTGCTGGATGTCACGGAACGCTGGCGCCAGCGCGCGCAGATGGACCGCGAAAGCCGGCTGGATGCGCTGGGCCAGATGACGGGCGGTGTTGCGCATGATTTCAACAACTTGCTGGGCACCATTCGCTTTGCGCTGCAACTGGTGGAGTGGGAGAATCAGCAGGTCCGCAACCCTGAAATGGCGCAGGCGCTGAGCACGGCGCAGGTGGCGCTGGACCGCGGCGCGGGCC
>CBFHYV010000222.1:0-4860 GCA_965660085.1 uncultured Paracoccaceae bacterium
TCGCGCCTTGCGGCGCTGACGCTGTCGCGGCGCAGGCGGATCTCGGCCTCGCCGCGCAGCAGGGGCAGGGCGTGATCGGTCATCACCAACCCGCCCTTGCGTTCCGGGTCCGGGCGCAGCAGGTCATGGCCCATCATCTGGCGAAACACCGCCTGCCACTGGCTTTTGGTCATGTCGCGCCCCACGCCGAAGGTGGGCAGCGTGTCATGGCCGCGTTCGCGCACCTTGGGTGACATGGTGCCGGTCAGCACATCAATCAGATGCCCCTGGCCAAAGGTTTCGCCCGTGCGCAGCGCGGCGGACAGCGCCTTGCGCACGGCCTGGGTGGCGTCAAACGTCTCTGGCGGCTTGTCGCACAGGTCGCAGTTGCCGCAGGTGCCACCGGTTTCGCCGAAATAGGCCAGCAGGGTCGCCCGGCGGCAGACCTGCGCCTCTGCCAGGCCCAGCAGGGCGTTCAGGCGGCCATGATCGGCATCGCGCCGTTCCGGCGGGGCGGGGCTTTCGTCGATCTGCATCCGGCGATAGCGGATGTCATCCGCCCCGAACAGCGTCAGCGCCTCGGCGGGGGCGCCGTCACGCCCGGCGCGGCCGATTTCCTGGTAATAGCTTTCGATGCTCTTGGGCAGATCGGCATGGGCGACCCAGCGGATGTCGGGCTTGTCCACCCCCATCCCAAAGGCCACCGTGGCCACCACGATCAGCCCGTCCTCCGTGGCGAAGCGTTCCTCGACCGTGCGGCGGGTGTCTGGTTCCATCCCGCCGTGATAGGCGCAGGCGCTGTGGCCGGCATCCAGCAGGGCCTTGGCCAGGGTTTCCGTCTTGGCCCGTGTGCCGCAATAGACGATGCCGCAGCGCCCCTGCCGCGCCGCGGCATAGCGCAGGATCTGCTGGCGCGGGCCGTCCTTGGCGGCAAAGGCCAGGTGGATGTTGGGCCTGTCAAACCCGCGCAGAAAGCTCTGTGGCTCAATACCTTCGAACAGGCGGGTGACGATTTCGGCGCGGGTTTCGGCATCCGCGGTGGCGGTGAAGGCCGCCAGCGGCACGTCAAGGTCTCGGCGCAATTCGCCGATGCGCAGGTAATCGGGGCGGAAATCATGGCCCCACTGGCTGACGCAATGCGCCTCATCCACCGCAATCAGCGAGACCTGCGCCTGCGCCAGCATCCGCCGCGCCGACAGCGCCGCCAGCCGTTCCGGCGCCAGATAGAGCAGCTTCAGCCGCCCCTCCGAAAGGGCCGCGTGCACCTCTTCGTTTTCCTCGGGGGTGTTGGCGGAGGTCAGCGCGCCGGCGGTGACCCCGCTTTGGCGCAGCGCGCGCACCTGGTCGCGCATCAGCGCGATCAACGGTGAGATCACCACCGTCACGCCGGGCCGCATCAGCGCGGGCAACTGATAGCACAGGGATTTGCCGCCGCCGGTGGGCATGATGGCCAGCACGTTGCGGCCTTCGGCCACCGCGCGCACGATCTCCTGCTGGCCGGGGCGGAAGGCGTCGAATCCAAAGATTTCGCGCAGCAGCGCGGTGTCATCCGCCATCATGAGAGTGCCGGGTATCCTGCCATATCTGTGATGGGGCGCAGTTTTTCACACAAGGGTTTGGGCGGCAACCCCGCCCGCGCCCGCGTCAGCCCCGTCAGAAGCCGTAGAAGAACCCGGCGTTGTTCTGCAGCACGATGCGGATGGCAAACACACCCAGCAGCACCACCAGCGGCGCCAGGTCCAGCCCGCCCATGGGCGGCAGCGCGCGGCGGATCGGGCCATAGAGCGGCTCCAGGATGCGGTTAAGGCCATCCCAGATCTGGGCAACCAGCGGCTGGCGCATGTTCAGCACCTGGAAATTGATCAGCCAGGACAGGATGACGTGGCTGATGATGAAGAACCAGACGATGTCCAGCAGCAGCATCAGGATCTGATAGAGGGATTGCATGTCTGCCTCTTGCGTTGTTCCCCCGTGAGGTAGCCAGCGCAGGCCCAAAGGGCAAGGGGTGCCGCGGGGTTGCGCTTGACCTCGCGGGGCAGCCATGGCTGCGTGCCCGCGAAAGGAGCGCCCATGTACCCGTTTCTGCGCCTTGCCTATCATGCGCTTGCCCAGCGCACGCCCCGCCCCCAGCCCCTGCTGCGGGAGCATGTGTCCGACCATATCTGCTGGCCCTGGGATCTGGATCCCTGGAACGAGCTTAACAATGGCCGCACGCTGACGCTTTATGACCTCGGCCGGGTGCCGATGCTGTGGCGCAGCGGCCTGATCGAGGTGCTGCGCCATAAGGGCTGGGGCTTTACCGTGGCGGGGGCATCGGTGCGCTATCGCAAGCGGGTGCGCAATCTGGCGCGGTTTCGCATGCGCAGCCGCGTGATCGGCTGGGATGCGCGGTTTTTCTACATGGAGCAATCCATCTGGCTGGGCAATGGCGACTGCGCCAACCATATCCTGCTGCGCATGGCCGTGGCCGGGCCGGATGGCATCGTGCCGCCCGCCCAGGTGGTGCAGGCCGCGGGCGAGGATCCTGGCTCGCCGCCCATTCCGCCCTGGGTCACCGCCTGGATCGACGCGGAGGCGCAGCGCCCCTGGCCGCCGATGCAGGAGGCCCCGCCACCACAGGCATGAGGATTTTGGCTGTTTCCCTGCGTTGTTACCGGTAAAGGTGATGCATTCAGGACAGAACGGATCAGCCCATGACCTCACCCAGCCCCCGGCGCCGCATCCTCGGCTGGTTCTTCTTTGACTGGGCCAGCCAGCCCTACAACACCTTGCTGCTGACCTTCATCTTCGCGCCCTACATGCGCGATGTGATGGGGGATGGCGCCGCGGCGCAGGCCGCCTGGGGCCGCTGGGTGGCGCTGGGCGGGATCATCATCGCGCTGCTGGCGCCCGTGCTGGGGGCGGTGGCCGATGCGGCGGGCAACCGCATGGCCTGGATCCGGGTGTTTTCCGTGGCCTATGTGCTGGGCGCGGCGGCCTTGTGGTTTGCCATTCCCGGCGCGGACAGCCTGACCGTGGTGATGTGCTTTTTCGTGCTGGGCATGGTGGGCATGGAATTTGCCACGATCTTCACCAATTCCATGCTGCCCGATCTTGGCCCGAGGGAGGAGATCGGCCGGATCAGCGGCAATGGCTGGGCCTTTGGCTATCTGGGCGGGCTGATCGCGCTGGCGGTGATGTTGCTGTTCTTTGCCGAAAGCGGCGACACCGGCACCACCCTGCTGGGCCGTCCCCCCGCCCTGGGCCTGGACCCGGAACTGCGCGAGGGCACGCGGTTCGTCGGGCCGCTGACGGCGGTGTGGTATGTGGTGTTCATGGTGCCGTTCTTCCTGTTCGTGCGGGATCCCCGGCCCGTGGGCCTAGTGCGCGGGGCGGTGCCGGAGGCGCTGCGGGGCCTGGGGCGCACCTTGCGCAAGCTGCCGCGCAACCGGCCGCTGTTTGCCTATCTGGCGGCGTCGATGTTCTACCGTGACGGGCTGAACGGCATGTATGCCTTCGGCGGCATCTATGCCGCGGGCGTTCTGGGATGGTCGGTGGTGCAGGTGGGGATCTTCGGCATCGTGGCCATCATTGCGGGGGCGGTGTTTTCCTGGCTGGGCGGGCAGGCGGATGCGCGGTTCGGCCCCAGGCCCGTGATTGCAACCTGTATCGTGGTGCTGACGCTCGTGGGCGTTGGCGTGGTGATGACCACGCCAGAGCGTGCGCTGGGCGTGCCCGTGCCGCCGGGATCGGCCCTGCCGGGGCTGGTCTTCATGGTGCTGGGGGCCACCATCGGGGCGGCGGGCGGTGCCTTGCAGGCCGCCAGCCGCACCATGATGGTGCATCTGGCCGACCCCGCCCGCATGACCGAAGCCTTCGGCCTGTATGCCCTGACCGGCAAGGCGACCAGTTTCCTGGCCCCGGCGCTGATCGCGCTGGTCACGGCGGCATCAGGGTCCCAGCAATGGGGGGTGTCACCCATCGCGGGGCTTTTCCTGCTGGGCCTGGTGCTGCTAGCCTTGGTGCCGAAAGGGCAGGAGCGCACATCATGACCGCAAGACAGCACATCCTGCGCCGCGCCGCCCTGTGGCTGTCGGTTGGCCTGATGCTGGCAAGCTGCGGCCCCGCCGCCGCGCCTCAGCTGCCGCCGCTGACACCAGAGGTCGCGCAGCGCCTGGCCAAGGCGGAATTTGGCGCGATGCGCCGCGCCTCCGCCCAGCCGGGGCAGGCGCTGGGCTTCTACAGCCGGGGTTGCCTGGCCGGGGCTGTGGAGCTGCCCGAAACCGGCCCGACATGGCAGGCTATGCGGCTGAGCCGCAACCGCAACTGGGGCCATGCGGAGACGATCGATTTCCTGCAGGACCTGTCCCGCAAGGCGGCGCGGCAGCCGGGATGGCAGGGGCTGTATGTGGGCGACATCAGCCAGCCGCGCGGCGGGCCGATGCTGACCGGCCATGCCAGCCACCAGATGGGGCTGGATGCGGACATCTGGCTGCGCCCGGCGGATCGGCTGGACCTCAGCCGGGCCGCGCGCGAGTCGATCTCCTCCATCTCGCTGCGGCGTGCGGGGGGGGCTTATGTGAATGACAACTGGACGGACCAGCACCACCAGATCCTCAAGGCCGCGGCGCAGGACCCGCGGGTGGCGCGGATCTTCATCTTTGCCGGGGCCAAGGCGCGCATGTGTGCCGATGAAACCGGCGACAGGGACTGGCTGCGCAAGATCCGGCCCTGGTGGGGGCATCACTATCATGTCCATGTGCGCCTGTCCTGCCCCGCAGGGCTGGCGGATTGCCAGGATCAGCCCCCGCCGCCGCCCGGCGATGGCTGCGCCGAGGCCGAGGGCTGGGTGGCGCGCATCCTGAACCCCCCGCCGCCGGACCCCAATGCCCCGCCGCCCAA
>CBFHYV010000223.1:0-4860 GCA_965660085.1 uncultured Paracoccaceae bacterium
CCCCTTCGGACGCGGGCGCGGGCTGGGTGGCCTGCTCCTCGATGGCCTCGGGGGCCTCGTCCTCTTCCTCGATCTCATCCACCTCTTCGTCGATCTGGTCCATCAAGGATGTATCGACGGAGACGACAGGCGCGGCCTCCGGCACCGGGCGGGTCGAGGTCTTGAACTTCTCCAGCGTGAAATCGGGGCTGACCAGATGCGCGTCGCCTTCGATGCGCACGGACAGGCCATAGCGCGTCTCGATCTGGGCGACATGTTCACGCTTCTGGTTCATGATGTAGTTGGCCACCGAAACGGGGCATTTCACCAGAACCTCGCGCGAGCGGCGGCGCACGCCTTCTTCCTCGACCTGACGCAGGATGTTCAGCGCCAGGTTGTCATCGCTGCGGATCAGGCCGGTGCCGTGGCAGGCCGGGCAGGGCTGGGTGGTGATCTCGATCATGCCCGGACGCAGGCGCTGGCGGCTCATCTCCAGCAGGCCAAAGCCGCTGATGCGCCCCACCTGGATGCGCGCGCGGTCGGATTTCAGCTTGTCTTTCAGCTTCTTCTCAACCGCGGTGTTGTTCTTGCGCTCGTCCATGTCGATGAAATCGATCACGATCAACCCGGCCAGGTCGCGCAGGCGCAACTGCCGCGCGATTTCCTCTGCGGCCTCCAGGTTGGTCTTGAGCGCGGTTTCCTCGATCGAGGCTTCTTTCGTGGCCTTGCCGGAGTTCACGTCAATGGCCACCAGCGCCTCTGTCACGCCGATGACGATATAGCCGCCGGATTTCAGCTGCACCGTGGGGTTGAACATCGCGCTGAGGTAGCTTTCCACCTGATAGCGCGCGAACAGCGGCATGGGTTCGCCATATTGCTTCACGTTCTTGGCGTGGGACGGCATGATCATCTTCATGAAGTCCTTGGCGATGCGATAGCCCGCCTCGCCTTCCACCAGAACCTCGTCGATCTCGCGGTTATACAGATCGCGGATCGAGCGTTTGATCAGATCGCCTTCCTCATAGATCTTCGCCGGCGCGATGGAGCGCAGCGTGAGTTCGCGGATCTGTTCCCAGAGGCGTTGCAGATATTCGTAGTCGCGCTTGATCTCCGTCTTGGTGCGCATGGCACCGGCGGTGCGGATGATCAGCCCGGCACCATCGGGCACCTCGATGGAGGTGGCGATTTCCTTGAGCTTCTTGCGATCCGCCGCATTGGTGATCTTGCGGCTGATGCCGCCGCCACGCGCCGTGTTGGGCATCAGCACGCAATAGCGCCCGGCAAGGCTGAGGTAGGTGGTCAGCGCCGCACCCTTGTTGCCGCGCTCTTCCTTGACGACCTGCACCAGCATGATCTGGCGGACCTTGATGACCTCCTGGATCTTGTAGCGGCGCGGACGGGGTTTGCGCGGCGGGCGGATGTCTTCCTCGGTGTCGTCATCGGAGACGGATTCGATGCTGTCATCGCGCGCGGCGCCATCGTCCTCGTCCAGGTCATCGTCCTCGGCGCTGTCCTCGTCAGGCTCGGGCGCCTCATTGTCGGACAGGTCCGCATCCGTGGCGTCCGCGTCTTCGGAAACTGGCGCCGGTGCAACGGCGTCCTCGGCCGGGGCAGCGTCCTGCGCGGGCGTGTCCACCGGGGCCCGCGGTGCAGGCGCATCGGCGGCAGCTTCGGCCTCCGCGACCTCTCCGGTCACGACTGCCGCACCATCGTCGTCAACGGATGCGGCCATATAGGTGGTGCCGTCAGGGCCGGTCTTGGGGGCCTCTTCCGCGGCGTCCTCGGCATCGGCGCTGTCAGGCGCGGCTGTGTCGGCCTCCGGCGCGTCTGCATGGGCTGTCTCCAGCGCGGCCTCCGCTTCGGGCTGCCTTGCCTCGGCCTGTTCTTCTTTAGCCTGTTCTTCTTCAGCCTGATCTTCTTCGGCGTGATCTTCCATGGCCGTCACTTCTGCCGGCTGATCTTCTGCCGCCAGACTGTCCTGTGGCTGAACGGCATCCTCAGACGCGGCAGGGGCCTCCGGCGCCTCGGCGCCAGTGTCCTCGGCAACGGTGTCCTCGGCAGGGGTCGGCTGGGCTTCGGCCTCTTCGACGGGCGCAACCTCTGCAGTAGCTTCATGTGAGGCCTCCGCCGGCACGTCAGCCGCGGGCGCGGTGTCCGCCTGCAAGTCGGCATCGGTCACGGGGGGCAGAGCTTCCTCTTCCTCCGCGTCCAGGTCGATCGTCTCCATGCCTTGCGGCGTCGCACCCGCGGGCAGGGGCGCGGCGGCCTCCTTGCGGGTCTTCTCGCCGCGGCGAGACCGGCGGCGCGGCTTGGGCTTTTCATCCTCGTCATCGCGGGCCTGCTGCGCTTCGGCATAGGCGCGCTCTTCTTCCATCAGGGCCTCACGGTCCGCGACGGGGATCTGGTAGTAGTCCGGGTGGATTTCCGAAAACGCCAGGAACCCATGACGGTTCCCGCCATAATCCACGAAGGCCGCCTGCAGGGACGGCTCTACGCGCGTGACCTTGGCGAGGTAGATGTTGCCAGCCAGCTGGCGTTTGTTCTCGGATTCAAAATCGAACTCCTCGACCTTGTTTCCATCCACCACCACAACGCGGGTTTCCTCCGCGTGGGTGGCGTCGATAAGCATTTTCTTTGCCATGTTATCCGTTTGCACACCGAAGGCGCCATGGGCCTGTCAAGGGTCATGGGGGTTCGGCGGTGTCTTGTCAGGGCGACCGGGCGCGCGCGGGCAGACAGTGGCCATGCGCCGCCTGATACCTGCCTCATGTTCGTCGCGCGTTTCATCGCGGTTCTTCTCCGACGCGACAATCCTGATGGTTGCGCGCCCACTCTTGCCCGCCGCCGGGGCGGTCCGGGCTGTCTTTGACCGCTCTAAACATCAAGCGGTCGCTGTTCTCCGGCGCGCGTGCAGGTTTGTCCGTCCACCACAACGCCGGGAAATACCGAGCGAGGGCCAGTCACATGACCCCCGACTCTGCAAGCATAGGACGAGTGTGCAAGGAAACACAATGGGCAATATTCTTGCGGGCTTGCATCGGGCCCTTTGGCGGGGTGGTAGCGGGGCGCTGCCAAAGGGCGATCCGCACCGGGGGGTGCTGCCTTGCCGGCTCATCGCCGGCAAGGCGGCACAGCCGCCAGACCTGATGCGGCCGCACAAAGGTGCCCCGGCCCAGGCGGCCCGGGGCTGTCATGCTGGGCGGATCAGCTGTCCATCGCGCGCAGGCGCTTGATCAGGCTGGAGGTGTCCCAGCGACCGCCACCCATTTTCTGCACATCCTTGTAGAACTGGTCGATCAGCGCCGTCACCGGCAGGCTGGCCCCGTTCTGGTCCGCGGTGGACAGGCAGATGCCCAGATCTTTTCGCATCCAGTCCACGGCAAAGCCGAAATCGAACGTGTCATCCAGCATGGTTTCATAGCGGTTCATCATCTGCCAGCTGCCCGCGGCCCCGCCGCCAATGACCTCGACCACTGCGCGGCCGTCCAGCCCGGCCTTGTCGGCGAAATGCAGCCCCTCGGACAGGCCCTGCACCAGCCCGGCGATGCAGATCTGGTTCACCATCTTGCACAGCTGGCCCGCGCCGCTGTCGCCTAGGCGGCGGCACAGCTTGGCATAGGCGTCGATCACGGGTGCTGCCGCGTCAAAGGCCGCCTGCTCTCCGCCGCACATCACCACCAGCTGACCGTTTTCCGCACCGGCCTGCCCGCCAGAGATCGGCGCATCCACGAAGGACAGCCCCGCCTCCGACGCCGCGGCATGCAGATCATAGGTGACCAGCGCGGACACCGTGGTGTGATCCACCAGGATCGCGCCCGGCGCCATGCCGGCAAAGGCCCCGTCTGCGCCAAGGCAGACGCCGCGCAGATCATCGTCATTGCCCACGCAGGTCATCACGAACTCCGCGCCCTCGGCGGCTTCGCGGGGGGTGGTGGCGTGGCGGCCCCCATGTTCGGCCACCCAGGCCTCGGCCTTGGCCGCGGTGCGGTTATAGACACAGACCTCATGCCCGGCCTTTGCCAGATGCCCGGCCATGGGATATCCCATGACACCCAGGCCCAGAAATGCAACTTTCGCCATTACGCGTCTCCCTCTGCTCTCCTGTCCCTGTCTTGCCCGCTGGCGCAGGGCCTTGGCAAGGGCCGCGCGCTTCGGTAGGCCGCTGGGGCGCGCTGTCTGCACAGGGGAACCGCATGGCCATCTTGTTTCGCTGGCTCTTCCGGCTGATCTCGGCGCTGGTCTTTCTGGCGGTAGCCGGGATCGGGCTGGCCTATTACCTGCTGTCACGGTCCTTGCCCGAATATGACACGCAGCTGGCCGTGGCTGGGCTGCAGGCCCCGCTGGAGATCGTGCGGGACAATTCCAACGTCCCCCACATTCTGGGCCAGACCGATGCCGACAGCTTCTTTGGCCTGGGCTATGCCCATGCGCAGGACCGCCTGTGGCAGATGATGCTGATGCGCCGCACCGCCCAGGGCCGGCTGAGCGAAGTGTTCGGCACCCGCACCGTGGACACGGACAAGCTGCTGCGGCGGCTGGATCTCTATGGGCAGGCGGTGGCCTCCGTGCCGCATCAGGATGCGCGCACCCTGCAGGCGCTGGAGGCCTATGCCGCGGGCGTCAATGCCCGGCTGGCAGAGATCAACATCCACAGTCTGGGTCGCGGCGCACCGGAATTCTTCCTGTTCGAGGCCAGCATCGCCCCATGGCAGCCCGCCGATTCCATCGCGCTGGTGAAGCTGATGGCGCTGCGACTGTCCGGCCATGCCGAACAGGAGGTGCTGCGCGCGCGGGTGTCTGCATTGCTGCCGGACGCGGCGCGGCTGTCGGACATCCTGCCCGACATGCCAGGCAGCGGCGTTGCCGCCCTGCCCCGGTTTT
>CBFHYV010000224.1:0-4729 GCA_965660085.1 uncultured Paracoccaceae bacterium
TCGGGCTCCCTCCATCGCAGATCCCAAGCAACCACCGCTCCCCCGACCGCGGTTCTTGATTTCCCCTCAACAGCCCACGGCACCTCTCTGGACCCGCAGGCAAATCTGGCCAAAGATCTCAGCATGGCTGCCTTAAGTGATTCCCCCGCCAACATCATCGCTGTCCGGCACAACCGCCTGACCGGCGCGGCCACTACGTTGCAGCGCACAGTCCGGAACCGCCGGCGCGTGCCGACATTCCTGCAACAGGCTCCGCTGCCATGATCACCTGCCGCAACGCCAGTTTGCCCGAACTCACCCAGTTTCTGGACTGGGCCGCGGCAGAGGGTTGGAACCCCGGGCTAAGCGATGCTGCGGCCTTCTTCGCGGCGGACCCGCAGGGGTTCTTCGTGGCAACGAACGGCGCGGGGGAATTGATGGCGGCAATTTCGGTGGTCAACCACAGCGAGGCATTCGCCTTTCTGGGCCTCTATATCGTTCTGCCGGAACACCGGGGCCGCGGGATCGGGCTGACCCTGTGGCAGCATGCGCTGCACCACGCGGGCCAGCGCACCATCGGGCTGGACGGGGTCGAAGCGCAGCAGGACAACTACGCCGCATCCGGCTTTGTCCACGCAGGCGGCACAACCCGGTTCACCGGCATGGTGACAGGCCAGGCAGACAAGAACATCCGCGAGGCCGCACCACCTGAACTGCCCGCCCTGATCGCGCAGGAGGCCGCGGCATCCGGCGTGGCCAAGCCCGCCTATCTGCGCGCCTGGCTGACACCGGCGGCGGACCGCAGAACGCTGGTCAGCACCGATGCCCGTGGCATCAACGGGTTCTGCACCGTTCGCACATGCCGCTCGGGCAGCAAACTCGGGCCGCTTGTGGCACGAGACAAGGACATCGCCCATCGCCTGATCCGCCATGCCGCCACCCTGGCTGGCGGCGAAATCACGCTGGACGTGCCCGACAGCGCCACTCACCTGTCCGCGCTATGCGCAGACCTGGGGTTGACCCCGGGGGTCCGCACGGCGCGGATGTATCGCGGCCCCTTTTCCCCGGGCGGGCATCCGACCTACGCCGTCACCAGCCTGGAGCTTGGCTGACCACGCCGCCCCGCCGCGGGCCGGGCTGGCATCGGGCGGCGTTCCGGCCGCGCCGCAGCGCTCGCACCAGCCCGCGCTAGGCACAAGACGCCCTGACATGCGGCTGCTAGTCTGGGCGCATCCACTCCGGGCCACCGGCCCGCACGCAAAAGGCGCAGCACCACATGTCATCCCCCAAACGCCCCAACATCCTGATCTTCATGGTGGACCAGCTGAACGGCACGCTGTTTCCCGATGGCCCCGCCCCGTTCCTGCATGTGCCGAACCTGCGCGCCCTGGCGGACCGCTCGGCCCGGTTCAGCCGGGCCTATACCGCCTCCCCGCTCTGCGCGCCGGGGCGGGCCAGCTTCATGAGCGGCCAGTTGCCCAGCGCCACGGGGGTCTATGACAACGCGGCGGAGTTCGCCTCCAGCATCCCCACCTATGCGCATCACCTGCGGCGGGCGGGCTATTACACCTGCCTGTCGGGCAAGATGCATTTCGTCGGCCCCGACCAGCTGCACGGGTTTGAAGACCGCCTGACCACGGACATCTACCCGCCGGATTTCGGCTGGACCCCGGATTACCGCAAGCCGGGCGAACGCATCGACTGGTGGTATCACAACATGGCCTCCGTCACCGGCGCCGGCGTGGCGGAGATCTCCAACCAGCTGGAATATGATGACGAGGTCGCCTATCACGCCACCCGCAAGATCTATGACCTGGGCCGCCGGCAGGATGACCGGCCCTGGTGCCTGACCGTCAGCTTCACCCACCCGCATGATCCTTACGTCTCGCGGCAGGCCTATTGGGACAAATACGCCGATTGCGCCCATCTGGCGCCAGAGGTGCCCGCCCTGGCCTATGAGGACCATGACCCCCATTCCCGGCGGATCTTCGATGCCAATGACTGGCGCAGCTATGACATCACGGCACAGGACATCGCCCGAGCGCGGCGGGCCTATTTCGCCAACATCTCCTACCTTGATGACAAGATCGGGGAGGTGATGACAGCCCTGCGCGGCACCCGGCAGGAGGAGGACACCATCATCCTTTTCGTCTCTGACCACGGGGACATGCTGGGCGAACGGGGCCTGTGGTTCAAGATGAGCTTCCTGGAAGGCTCCGCGCGCGTGCCACTGATGATCTGCGCCGATGCCCTGCCCGCGGGCCGGATCGACACGCCCGTCAGCACCATAGACATATGCCCCACCCTGTGTGACCTGGCCGGGGTGGACATGTCCGAGGTCATGCCCTGGACCGAGGGGCAGAGCCTGCGACCCATAGCCCTTGGCGGCCCGCGCGCACCCGTGGCCATGGAATATGCCGCCGAGGCCTCTTATGCGCCGCTTGTCGCGCTGGTGGAAGGGCGGTTCAAATACACAAGCTGCGCGCTGGACCCCGAACAGCTGTTCGACTTGGCGGCCGATCCGCATGAACTGGTGAACCTGGCCCCCGATCCCGCCCATGCGGAAACGCTGGACCACTTTCGCGCGCTGGCCCGGGCCCGCTGGGATCTGGCGCGCTTTGATGCCGATGTCCGCGCCAGCCAGGCCCGGCGCTGGGTGGTCTATGAGGCGCTGCGATCCGGCGGGTATTTCCCGTGGGATTATCAACCGCTACAGAAGGCCTCGGAACGTTACATGCGCAATCACATGGACCTCAACGAGGTCGAGAGCGCGCAACGCTACCCGAGGGGAGAGTGATGGCACAGGGCTTCAGCAACAGCGGCACGGCATGGCGGCGGGCGTGATGACACAGATGCAGGCAGAATATGTGATCGTCGGGGCCGGCAGCGCGGGATGCGCCATGGCCTATCGCCTGGCCGAGGCCGGCAAGCGCGTGCTGGTGATTGAACATGGCGGATCGGATCGCGGGCCGCTGATCAACATGCCCGGCGCGCTGTCCTACCCGATGAACATGTCCCGCTATGACTGGGGCTACATGACCGAGCCGGAGCCGCATCTTGGCGGGCGGCGGCTGGCCTGCCCGCGCGGCAAGGTGATCGGGGGGTCAAGCTCCATCAACGGGATGATCTACGTGCGCGGCCATGCGCGCGATTTCGACCATTGGCGCGATCAGGGTGCCACCGGCTGGGGCTATGCCGATGTCCTGCCCTATTACAAGCGGCTGGAAAACTGGCATGATGGCGGCCAGGGCGGGGATCCCGCCTGGCGCGGCACGGCGGGGCCGCTGCATGTCACCCGCGGGCCGCGGGATAATCCGCTGAACCACGCATTCGTCGCCGCGGGCGCGCAGGCGGGCTATCCGGTGACCGGCGATTACAACGGCCACCAACAGGAAGGCTTCGGCCCCTTTGACATGACGGTCTGGCAAGGCGCGCGGTGGTCGGCGGCCAAGGCCTATTTGCGCCCGGCCCTGCAACGCCCGAATTGTGACCTGATCCGCGCCTTCGCCCGCCGTGTGGTGATCCGCGACGGACGCGCCATCGGCGTGGAGGTAGAGCGCGCCGGCAAGGTCGAGGTCATCCGGACGGAGGCAGAGGTGATCCTGGCCGCGTCCTCGCTGAATTCGCCCAAGCTGCTGATGCTGTCGGGGATCGGGCCGGGCGCGCATCTGGCCGAACACGGGATCGCGGTGCTGGCAGACCGCCCGGGCGTGGGGCAGAACCTGCAGGATCATCTGGAGCTGTATATCCAGGCCGCCGCCAGCCAGCCCGTCACCCTGTTCAAATACTGGAACCTGCTGGGCAAGGCCTATGTGGGCGCGCGCTGGCTGCTGAACCGGTCCGGCCCCGGCGCATCCAACCAGTTTGAAAGCGCGGCCTTCATCCGGTCCCGCGCGGGCGTGGACTATCCCGATATCCAGTATCACTTCCTGCCCATCGCCGTGCGCTATGACGGGCAGGCCGCCGCCGAAGGGCACGGGTTTCAGGCCCATGTGGGGCCGATGCGCTCGCCCTCACGCGGGCAGGTCAGCCTGCGTTCGGCCGACCCGCGCGCGGCGCCGCGCATCCTGTTCAACTACATGTCCCATGACCAGGACTGGCAGGATTTCCGCCGCTGCATCCGGCTGACGCGTGAGATCTTCGCGCAAGAGGCCTTTGCCCCCTATTTCCGGCATGAAATCCAGCCCGGCGCAGAGTGCCAGAGCGATGCCGCGCTGGACGATTTCATCCGCGACCACGTCGAAAGCGCCTATCACCCCTGCGGCACGGCACGCATGGGCGCGCGAGACGACCCCGGCGCCGTGGTGGACCCGCAGTGCCGTGTGATCGGGGTGGATGGGCTGCGGCTGGCGGACAGTTCGATCTTTCCGCGCATCCCCAATGGCAACCTCAATGCGCCCTCCATCATGACGGGCGAAAAGGCCGCCGACCACATCCTGGGCCGCACCCCCCTGCCCCCGGAGAATGCCGAGCCCTGGATTGCGCCGGATTGGCAGAGCACACAACGCCCCGCGCGGCCATGATCCTGCGGCGCGGGGAGCCCCTTTGGACATGTGGGGCTTGACCTTCCAGTGACTGGAAGCCCCATATCACGTCCTATCCGCACGCAAGCGCACAGGGATCACCATGACCGGCACCGCTACAGAGACAGCCCGCATCACCTTCCCGATCGAGGGCATGAACTGCGCGTCCTGCGTGGGGCGGGTGGAGCGCGGGATTGCGGCGGTGCCGGGGGTGCACACAGCGCAGG
>CBFHYV010000225.1:0-4726 GCA_965660085.1 uncultured Paracoccaceae bacterium
CGCGGGCCGCCACGGGCGCTGTTGCGGCTCCTCTGTCGGAAGCTGCGCCGCCCCTTGCGCCGACATGGTTTGGACGAACGCACTCAGAAACCCGCTATTGCCACCCCGGTCCTCCGACGGGGGCGGGGCGGTGCAGCCAGCCAGACCAAGGCCGAGCGCCAGAAGGACCAGCGCCCGGTTCATCGCTTACAGGTCCGCGTAGACATGCGCCTCTTCGCCACCGCCGGGGTGGGTGACCGCCCCGCGATAGGTGGCGCCCACCAGCTGCGCGTATTTCCACAGCGCACCGGAGGTGTAGATGGTCTTGCGCGGGCCGGCCCACTCCGCCTTGCGGGCGGCCAGTTCGGCCTCGTCCAGGGCCACGCTCAACTCGCCTGTCAGGGCGTTGATGGTGATCATGTCGCCATTGCGCAGCAGCGCGATGGGTCCACCATGTGCGGCCTCCGGTCCCACATGCCCCACGCAGAAGCCGCGCGTTGCGCCAGAGAACCGGCCATCGGTGATCAGAGCGACCTTCTTGCCCATGCCCTGCCCGCTGAGCGCGGCGGTGGTGGCCAGCATCTCACGCATCCCCGGCCCGCCAGAGGGGCCTTCGTTGCGGATCACGATCACTTCGCCTTCCTCATAGGACCGCGCCTTGACCGCGGCAAAGGCGTCCTCTTCGCATTCAAAGACGCGCGCCGGGCCGGTGAAGACCTGCTGCTCCTCGTCCATGCCGGCAACCTTCACGATCGCGCCTTCGGGGGCGAGGTTGCCCTTCAGCCCGACAACGCCGCCCGTCTTGGTGATGGGGGCTTCGATGGGGTAGATCACCTTGCCATCGGCCTCGCGCGATATCTGGTCCAGCTCCTCGCCAATGGTCTTGCCGCTGGCGGTCATGCAATCCTCGTGGATCAGGCCGGCCTTGCGCAGCTCTTTCATGACCACGGGCACGCCGCCGGCCTCATAGAGATCCTTGGCGACATAGGTGCCGCCCGGCTTCAGATCGACGAAATAGGGCGTGTCGCGGAAGATTTCGCAGACGTCATCCAGGAAGAATTCAATGCCTGCCTCATGGGCGATGGCCGGCAGGTGCAGCCCGGCATTGGTGGACCCGCCCGTGCAGGCCACCACGCGCGCGGCGTTTTCCAGCGCCTTGCGCGTCACCACCTGGCGGGCGCGGATGCCCTGTTCCAGCAGGTCCATGACCGCGCGGCCGGAGGCTTCGCTATACTGGTCGCGGCTTTCATAGGGGGCGGGCATGCCGGAGGAGTTGAACAGCGCCAGCCCGATCGCCTCGGACACGCAGGCCATGGTGTTGGCGGTGAACTGCCCGCCACAGGCGCCCGCAGAGGGGCAGGCCACGCGTTCCAGCATGTCCAGCGCGGCGTCCGAAAGCTGGTCATTCTGGTGCTTGCCCACGGCCTCGAACATGTCCTGCACGGTCAGGTCGCGGGTGCGGAACTCCTCGGGGATCTCGTCAACCTGCGGCGCCCGGCCCGGAAGGATGGAGCCACCGTAGATGAACACCGAAGGCACGTTCAGCCGCACCATGGCCATCATCATGCCCGGCAGGGATTTGTCACAGCCCGCAAGACCCACAAGCGCATCATAGCAATGGCCGCGCATGGTCAGTTCCACCGTATCGGCAATCGCCTCGCGCGAGGCGAGGCTGGAGCGCATGCCCTCATGCCCCATGGCGATGCCGTCCGTCACGGTGATGGTGGTGAATTCGCGCGGGGTGCCGAAGGCCTGCTTGACGCCCATCTTGACGGCCTGCGCCTGACGGTTCAGCGCGATGTTGCAGGGCGCGGCCTCGTTCCAGCAGGTGGCCACACCCACCAGCGGCTGGTGGATCTCTTCTTCCGTCATGCCCATGGCATAATAGTAGGACCGATGCGGGGCGCGTTCGGGCCCTTCGGTCACATGGCGGCTGGGCAGCTTTGTCTTGTCAAACGGACGCTTGAGCATGGAGATCCTCCCTCGGGCACGACTTTTGCAATTGATTAACGAAGCCCCCGGCATCGCACAAGCCGCTTCGCCCGGCAGAGCCAGGTGGCGCGGCCGGGCGGGAAAACGGGCCGCGTTGACAGGCGCGGCACTGGCGGGCAAGCCCGGTGCAGATGACCCGCTGAACAGAGGCCGCCGCAGATGATCCCCAATCCCCCCCGCCGCTATGCCGCGCATGAGGCGCTGGTGGCTCCGGCGCGGACGCGGGCCGCGCTCTGGCGGCTGGTGCTGGGCGTGGTGCTGGCCGCCGTGGTGACGGTGGGCCTGGGCCAGACCATCGCGCTGGCGGTCGGGGGTCTGTTGATGGCGCTGGGGGCCGAAAGCCAAGCGCAGGAGTTGCGCCGCATGGCGGGGCCGGTTGCGGTTCTGGTGCTGTTGCTGGCCTCGGGTGCCATGGGTGTGGGCGGAGCGCTGGCGGCGCGGCTGCTGCATGGCCGTGCGCCGCTGGGGCTGATCGGGCCTGTGCCGGCGGCGGTCGGGCAGTTCGTGCGCGTCGTGATCGCGCTGTTCGGGCTGTATTTGCTGGTGGGCATCCTGATGCCCGGCACGGGTCAGGCCCCGCCGCGCGCGGGCCTTGCGCCGGGGCTGTGGCTGCTGCTGTTGCCGCTGTCGGCCACGGCGGTGCTGATCCAGACCGGCGCGGAGGAGGTTCTGTTTCGCGGCTATCTGCAGCAACAGGTGGCCGCGCGGTTCCGCCATCCGGCGGTGTGGATGATCCTGCCCAGTGCGCTGTTTGCCCTGGGCCACCACGCGCCGTCAGGCTTTGGCGCAAACGCCGCCTGGGTGACGCTGTGGGCCTTTGTCTTCGGGCTGGCCATGGCGGATCTGACGGCGCGGGCGGGCACGCTTGGCCCGGCCATCGCGGTGCATTTCGTCAACAATTTCTGGGCCATCCTGATCATTTCCATGGATGGGCCGATGGGCGGCCTGTCGCTCTATGTGCTGCCCTTCGGGCCGGGCACGGCGGATGCGGTGGCGCAGGCCTTGCCGGTGGAATTTGCCATGATCGGGCTGCAATGGCTGGCGGCGCGGGTGGCGCTGCGGCGCTGATGCGGGTGTCATTGCTTTTTCGTCCCCCTGGGCTTAAGTGAGCGCAAACGCCGCAACCCCCGGAACTGTGCCGCATGAACTGGATCACCAACTACGTCCGCCCCCGGATCAACTACATCTTCGCGCGCCGCGACGTGCCGGAGAACCTGTGGTCCAAGTGCGACGGCTGTGGCGAGATGCTGTTCCACCGCGAATTGTCGGACAACCTGAATGTCTGCACCGCCTGCGGGCATCACATGGGCCTGTCCCCGCGGGACAGGTTCACCGCGCTGTTCGATGGCGGCGTGTTCACGGAGGTGCCGGTGCCCGCGCCGGTTGAGGACCCGCTGCGCTTCCGCGATCAGAAACGCTACCCCGAGCGGATGAAGGCGGCACAGAAACAAACCGCCGAGACCGAGGCGATGCTGGTCGCCCAGGGCGAGATTTGGCGCACGCCGGTGGTGGCCGCGGCGCAGGACTTCAGCTTCATGGCCGGGTCCATGGGCATGTATGTGGGCAATGCCATCATCGCGGCCGCCGAACGCGCTGTGGAACAGGGCCTGCCGCTGGTGCTGTTTTCCGCCGCCGGGGGCGCGCGGATGCAGGAAGGCATCCTGAGCCTGATGCAGATGCCGCGCACCACCGTTGCGGTGCAAATGCTGCGCGAGGCCGGCCTGCCCTATATCGTCGTGCTGACGCACCCGACCACCGGCGGCGTCACGGCATCCTATGCCATGCTGGGTGATGTGCAGATCGCCGAACCCGGCGCGCTGATCTGCTTTGCCGGGCCGCGCGTGATTGAACAGACCATCCGCGAAAAGCTGCCCGAAGGCTTCCAGCGCGCGGAATACCTGCTGGAACACGGGATGCTGGACCGCGTGACGGACCGGCGCGAGCTGCGCGATGAGCTGGCGACCATCCTGCGGATGCTGACGAACAAGCCCCCCGCCACGCGCGGGGATCTGCCCGCGCCAGTGGCACCTGCCCTCGCCACGGACCCCGACGCATGAGCGCGCAGACATCCGACCGCATCCTGGAACGGATGATGGCGCTGCATCCGAAGGTCATTGACCTGACGCTGGATCGTGTGTGGCGCCTGTTGGGTGCGCTGGACAATCCGCAGGACAGCCTGCCGCCCGTGATCCACATCGCCGGAACCAATGGCAAGGGCAGCACGCTGGCCATGCTGCGCGCCGGGCTGGAGGGTGCGGGCCACCGCGTCCATGCCTATACCTCGCCGCATCTGGTGCGGTTTCATGAACGCATCCGCCTGGCGGGTGAGCTGATCGGGGAAGATCTGCTCTCGGCGCTGCTGGATGAATGCTACGCCCGCAACAATGGCGAGGCGATCACCTATTTCGAGATCACGACCTGCGCTGCGCTGCTGGCCTTTGCCCGCACACCTGCGGACTATACCCTGCTGGAGGTCGGCCTGGGCGGGCGGCTGGATGCCACCAATGTCATCGCCCAGCCGCGGGCTACGGTCATCACGCCGGTCTCGCTGGACCATGAACAGTTCCTTGGCGATACGATCGAAAAGATCGCCTATGAAAAGGCAGGCATCCTGAAGCCCGGCGTGCCCTGTATCGTTGGCCCCCAGGATGACCGCGCCCTGCAGGTGATCGAGGATCGCGCCGCACGCGTGGGCGCGCCGCTTCTGTGCCACGGCCAGCACTGGCATGTGTGGGAAGAACCTGAGCGCCTGGTG
>CBFHYV010000226.1:0-4720 GCA_965660085.1 uncultured Paracoccaceae bacterium
GGCCCGCGCCAAGAAGAAGGACGCCAAGACCGCCACCAAGGTCAAACGCCGCAGGACATAGCGCGGCCTCGGCAAGGCTCTGCCATCTGCGCGGTCTGCGCACGCCGGGCGGGACGCCTCCCGCCTGGCGCGCTACACTGACCGAAAGATCGGGCAACCGGCAGGCAGACTTGGCAGGAGTGAACAGGTGATCGGCAGAAGAGCGGTTCTGGGCGGGTTGGGCGTGGCACTGGCCGCCCCCGCCTTGGCAAGGGCACAGCAGGACGGGTTCCGCGCCTGGCTGGCGGGGTTTCGCAGGCGGGCGGTTGCGCAAGGCCTGCCCCCCGCGCTGGTGGACAGCGCGCTGGCACAGGCCAGCTACCGCGATGACGTGATCCGGCTGGACAGGCGGCAGGCGGAATTCGTCAAGCCGATCTGGACCTATCTGGACACCGCGGTTTCGGACACGCGCGTGCGCAACGGGCGGCGCGCGCTGCGGCGGCACCGGGCGGTTCTGGCCCGGATCGAGGACCGCTATGGCGTGCCGGCAGAGGTCATCACCGCCATCTGGGGGCTGGAATCGGCCTATGGCACCTATCGCGGGGATATTCCGCTGGTGTCCTCGCTGGCGACGCTGGCCCATGACGGGCGGCGCGGCCGGTTCTTTGAGGCACAGCTGATCGCCGCCCTGCGCATTCTGGACAGCGGTGCGGTCACGCTCGCGGAGTTTCAGGGCAGCTGGGCCGGGGCCAGCGGGCACACGCAGTTCATCCCGACCTCCTATCTGGCGCATGCGGTGGATTTCGACGGCGACGGCCAGCGCGACATCTGGTCAGATGACCCGACGGATGCGCTGGCCTCCGCCGCGAATTACCTGGCGCAGGCGGGGTGGAGAACCGGCCTGCCCTGGGGCGTGGAGGTGCGCCTGCCTGACGGGTTTGATTACCGGCAGGCCGGGCGCAGCATCCGCAAGCCCTCTCGGGACTGGGCGGCGCTGGGGCTGCGCGCGACGCAGGGCAGCCTGCCGCCGATGCCGCAGGCCTCGGTTCTGGTGCCCGCGGGGGCGGCGGGGGCGGCGTTCCTGATCTCGTCCAATTTCGCGGTGATCGAGCGTTACAACACCGCCGACGCCTATGTCATCGCCGTGGGGCACCTGGCGGACCGGATCGCCGGCGGCCCCCCCTTGCAGGCCGGCTGGCCCCGGCAGGATCGCGGGCTGACCCCGGCAGAGCGGGTGGAGCTGCAGCGCCGGCTGACGGCGCTGGGATTCAGCACCCAGGGCATCGACGGGCGCATCGGCCCGCGCACCATAGATGCCACCCGCCGCTATCAACTGGCGCGCGGGCTGGTGCCGGATGGCTACGCTTCGCTTCGCCTGCTGACCCGTCTGCGCGCGGAGCGTTGAGATTTCGCGGCTTGGGTGCTAGATTTGCCCAAAGGCCCGGCGCCGGGGTTTTGCGGCGTAACATGGCAGGAGGATGAAAATCTGTCTTTTTCCGCTGACACGGCCTATGCCGTTGACCCGGGGGCGCCGATGACCGGCGCCACACCAATGCCCTTGGCTGATTCGCCGCTGCTGGGCACCATCCTTTCCCAACTGATGGACATGAAAGCCGAAGACATCGTGCAGATTGATCTGCGCGGCCGGTCAACCTTGGGCGATTTCATGATCATCTGCTCCGGGCGCTCCAACCGCCAGGTGTCCGCCATCGCCGACAAGACGGTGGAGGCGGTGAAGCAGGACCACGGCGTTCTGTGCAAGGTCGAGGGCAAGGAGATCGGCGATTGGGTGCTGATCGACGCGGGCGATATCGTCGTCCATGTCTTCCGCCCCGAAGTGCGCGAGTTCTACCAGCTGGAGAAGATGTGGCTGCCCGCGCAGCCGCCAGCCGCACAGGCCTGACATGCGGTTGCACATCCGCGCGGTGGGGCGTGTGCCCGGCCGCGCCCCGGAACGCGCCTTGATCGACGATTACCGCAGCCGCGCGGCCCAGACCGGCCGCGCGCTGGGCTGGGCGGATGTGTCCGAGACCGAGGTCGACGAGCGCAAGGCCAGCGGCATGGCCGCTGAGGCCGCCGCCCTGCAAAAGGCACTGCCCGAGGCCGCCGTGCTGATCTGCCTGGATGAGCGCGGCGCGCTGCTGTCCAGCCCGGAGTTTGCCACGCGCCTGCAAGGCTGGGCAGAGCAAGGCCGGCGCGACATCGTCTTCATGATTGGCGGGGCCGATGGGCTTGACCCGGCCCTGCGCGCGCGGGCGGATCTGGTGCTGTCCTTCGGGCAGATGGTCTGGCCGCACAAACTGGCGCGGGTGATGCTGGCCGAACAGATCTATCGCGCCGCGACGATCCTGGCGGGCGGGCCGTATCACCGGGTGTGAGGCTCGTGTTCAGCGATAGGCGATCACCAGCAGCCCCACCCCCAGCAGCACACGATAGATGACATAGGGCGTGAAGCTGACGCTGCGCAGCAACCGCATCATCAGCACCAGCGCCCCCAGCGCCGCGACAAAGGCCATCGCGGCGGCAATGGCGCCATCGCGCGCGGCGGCGGCATCGGCATGGGCCGCCACATCCGCCCCCAGCAGCAGGCCGGAGGCCAGGATCGTGGGGATGGACATCAGCATCGCCAGCTTTGCCCCGCCTTCGCGGCCATAGCCCATAAACCGGGCGCCGGTGATGCAGATGCCGGACCGCGATGTGCCGGGGATCAGCGCCACTGCCTGCCACAGCCCGAGGATGACGGCATCACGCAGGGTCCAGTCCTTGTCTGTCTTGTGCTCCGGGCCGCGCTGGTCCGCCCAATACAGCAGCAGGCCAAAGCCCAGCATCGTCCAGCCGATCACTGCCATGGAGCGCATGGCCTCATCCAGCCCCGTGAGTTTCAGCGCCAGACCGGCCAGGATGACCGGCACCGTCGCCACCGTCAGCAGAAAGGCCAGCCGCGCGCCGGGCGTGTCGATCCGCCCCGTCAGCATGCGCGGGATGCCGGCAACGCCTTCGGCCACGTCGGACCAGAAATACAGAACCACGGCGAACAGGGTGCCCACATGCACCGCCACGTCAATCACCTGCCCCTGATCCGCCATGCCGGTCAGTTGCGGCAGCAGGATCAGATGCCCGGAGGAGGAGATGGGCAGGAATTCCGTGATGCCCTGAATCAGGGCCAGCAGCGCAAGGTGGAAAAATGCCATCATGTCCCCCGGATGTGATGCTGGCCCCGGTATATCCTGTGGCAGATTCTAGGAAAGGGCGTTGTTGTGGCCGGATCGGACCTAAAATGGTGGTGATTGACGCTGATTTCTGCCATGCGGCATGAAATAATCGTCATTTAGGTCAGCATAGGTGACTTTTCATTCCCAAGGCGGTCGATTAAAACGACGGCTCAACAAGCTTACCGGAGGAAGCCGCCATGGCGAAGCAACCCATGCTGAAATTCGTGAAGGTTGATCGCGAAATGCCCGAAAAGCGGGCAGCCGAGGCGCGCCGAGAGGATTTCCACGAAATCTACGCGGAATTCGCGGCCCAGAAGGCAGAGGACCAGGCCAGCCGCTGCAGCCAGTGCGGCGTGCCCTATTGCCAAAGCCACTGCCCCCTTCACAACAACATCCCGGACTGGCTGCGCCTGACCGCCACGGGCCGCCTGCAGGAGGCCTATGAGGTCAGCCAGGCCACCAACACCTTCCCCGAGATCTGCGGCCGCATCTGCCCGCAGGACCGTCTGTGCGAAGGCAACTGCGTCATCGAACAGTCCGGCCACGGCACCGTGACCATTGGCGCGGTGGAGAAATACATCACCGACACCGCATGGGAGGAAGGCTGGGTCCAGCCCGCCGCCCCGGCGCAGGAGCGCGGCGAAAGCGTGGGCATCATCGGCGCGGGCCCGGCGGGCCTTGCGGCGGCTGATCGGCTGCGCCGCGCGGGTGTGCAGGTGACGGTTTATGACCGCTATGACCGCGCAGGCGGGCTGCTGACCTATGGAATCCCCGGCTTCAAGTTGGAAAAAGACGTTGTGATGCGCCGCATTGACCAGCTCGAGCAGGGCGGCGTGACGCTGAAACTGAACTGCAACATCGGCACAGACATCACTTTTGGCGCGCTGCGCGGACAGCATGACGCCGTCATTATTGCCACAGGCGTCTATAAAACAAGGGATTTGGGCGGTGAGGGCGCCGAGGCTGAGGGGATTGTCAATGCGATCGACTATCTCACTACGTCCAACCGTCTGAGCTTTGGCGACGCTGTGCCGGAGTTTGACAGTGGCACGCTGAATGCGGCGGGCAAAAAAGTCGTTGTCATTGGCGGCGGCGATACGGCGATGGACTGTGTGCGCACAGCCATCCGCCAAGGCGCAGAGAGCGTCAAATGCCTCTACCGCCGTGACCGCGCCAATATGCCAGGGAGCCAGCGCGAAGTGAACAACGCCGAAGAAGAAGGCGTGATCTTTGAATGGCTGGCCGCCCCTGCGGGCTTTGTCGGCAGCCCTGTGAGCGCTGTGAAGGTCCAGAAGATGCGCCTTGGTGCGCCCGATGTGTCTGGGCGGCAAAGCCCCGAAGTGATCGAGGGAGCCGATTACAACGAGGCCGCCGATCTTGTGATCAAGGCGCTCGGCTTTGAGGCAGAAGACCTGCCGACGCTCTGGAACACGCCCGAGCTGCCTGTGACCCGTTGGGGCACGATCAAGGCCGAATACGAGACCGGCGCGACAGAGCTGGAGGGCGTTTATGCCATTGGCGATATCGTG
>CBFHYV010000227.1:0-4700 GCA_965660085.1 uncultured Paracoccaceae bacterium
CACGCAGCGGCGGTTTGCCGCCGATCACACCTTGGTGCTGTGCGCCCGCTGCGGGGCGGCGATATACTGCCACCGCTTGCCCTGCGTCACGGGGCCATGAACAAAGGCATTTGAGATGAAGACCTCCCGAGTTGCACTTTCCACCGCGCTGGTGGCCGCGCTGACGCTGACGGCCTGCGGCGACATGACCAACGACCCCAACCGCAACGCCAAGACCGGCGCCGCTGTCGGTGCCGGGTTGGGCGGCCTTGTCGGTGCGCTTTTCGGTGATGACCCGGAAGGGCGCCGCACAGGTGCGCTGGCGGGCGCCATCATCGGCGCGGGCGCCGGCGCGGCCGTGGGGTCCCGGCTGGACCAGCAGGAAGCCGACCTGCGCCAACAGCTGGGCAATGACCGCGTGGATATCGAAAACACCGGCGACAGCCTTGTTGTGACGCTGCCGCAGGACATCCTGTTTGCCACGGACAGCGCCAATCTGCGCCCCGATCTGCGCGCGGACCTGCGCACCGTGGCGGGCAGCCTGCAGGCCTATCCCGACACCACCGTTCAGGTCATTGGCCATACCGACAATGTCGGCGATCCCGGCTACAACATCCGCCTGTCCGAACGGCGCGCGCAATCCGTGGCCGATGTGCTGCGCGGCGAAGGCGTTGCCGCCAGCCGCATCCGCACGCTGGGCCAGGGCGATACGCAGCCCGTGGCCAGCAACCTGACGGCCGAGGGCCGCCAGCAGAACCGCCGCGTGGAAATCGTGATCCTGCCCAACGGCTGATCGGCGCCGGCACGGATCATACCAAGGCACCGGGGGCGCACAGCCCCTGTGCCGGGGCGCAGGCTGGTCCGCGCGCCCTGGCGCACCATCTGATGGACATGTTCCGATAGATGGAGGCCTTTTATGTCTGAACTCACCCTTCTTGGTCTGTGCGGCAGCCTGCGCGCAGGGTCCACCAACGCGCTGCTGATGCACGAAGCCGCCCGCCGCTTTGGTCCTGCGCGGTTTGCCGAAGGCAACCTGCGCCTGCCCCTGTTTGATGAAGACATCCAGACCGGCACCGGCATCCCGCCCGAGGTTCAGGCCCTGGCCGACCAGATCCACCGCGCGGACGCGGTGATCGTCGTGACGCCGGAATACAACAAGGGCCTGTCCGGTGTTCTGAAGAACGCGCTGGATTGGGTCAGCCGGGTTGATGGCGCCCCTTGGCGCGACAAGCCGGTTGCGGTGATGTCGGCCTCTGCCGGGCGATCAGGGGGTGAGCGGGCGCAACAAATGCTGCGCTGGTGCCTGAACCCGTTTCGCCCGCATATTCTGCCCGGGCCGGAAGTGCTGCTGGGTCAGACAAGCGCGCAGTGGGACGATGCCGGCCACCTGAACAATGACCGCGCCGCGAAGCTGCTGGATGAGCTGATGGCCGATCTGCGCAAGGCAGCACAGCACCATCATGAGGCGCGCGTGACGTTGCAAGGCGCGGCCTGATCGGCTGCGGCGGCGCGATGGAATGGCTGTCGGCCCCGGGCGGGCCGTCAGCCCTCGGCTTCCTCAAGCACGGGGAAGGGGCCGCCCGTGGTCATCACCCACCACAGCTTGCCGTTCTGTTCCTGGAACCAGGCAAACCCCATCTCCGTGGCGCGCGGGTCCAGCACCACGAAACGGGTGATGTCCTTCTGCATCCAGGCGGCCAGGGTTTCGACCTCTGATTCGAAGGACTCCGATATCGCCTCGCCCAGCGCCAGCTTGTCATAGCCCACACGCTCCGCCCGCTCCAACGGGGAGGAGAGGTCAGAGCCGAAATGCCAGGGCCGGTTCTGGATGGACAGGTCCCGCGCATGGGTGGCGGCAGAGGCGTTGAGCTCCGAGTTCAGCTCCAGCCGGCTGCGGCCCGCGGCGCCGCGCAGGCTGTTGACGGCATCCAGCATGCGGTATTGCACCCGCGCGGTGTCCTGTTCCGTCAGGCGATAGACCTTGGGCAGGGGCAGGCCATCGGGGCCAAGCTGCTCCTCGGGCACGGGCTGGCAGGCGGCCAGAACGGCCAGCGCAGCGGCCAGGACAAGTCTGATCATCGGGCACTTCCTTGTGCTTGCATGCACCGTGCTTAGCGGCAGACGCGGCAAGGCGCAAATCGCTTGGCGCAGACGTGATCGGCGCGCGCGGCACAACAGCACCTTACAGTTGTTTGATTTGCGGTTGCAGCACGGCTTCGGCTATTGTCCGGCCCGAGTAGCCAAGAAAAGACATCGGAGCGTTCCATGCAAATCCCGTTTTCCATGCGCCGGCGCAGTTTTCTGGCGGGCGGCCTTGCCACGCTGGCGGCGCCTGCCGTGGCACAGGACCTTGACGGTGACGAAACCGTGGAGATCGAGCGTGACCTGTCCCGGCAGGTCCGGCGCAATATCTCCGGCTGGCGCTCGCTGGACTGGCGGCCCTATTTCGACGATCTGCGCAAGGGCGCGATCCTGTGCGATACCCAGTCCCGCACGCTGCATTTCTGGCAGGAAAACGGTGACTATCACCTCTATCCCACCTCTGTTCCGCTGACGGAGGACCTGACGCGCCTGGGCCGCACCCAGATCGTCCGCCGGGTGGAGGGGCCGTCCTGGCGGCCGACGCCGTCGATGATCAAGCGCAACCCGGAATGGCCCCCCTATGTGCCGCCCGGGCCGGACAACCCGCTCGGCACCCATGCGCTGTATCTCAGCTGGACGTATTACCGCATCCACGGCACCCATGACACGCGCAAGATCGGGCGGCGGTCCTCCAACGGCTGCATCGGCCTGTATAACGAACATATCGAAGAGCTGTATGGCATGGCCAAGATCGGCACGCAGGTGCTGCTGATCTGATATGTCCACACGGCGGATGGGGATCAGGTCTGCATCCGCCGCACCAGCAGCACCACGGGCAACAACCCCACGGCCACGATCACAAGGCTGGGCACCGCCGCGCCCTCCAGCCGTTCATCCGCCGCAAGGCGGAAGGCCTGGACCGCCAGCGTGTCAAAGTTGAACGGCCGCATGATCAGCGTCGCGGGAAGTTCCTTCATCACATCCACGAAGACGATCAGCAGCGCGGTCAGCAGGCTGGGCCTCAGCAGCGGCAGATAGACCCGGCGCAGGGTGCCATAGCTGTCCTGGCCCAGCACCCGCGCGGCCATGTCCAGGTTTGGGTTGATGCCCGCCTGACCGCCCTCATAGCTGCCGATGGCCGCGGCAAGGAAGCGGATCATGTAAGCCATCACCAGCACCCAGATGGAACCTGTCAGCAACAGGCCGGTGGAGATGTCGAATGTCTCGCGCATCCAGGCGTCCAGCGCGTTGTCGAAGGCCGCGAAGGGCACCAGCAGCCCCACGGCGATCACCCCGCCCGGCACCGCATAGCCCAGCCGCCCCGCGTGCAGCGCCAGCGCAGACCGCCGCCCCTGGCGCAGCCGGTGGAAATAGCCCACCGCCAGCGCGGCGCTGACCGTCACCACCGCCGCCACGGCGGCCAGCATTACCGAATTGCGCAGAAAGCCCAGATAGCGCGGGCTGAACAGGCTTTGTTCAGACCCGATGCCCATGGTCAACAGCGCCACCACCGGCACCGCAAAGCCCAGCACAACCGGCGCCGCGCAGACTGCCGCCGCCGCCACCCCGGCGCCCCTCGTCAGCCGCGCGCGCGGCAGGCGTTCCGACCGCCGGCCGGAATGAAAGCGCGCCTGTTTGCGGTTCATCCGCTCCAGGATGGCCAGGCACAGCGCAAAGGCCAGCAAGCCCAAGGACAGCTGCGCCGCGGCCACGCGGTCCGCCATGGCGAACCAGGCGGTGTAGATCCCGGTGGCGAATGTCTGCACCCCGAAATAGGACACGGTGCCGAAATCGGCGATGGTTTCCATGGTGGCCAACAGCACGCCCGCCGCCACCGCCGGCCGCGCCATGGGCAGCACCACGGCGGAAAAGGCCCGCAAGGGGGTGCGGCCCAGCGCGCGCGCGGCGTGATAGGTGGATGCGCTTTGGCCCAGCAGGGCCGCGCGGGTCAGCAGGTAGACATAGGGATAGAGCACCAGCACCAGCATTGCCGCCGCGCCGCCCAGGCTGCGGATCTCTGGAAACCAATAGTCCCGCGCGCCCCATCCCGTCAGGCTGCGCAGCGTCGTCTGCACGATGCCCGGATGATCCAGCAGATGCGTATAGGCATAGGCCAGCACATAGGCCGGAAACGCCAGCGGCAGCACCAACAGCACCTCCAGCAGGCGGCGGCCGGGAAACTCCGTCAGCGTCACCAGACCTGCCGTCACCGCCCCCAGAACCAGCGTGCCGCCCGCCACCATCAGCACCAGCGCCAGGGTGGTTTGCAGGTATCGCGGTAGCACCGTCATCCACAGCAGTGACAGCGTATCCGTGCCGCCGGACATGGCGGTGATCGCCACCGCCAGCATGGGCAGCAGGCACACCGCCCCCACGATCAGGGCCGCGCGGCCCAGCCAGTGGGCCTCTTTTCCGCTGCGGGTCGTGGCGCGGGGCTGCATCAGTTTTTCAAGCATTTGCATGGCTGTCGCCGTTACCTGCCTTTGGTCCGGATTGCAAAGCGCCAAGCGCGCCCGTGGGATATGGCCCTAGCCCTGCGCGCTGGCCAGCGCCTTCAGATCATAAAGCGCCTGCAAGGCTTCGCGCGGGCTCAGGTCATCTGGCTGGATCTTCGCCAGCGCGGCGGACAGCGCCACGGC
>CBFHYV010000228.1:0-4683 GCA_965660085.1 uncultured Paracoccaceae bacterium
ACGGTGGAGCCCGCCCCCGATGGTGGCGCGGCGCGGCCGGGCCTGGCGGTGCGGCGCGCCAGCGGGGACCGCACCACGGTGCTGATGTTTACCGATACCGGCGCTGCGCTGCGCAACTATGCCGCCGGCGTGGCCGAGGGCGGGTGGAACACCGTCTATTGCGCGGGCAACCTGCTGGCCCCTGTGGCGCTGTCGGGCGGGGTGCCCAGTGGCGGTGTCATCGAACGCGGCAGCACCGCGGATGGCGACTATGTGCGCTTTGCCGATGGCACGCAGATCTGCACCGCCACGCGCAGCGTGAGCGTGACCACCCAGCCCAGCGGGGCGCTGCATGTGGATGCGGTCTCTTTCGGGGGGTGGAGCTTTCCGATGCCCTTTGCCGCGGCGCCGGCGGTGCAGGCCAATGCCCAGGGGGCGGATCAATGGGCGCAGGCGGGGGCGGTTTCGGCCACGTCGCTGGCGGGGGTCAGCCTGTTTGCCACGGGGGCGCTGACGGGGGCCACCTGCCAGGTCACGGTCACGGCGATTGGCCGTTGGGCCTGAGGCCGGGCGGCCGCGGTGACAATTTATCGCTCTGATCGGGTCTGGATTCTGGCCGCGATGGGTTGAACAGTTCCTCTCCGGGTCTTTACAGGCAAGGCATATCCGCAGCCCCGTGCCTTGCCCTGAGAGATCCGTTCCCATGACATTGTCCAACCTGACCCCCATTCCCGAACTGTATGTTTCCCACGAATCCGCGCAAAAGCTGAAGGCAGAGGCCGCGGGCCTGACATCCCATGACCTGACGCCGCGCCAGATCTGTGACCTGGAATTGCTGATGAACGGCGGGTTCAACCCGCTGAAGGGGTTCCTGTCAGAGGCCGACTACACCCGCGTGGTCGAGGACATGCGCCTGGCCGATGGCACGCTGTGGCCCATGCCCATCACGCTGGACGTGACCGAATCCTTCGCCGACACGGTGGAGATCGGCCAGGACATCGCCCTGCGCGACCAGGAAGGTGTGATCCTGGCCACCATGACGGTGACCGACAAATGGGTGCCCAACAAGGCGCGCGAGGCCGAGAAGGTCTTTGGCGCCGATGATCTGGCCCATCCGGCGGTCAACTACCTGCACAACACGGCCGGCGCCGTTTACCTGGGCGGGCCGATCACCGGCATCCAGCAGCCCGTGCATTACGATTTCCGCGCCCGCCGCGACACGCCCAATGAGCTGCGTGCCTATTTCCGCAAGCTGGGCTGGCGCAAGATCGTCGCCTTCCAGACCCGCAACCCGCTGCACCGCGCCCACCAGGAGCTGACCTTCCGCGCCGCGCGCGAGGCTGAGGCCAACCTGCTGATCCACCCCATCGTCGGCATGACCAAGCCCGGCGATGTGGATCATTTCACCCGCGTGCGCTGCTATGAGGCGGTGCTGGACAAGTATCCCGCCTCCACCACCACCATGAGCCTGCTCAACCTGGCGATGCGCATGGCCGGCCCGCGCGAGGCGGTCTGGCACGGGCTGATCCGCGCCAACCATGGCTGCACCCATTTCATCGTGGGCCGCGATCACGCCGGCCCCGGCAAGAACAGCGCGGGCGAGGATTTCTACGGGCCTTACGACGCGCAGGATCTCTACCGCGAACACCAGTCCGAGATCGGCGCCGAGATGGTGGACTTCAAGCACATGGTCTACGTGCAGGAGCGCGCGCAATACGAGCCCGCCGACGAGATCGCCGACAAGGACCAGGTGACCATTCTCAACATCTCCGGCACCGAACTGCGCCGCCGTCTGCGCGAAGGCCTTGAGATCCCGGAATGGTTCTCCTTCCCCGAGGTGGTCAAGGAACTGCGCCGCACCTCGCCGCCGCGCGCCAAGCAGGGCTTTACCGTGTTCTTCACCGGCCTGTCCGGCTCTGGCAAATCCACCATTGCCAACGCGCTGATGGTCAAGCTGATGGAGATGGGCGGCCGGCCGGTCACGTTGCTGGATGGCGATGTTGTGCGCAAGCACCTGTCCTCTGAGCTGGGCTTTTCCAAGGAACACCGGGACATCAACATCAAGCGCATCGGCTATGTCGCCTCCGAGATCACCAAGAACGGCGGCATCGCGATTTGTGCGCCCATTGCGCCCTATACCGCCACCCGCCGTGCCGTGCGCGAGATGATCGAGGCCTATGGCGCCTTCGTCGAGGTGCATGTGGCCACCTCGCTGGAGGAATGCGAACGCCGTGACCGCAAGGGGCTGTACAAGCTGGCGCGCGAAGGCAAAATCAAGGAATTCACCGGCATTTCCGACCCCTATGAGGCGCCCGCCACCCCCGAACTGCGGGTGGAGACGGAAAACCAGGAAGTGGACACCTGTGCCCAGCAGGTCATCCTGAAGCTGGAATCCCTGGGGCTGATCTCTGGCTGATGCAGCCCTTCGGGGGTGCCTGGCTGAGGATGCCATGTGGTTCGGGCCGGTGCGGGGAATCGCACCGGCCCTTTTCTTGTCAGCTCAGGGGAACTGCGGCGGGAATGCCTGGCCGCCTTGCCCCTGAGCGCGTCCGGCCCGGTGCCCCTGACAGGGCGTGATCCTACCAGTCGGTGATCTTGCCGGTTGCGCCGCGTGGCAGGGCGGCGCCGAAGGTAAAGCGCGTGGGGCGGGCCGGGGCGGGCATATGGGCCACGGCCTGCCGCAGGGCGGTTTCCAGATCGGCGGGCGCGGGGCTGGCCGGCACGACGAAGGCTTTCAGCCGGTCCCCTTCCAGCCGGACGGCGGCCTCCTGGGCCAGGCCGCTGTCTTCCAGGGCGCGGGCCACGGCGGCGGGGCTGACATTGATGCCGCCCACCTGCACCATGTGATCCTTGCGGCCCTGCACGGTGAAATCCGTTGGGCTGATCCAGGCCAGGTCATCCTGCAAGGGCAGGGGGGCGGGGGCGCCGGGGCGCCACAGATCCTGTGCCTGCCGGCGGATGTCGGGCATCAGGGCAAAGGGCGCGTCTTCGGCCGTGCGCATCCCGACCCCGCCGGTTTCGCTGGCGCCATAGACCTCTGTCAGGCGGATCAGCCCAAGGGCATGGCTGGCGGCCCATGTGTCCTTGTCCGAAGGCGCGCCGGAGGTCACGCCCGCCACGCCCTGCGGCAATTCAGGCCCGGCCTGCCCCATCCGCGCCCAGAGAAACGGCGTGGCCAGCAGGATATCGCCGCCCTGGGCCGCGCGCAGCATCCCCTCTGGCGTGCGGCCGGCCAGGTCAACCACCGTCCGCCCGGCCAGCGCCGGCGCCAGCCCCCCCCAGAGGAAGCCGTAGATGTGATGGGCCGGCACGCAGCACAGCACCCGCCCGTCCGCGGGCATCATGCCCAGCACGGTTTCCGCGATGCACTGTGCCTCTGACAGCAGGGCCGCCATTGGGTGGCGGATGGCCTTGGGCGTGCCCGTGCTGCCAGAGGTGGAAAAGGTGATATGCGCCTTTCCGCCCATGCGGTTGAAATGTTCGGCCACCAGCATGGCCCAATCGCCCAGGGTGGGGCGGACCAGCAGGTAATCCTCGATCCCGGTGTCGGACAGGCCGAAATAGCGGTTGGCCGACAGGACGAGATCCAGCATCGACAGGCTGTCAAAGCCCAGCTCCGCCTCTGTCAGGGGCAGCGCGTTCAGATCCTCTGGCCCGATGTCCAGCATGCGGGCGCGGATGCGCTGCGCGGGGCTGAGCTTGCCGGCCCGCTGCAACCTGTCCTGTTCGGCATCGATCAGTGACAGGCACAGCCGGCGGGCCTGCGCGGGGCCGATACAGGCCGCAGGCCGGATCATGCCCGGTGGTGAGGCGATGGTCTGCGCGATGTCCCCCATGCGGTCAGGTCAGCGCGGGGTCGTCGATTTCGGCAAAGAGTTCGCCGACAAGCCCGCTGAAATGCTGGCGCGCGGCGCTGATGCGGGCGCGCAGGTCCAGCGCGGTCGCGGCCAGTTCCACCGGCGCGGCGGAGGGTTCCAGCACGGGGGCGCGCACGTCCTCGCCGGCGTCATAGGCCTCCAGCGCGTCGAACAGGTCGGGCAGGCTGTCGAAGGTCCAGGCGCGGACGGTGTCCTTTTCCTCCTCGGACTGGAAGAACAGCCGCACGGCGAGGGCAAAGCGCTGGTCATCCGTGCGATAGATGTTGATCTCATACCAATAGGGCAGGTCTGGCGTGTAGCTCATGGCCATGGCCAGTTCCGTGCCGTTGAAGCGCAGCGGGCGGGCGCCCATACGCTTGATGCGAAAGGCCTGTGCCGTGCCGACGGAGGCGACCTCTGCCGGGGCGGGGCTGTGCTGTTCCGTGGCCGTCATGGTGTAGTTCATCGGCTCTCTCCTTGGGAAGTGGGGGCAATTCGGGTCCGGGGCGGGCAGGGCAGCGGAGTGTCCAGCAGAGCGGTCTCGGCGCCTTGGGGCGTCAGGAAACACTGTTCTGGCCGGGCATCCGCGATGAAGCGCGCCCAGGTCTCCGGCCCGTCGATCAGGGTGGCGCGGTGCACCGGACGTGCGGGCAGGCCCGCGCCGGGTTCCAGGATCACCTGCGCCGCCAGATGGGGGGCATCGGTGACATACAGGCGCAGATGCCGGACAACCCGCCCCTTGGGCGTGCTGCAACGATCCTGCCAGACCAGCCGCCCGTGCAGCACCAGCGGGCGCTGCCCGTCACGGCGCAGCGTGATGCGGGGCAGCCGTGGTGGCGCGGGGGGC
>CBFHYV010000229.1:0-4681 GCA_965660085.1 uncultured Paracoccaceae bacterium
GCCGGTAGATGACAAAGCCCGCGATGACGACCATTGCCACCAGCCAGCGGTTTCCGGTCTTCTTCCAGGTGAAAAAGGCGGCAAAGACGGTCAGCGCGCCCAGCACCAGCGCCGCCAGCGCGCGCAGCCCCCCGGCAGACCAGGCCTCGGGCACGGGGTCGACCGAGGTCAGCACCACCGCCACGCCGCCCAGGGCGACAAAGCCCATGATGCCCACGTTGAACAGCCCCGCAAAGCCCCATTGCAGGTTCACCCCCAGCGCCATGATCGCGGAGATCAGCGCCATGTTCAGGATCGACAGGGAAGAGTTCCACGAGCCGGAGAAGATCCAGGCGTCCGTCATGCCCTCGGCCAGGAACAGCGCGGCCACAAGGGCAAACATAAGGGTGGCGCGGGTGGTCTGGGTCATGCCGATTGTCCCTTGAACAGTCCGGTGGGCTTGAACAGCAGCACCACCACCAGAATGGCGAAGCTGACGGCGAATTTGTAATCCGTGCTCATCAGCTGCAACAGCCCGTCGGGCTCCAGCGGCTCTGGCATCAGGTAGGTGACCACCTTTTTCCAGGCATAGGTGATGGTCACCTCGGAAAAGGCGATGACGAAGCCGCCCGCGATGGCGCCGACGGGATTGCCCAGCCCGCCCACGATGGCGGCGGCAAAGATCGGCAGCAGCAGCTGGAAATAGACAAAGGGCTTGAAGCTCTTGTCCAGGCCGTAAAGCACCCCGGCCACGGTGGCCAGCGCCGCCACGATCAGCCAGGTGACCATCACCACCCGTTCGGGGTTGATGCCCGACAGCAGCGCCAGATCCTCGTTATCCGAAAAGGCGCGCATGGATTTGCCCGTGCGCGTGCGGTTCAGGAACCAGAACAGCGCCGCCACCGCGATGGCTGCAACCACCACTGTCAGCACCTGCGTGGATTTCAGCGCCAGCCCTTCGTCCAGGCCGGTCATCTGCCGGAACTCCCGCGCGCGGATGATGAACCGTTCACCATCGGCAAAGCGCTGGTCATCCACCCCGATGATGAAGCGGATCAGGCCGTTATAGACGAACATCACACCCATCGACACGATCACCAGCATCACCGGCACGGCCTTTTGCGCGCGGTAGAACCGATAGACCAGCCGATCCGTGCCCAGCATAAGCAGCGCTGCACCGGCAATGCCGAACGGCAGCGCCAGCAGCGCGGTGGGCAGCGGGCCCAGCGTGATCCCCATGGACTGGAACCACCAGGTGAACAGGATGGTGACCATGGTGCCGAAGGCCATGCCATCGCCATGGGCGAAGTTGGAAAAGCGCAGGATGCCGTAGATCAGCGTCACCCCCAGCGCCCCCAGCGCCAGCTGCGCGCCATAGGCCGTGGCGGGGATGATGACGAAATTCAGCAGCGCGACAATGGCGTTGAGAAAATCCATGGTTCAGCCCCCCAGGAAGCTTTGGCGCACATCGGGATCGTTCAGCAGATCCCGCCCGCTGCCGGTATGGGCATTGCGGCCCTGCACCAGCACATAGCCGCGATCCGCGATTTCCAGCGCCTGTTTGGCGTTCTGTTCCACCATCAGGATGGGAATGCCCGCGCGGCTGACCTCGATGATGCGGTCGAACAGCTCATCCATCACGATGGGCGAGACACCCGCCGTGGGTTCATCCAGCATCAGAAGCTTGGGCTGGGTCATCAGCGCCCGGCCCACCGCAACCTGCTGGCGCTGGCCGCCGGACAGCTCGCCCGCGGCCTGGTGGCGCTTGTCCCGCAGGATGGGAAACAGCTCATAGACCTGCTCCATCGTGGTGCGGATGTCATCGGTGCGGATGAAGGCGCCCATCTCCAGGTTTTCCTCCACGGTCATGGAGGGGAAGATGTTGCGCACCTGCGGCACAAATCCCATGCCCTTGCGCACCCGGTCCTGCGGGGACAGGGCGGTGATGTCCTCTCCGTCCAGGATCACGCGGCCGCTGCGCAGGCTGAGCATACCGAACACGGCCTTCATCGCCGTGGACTTGCCCGCGCCATTGGGGCCGACGATGACCGCGATCTGGCCCTTTTCCACGGAGATGGAACAATCATGCAGGATGTCCGGGCCACGGCCATAGCCGCCGGTCATGGACATCCCGCTGAGGAAGGCGCCCTGGCCCGCCGCCGGTTTCGCCGGGCCGCCCGCCACCGGGGTCATGTCCCCTCCGCCGCGCGGATTGGCGATGGAGGCGTCCTTGTTGCCGCGGTCGTTCTGATAGGGGTTGGTGCTCATGTCGGCGCGCCCGCCTTGTTCTTGATGCCGGTGCCCAGATAGGCCTCGATCACCTGCTCATTGGCCTTGATCTGCGCCAGCGTGCCCTGCGCCAGCACCTTGCCCTGCGCCATGCAGATCACCGGGTCACACAGCCGTTCGATGAAATCCATGTCATGTTCAATCACCACGAAGGTATAGCCGCGTTCGCGGTTCAGCCGCAGGATGGTGTCTGAAATCGTATACAGCAGCGTCCGGTTCACGCCTGCGCCGACCTCGTCCAGAAAGACGATCTTGGCGTCCACCATCATGGTGCGGCCCAGTTCCAGCAGCTTTTTCTGCCCGCCGGACACCGCCCCCGCGGGATGGTCGGCCAGATGCGCGATGGTCAGGAACTCCAGCACCTCATCGGCTTTGGCACGCAGGGCGCGTTCCTCATCGGCGATGCGCTTGCGGCCGAACCATGTGTTCCACAGCCGTTCGCCGGACTGGCCGGCGGGCACCATCATCAGGTTTTCCCGGCAGGTCATGGAGGCAAATTCATGCGCGATCTGAAAGGTGCGCAGCAAGCCCTTATGAAACAAGGCATGCGGCTCCAGCCCGGTGATGTCATCCCCGTCCATGGTGATGCGCCCGGAACTGGGCGGCAAAACGCCCGCGATCACGTTGAACAGCGTTGTCTTGCCCGCGCCATTGGGGCCGATCAGCCCGGTGATCGAGCCTTTGGCGATCTCCAGCGTAGCGCCATCCACGGCGTGGAAGCCGCCGAAACTCTTTACCACGTTCTCAACCCGGATCATCCGCGCCTGCCCTCGTGTCCTCGGTCCCCGATGCCTGGCAGGCCCGGTAAACCCTCGGCCCCGGAATGTGAAGGGCCGTGAAAAAAACGCGGCGCGCGAAACCGCGCGCCGCCTGTCTGTGCCGTGTGATCAGCGGAACTGGACGGTGACCTGCTGGCCGCCTTCGAACACCATCTCACGATAGGTGCCAGAGGCCTCGCCGGGGCCGATCAGCTCCACGCCGGAGGCGCCGACATAGTCGATCTCGCCGCCATTGGCCAGGATCTCCAGCCCGCGGGCCAGGTCGCCGGCTTCGATCTGTTCGCCGGGTGCGTTGGCCACGTCGAAGATCGCATCCTTGTAGGCCTGCGGATCGGAGGAACCCGCCGCCTGCATCGCCAGCAGGATCAGCGCCGCCGCGTCATAGGATTCCGGCGCAAACGGGGCAGAGGCGTTGAACGCGCTGCCCGCCACACCTGCGAACTTGTCCGCCAGCTCGGCCGAGGGGCTGGGGTGCTGGCCCGCGGTGCCGTCCAGCTCATCGCCGAAATTGGTGGTCAGCAGGTCAGAGATCATGCCGTCCACCAAGTGGAACGTGTCAAACGCGCCAGTGTCCAGCGCCGCGCGGATGATGCCGGAGCCGCCCTGGTCCGCATAGCCCGCAACCACCAGCACATCGCCACCGGCAGAGGCCAGCGAGGCGACTTCGGAGCTGTAGTCCGCCTTGCCGTCCTCATGCGCGGCGGTCAGCGTGATTTCGCCGCCCGCGGCCCCGAAGGCAGAGGCGAAGCTGTCCGCCAGGCCCTTGCCATAGTCATTGTTGGTATAGGTCACGGCCACGCTGTCGATGCCGCGATCCATCAGGATATCCGCCATCACCTGGCCCTGCCGTGCATCCGACGGTGCGGTGCGGAAGAACAGGCCGTCATCTTCGGCCACCGACAGCGCCGGAGAGGTCGCCGAGGGTGACACCATGACCATGCCGTTGGGGCGCGCGACGTTCTGCAGGATGGCCCCGGTCACGCCGGAACAGTCGCCTCCCACGATGCCCTTGACGCCATCGCCGGTGATCAGGCGTTCGGCGGCGGATGTGGCGGCGCCGGCGTCGATGCAGGTGCTGTCGCCGGTCACGGCGGTGACCGATGCGCCGCCCAGCAGCGCGCCGCTTGCGTTGACTTCCTCAATCGCCAGGATGGCGGCGGGGGCCATGTCGGCCACCATGGATTCGATCGGCCCGGTGAAGCCCAGGATCACGCCGATCTTGATGTCTTCCTGGGCCAGTGCTGCGCCGCTGACCAGGGTCAGGGCGGTGGTCGTTGCGAGAATCTTTTTCATTGCTTCCTCCGCTGATGGGCGGCCAACCGTGCGGGGCGGGCCACTGCGCCCTTACCATCGCGCTTCGTGCGGCGGCTTCAAGCAGTTTTTGATGGATATGGGCGTTCTTGCGCCATCATCGTCCCGCAAGGGGCGCGGGCGGCCATCGGCTGGTGCGGGCGGCGGGAGTCGAACCCGCACGGGCCATGCCCTAGCGATTTTAAGTCGCTTGTGTCTACCGTTCCACCACGCCCGCGCCGCGCAGGGTCTAGCGCCTTGCGCGCGGGGGGGCAACGGGGCAGTGGCGGCTTACAGGTCCGTGGCCGGGCCGCGCCGCAGCAGGCCGCGTTCCGGCTGCCAGG
>CBFHYV010000230.1:0-4665 GCA_965660085.1 uncultured Paracoccaceae bacterium
AATGAGGGTGAGGCCGCAGACCGTGGCGGGCGCCGGGGCCGAGGGCGCGCTGCGGGTGCAGACGCGCCGCGTGGGGCCGATGCCGATGGTGAAAAACGTGGCCCCAAGGGCAAACCCAAGGGCAAGCGGGCGGGCGCCCCCGAAGGTGAGCGCCGCGGCGGCAAGCCCGGTGGCAAACCCGCAGGCAAGCCGGGCGGCAAACCCCAGGGCGCCCGCAGCTTCGAGGCCCGCCCGCCGCGGGATGACAAGAAGAAGATCGATCCGGACAATCCCTTTGCCGCGGCGCTTATGGGGCTGAAGGGCAAATCCTGACGTGACCGGGCCTGCTGCCCCCAAGCTGCGCCTGGACAAATGGTTGTGGCAGGCGCGGTTCTTCAAGACCCGCAGCCTTGCCGCGCGCATCGTCTCCGAAGGCAAGGTGCGGGTCAACGGCACGCGGGTCAGCAAACCGGCCAGCAACGTGGGCGCGGGCGATGTGCTGACCTTCGCCCAGGGGCGGCTGGTGCGGGTGGTGCGTATCGTGGACCTCGGCACCCGCCGCGGCCCCGCGCCGGAGGCCGCGACACTCTATGACGATCTCTCGCCCCCGCCCGCGCGCACAGACACCGACGCGCCCGCCGACAGCCCCGCGCCCGCATTTGACGGCGGCGGCCGCCCGACCAAGCGCGATCGTCGCATCTGGGCGCAAACACAGGCCCGAACGCTTGAATGATCCCCGGCAGTGATTTAGCACCGCTGGCAACATCCCGAACCGAAGGCTTTCGACATGACCTATGTTGTGACTGACAATTGCATCGCCTGCAAATACACCGACTGCGTCGAAGTCTGCCCCGTGGACTGTTTCTACGAGGGTGAGAACATGCTGGTAATCCACCCCGACGAATGCATCGATTGCGGCGTGTGCGAACCTGAATGCCCCGCCGATGCCATCCGCCCCGATACCGAGGCCGACATGGACCGCTGGGTGGAATTCAACCGCAAATACTCCGAGATGTGGCCCGTCATCATCAGCCGCAAGGATCCCCTTCCCGAAGCAGATGCCCGCGACGGCGAAGCTGACAAGCTGGACAAGTATTTCTCCGAAGCGCCGGGCGAGGGCGGCTGAACCAGCCGCGTGTCATCTACCTGTCATGATCGCCGCGCACCGGCGAAATCTGGCCGATGCGCCCCCTATCACAGGGGCCGATTCTGTGCTATACAACTCGCCTATGTGAGAAATCCACGCACAGGGCACATGCGCCACAGTCAGGTGTAATCAGGAAGAGCTTGATCGGACGTCGGAAAACAACCGTTTTCCGCACGTCCCTTTGTGCCCCGTGGATGAGATGTCAAGGACAGGATCATAATGACGAAATCGAAGAAATCCGAATTCCGCCCGAACGATTATGTGGTCTACCCGGCTCATGGCGTCGGCCAGATCATGTCGATCGAGGAGCAGGAAATCGCCGGCATCACGCTGGAATTGTTCGTGATCTCTTTTGAAAAAGACAAGATGACCCTGCGTGTGCCCACTCACAAGGCGACCGAGGTCGGGATGCGCTCGCTCAGCTCCCCCGATGTGGTCGAACATGCCATGAAGACTCTGCAGGGCAAGGCCAAGGTCAAGCGCGCCATGTGGTCCCGCCGTGCCCAGGAATATGAGCAGAAGATCAACTCCGGCGATCTCATTGCCATCGCCGAGGTCGTGCGCGACCTCCACCGCGCGGATGACCAGCGCGAGCAGAGCTATTCCGAGCGTCAGCTCTATGAGGCTGCGCTGGAACGCCTGACCCGCGAAGTGGCCGCCGTGACCGGCGGTGACGAAGGCACCGCCGCCAAGCGCGTGGACGAAGTCCTGCTCAGCCGCGCCGCGGCCTGATCCTGGCGTCCCGGGCCTGACCGCACAGGTCAGGCCTGATGCTGCAAAGCCGCTCCAAGGGGGCGGCTTTTCCTTTTGGGAATAGGCACCGCGCCGCCCGTCAGTCTTGACGAGAGTCAGGTTCGGGCGTGTCCAGCGCAAGCGTCAGCGCCGTTTCCAGTTCTTTCTGCAGTTCCTTCGCGCGGGCCAGGTATTCCTTGTTCTCTGTCACCGGCACGCCGGGCTTCCACAGCTTGGCCAATTCGCGCACCGCGTGGCGGTCATGGTCGTAGAAGGTGCGCTCGGCCTGGGCCGCTTCCCATTCCGACATCCCGATGTTTTCCAGCACATAGCGGCCCGCGCGCAGCGAGCTGTCGAACATCTCGCGCACGATGTCATCGGCCCCGGCCTGATACAGGGCAAATACATGGGTGCGGTCGCGGGCGCGGGCGATGATATGCAGATCCGGGCGCACCCGGCGCGCAAAGCTCACCAGCTTTGTCGTGGCGGCGGGGTCGTCCAGCGCGGCCACCAGAATGCCGGCCTCCTTCAGTCCCGCGGCATACAGAACCTCTGGCCGGGTCGGATCGCCGAAAAACCCTTTGAACCCGAATTTGCGCATCAGCTCGATGGTCTTGATGTCATGGTCCAGGATCACGGTCTTGTGGCCGCTGGATTGCACCATCCGGTTCACGATCTGGCCAAACCGGCCCAGCCCGGCGATGATCACGGGGCCTGTCTCGTCTATCGTGTCGGTGTCGCGCTTTGGCCCGGCGGCCTCGCCAATGCGTTTGCTGAGGAAGTCATACATCAGAAACAGCAGCGGCGTGATCAGCATGGACAGCGCCACGATCAGCAAAAGCTGTTCCCCCAGCGCCGTTTCCAGGACATGCAGCTTCAGCGCGAGAGAGATCAGCACGAAGCCGAATTCACCGGCCTGCGCCAGGCCCAGCGTGAACAGCCATTGATCCCGCCCCGCCAGCCCGAAGGCCTTGCCAAGGCCGAACAGGATCGCGCCCTTGAGCGTCATCATCGCCAGCGTCAGCGCCAGAATGGCCAGGGGCGCGGCAAACAGCACCTCGAAGTTGATGCCCGCCCCCACGGTGATGAAGAACAGGCCCAGCAACAGGCCCTTGAAGGGCTCGATGTCTGATTCCAGCTCGTGCCGGAATTCGGAGTTGGCCAGAACCACCCCGGCCAGGAAGGTGCCAAGCGCCGGGGACAGGCCCACAAGCTGCATCAGAAAGGCGATGCCCACCACGATCAGCAGCGCCAGCGCGGTGTACATTTCTCGCAGATTGGCGGCGTGGATGAAGCGGAACACGGGCCGCGCTAGATAGACGCCCGCCAGGATGATCGCGGCGATCGCCGCCAGCGTCACCAGCGCCGCGGCCCAGCCCGGCAGGCCCTGCACCAGCGACATGGACGCGGCATGGCCCGCATCCCCATGCCCATCCGCCACCACCCGCTGGATCGATCCGTCCTGCGCAATGCTCATCACCTGGGGCAAGGCCAGCAGCGGCAACAGCACCAGCATGGGGATCACCGCGATGTCCTGCATCAGTAGCACCGAAAAGGTCGATCTGCCGCCCTGTGTCTGGATCAGGTTCTTTTCCGAAAGGGTCTGCAACACGATCGCGGTGGACGACAGGGCAAAGATCATGCCCGTGGCCACGGCGCTTTGCCAGGGCAGGCTCAGCACCAGCGCGGCGGCAGTGACAAAGCCACCCGTCAGCAGGATCTGCAACCCGCCCAGGCCTACAAGCCGGGTGCGCATGGCCCAAAGCGCGCGCGGCTCCAGCTCTAGCCCGATGATGAACAGCATCATTACCACGCCGAATTCGGCGAAATGGCGCAACTCCTCGGTATTGCCGACCAGCCCCAATATGGGGCCGACGACGATCCCCGCCAGCAGATAGCCCAGGACCGAGCCGAACCCCAGCCGCGCCGCGATGGGCACGGCAATCACCGTGGCCGCAAGATAGACCGACGCCTGGTACAGAAAGCTTTCCATTGTCACTCCGCTCAAGCTGGCCCCAGCATGGGCCGCGCCGGGGGAAAATGGCAACAGGGCCAGACCCGGCCAAGCCATAATTTCCCATGATGTCGGGGATTTGACGCAAGCGCCGCGTGACTTTGCAGCAGGCCGTCCGCCGGGACGGTCCCCGCGCGTCCGCGCGTGGGATCAGGGCATGGCCAGCGTGATGTTGCGCCCGGATTTCTGCAGTTGCAGGCTGGTGTCCGTGATTGCCACCACCCGGCCGCCATCCAGCCTGTCCCCGACCTCCACCGCCTGGGGAGAGCGCCGCCCCGGCACGCTGACCAGCGCCCGCCGGTCATTGCCCTGGCCGATCACCCCCAACAGCGTCAGGCGCCGCAGGTTGATGGCATTTTCCACCGTCGCCTGGCGCGCCACATTGGCCGATGTTGGGATGTCCGGCGCCACGCTGCGGGCGGGGGCGGCTGCTGGGGCAGGTGTGCTGACCCGCGCTACGATGGCGTCCATATTGCCGGGCCGGGGATTGGGCCGCAGCGATGTCCCCACGGCCTGGGCCGTTGCCGTGGTGTCTCGTTCCGCTTCGTCCTTGGCCGTCACGGTCCGGGCGCGGGGGCGGACGGTGCCAAGCTCGGCCAATGTGCGCCCGCCCAGCGATTCCCGCTCAAAGCTCTGGGCCAGCGTCTGTGGCCGCGCCGTGGGGCGGATGGCGGCCAACTGCGCGCGCAGGGCCAGCAGGGCGGGGTCTTCCAGCAGGATGGCGGCCTCCGGCGGACGAGGCGGGGCCACAACCGGCGGGCGGCCGGCAAAGACGCGGTAGCCATCGGGGGCC
>CBFHYV010000231.1:0-4638 GCA_965660085.1 uncultured Paracoccaceae bacterium
CGCTGCGGGGCATTGCCGCGGCGTGCACCGCCCAGCCGTGGCCTCTTGCCTGAATCACCCATGGTTTCTGCCCGGTCCTGCCGTGTTTTTTGCCATCTTATAGGCCCAGACCATCCGGCAGAACCATCTGCGCCGTGCGAATAGGCGTTTTTGTGCCGCTTATTTTTTCATCATTTCAAATTTTTTGTGCAAATTTTGTGCAACTCTGCCGGTTTTCTGCACCGCAGCGGCCCCCGGCTCCCTTCCATACTGCCTGCAAAACAGGCTGGCTGGCCTCAGCGCAGGGGTGGCTCTGCGGACGGGAAGAAACCGAAAGGGACCAAGGTGAAACTCATCATTGCAACGATCAAGCCGTTCAAGCTGGAGGAGGTCCGCGAGGCGCTGACCGACATCGGCGTTCGCGGCATGATGGTGACCGAGATCAAGGGCTTCGGCTCTCAGTCCGGCCACACCGAGATCTATCGCGGCGCGGAATACGCGGTGAACTTCGTTCCCAAGATCAAGCTGGAAATCGTCGTGGCCTCCGCCATGGCGGAGCAGGTCGTGGATACGATCACCAAGACCGCCCAGACCGGCAAGATCGGCGATGGCAAGATCTTCGTTCTCGACGTGGATCAGGCCGTGCGCGTGCGCACCGGCGAAACCAATGCAGACGCGCTGTGACGCGCGCCCACAGCCAAGCAAAGGACAACACGGAATGAAACTTCTGAAAACACTTGCCCCGGCGGCGGCGCTGATCGCCCTGCCCAGCCTGGGCCTGGCGCAAGAGGCCCCGGGCTTCGACGAGATCGGCCCCTACATCATGACCACCCTGCTGTTCTGCATGGCAGGTTTCCTGGTGTTCTTCATGGCCGCGGGCTTTGCCATGCTCGAAGGCGGGCTGGTGCGGTCCAAGAACGTGACCATGCAGATGACCAAGAACATCGCGCTCTATTCCATTGCCGCGATCATGTATTGGCTGATCGGCTTCAACCTGATGTATCCGGGTGACTTCAACGGCTATGTCGGCAGCTTCTTCGTGCCGACCGTGCTGGACCCGGTGGGCGTGGCGGCGGCCGATGCGGCGCTGGACTATGCCTCTGTCGGCTCCGACTTCTTCTTCCAGCTGGTGTTCGTGGCGGCCACGGCCTCCATCGTGTCCGGCGCCCTGGCCGAGCGGATCAAGCTGTGGCCCTTCCTGATCTTCGTCGTTGTGCTGACCGGCGTGATGTATCCCATCTCCGGCTCCTGGCAGTGGGGCGGCGGCTGGCTGTCTGAAATGGGCTTCTCCGATTTCGCAGGCTCCACCGTCGTGCACTCCGTGGGTGGCTGGGCCGCTCTGGCCGGTGCCATCGTGCTGGGCCCGCGTCTGGGCAAGTATGGCAAGGACGGCAAGATCACTCCGATGCCGGGCTCCAACCTCGCACTCGCCACGCTGGGCACGTTCATCCTGTGGCTGGGCTGGTTCGGCTTCAACGGCGGCTCCCAGCTGGCCATGGGCACCGTGGGCGATGTCTCTGACGTCAGCCGCATCTTCGCCAACACCAACATGGCCGCTGCGGCCGGTGCCGTGACGGCGATGATCCTGACGCAGGTGCTGTATGGCAAGGTTGACCTGACCATGGTGCTGAACGGCGCTCTGGCGGGCCTGGTCTCCATCACTGCGGAACCGCTGGCGCCCACCCTGTTCGGTGCGCTGTGGATCGGTGCCGTGGGTGGCGTGATCGTGGTCTTCACCGTGCCGATGCTGGACAAGCTGAAGATCGACGACGTGGTCGGCGCCGTGCCGGTGCACCTGTTCGCCGGGATCTGGGGCACCATCGCCGTGATCTTCTACAACGGTGACGCAAGCCTGGTGACACAGCTGACGGGCATCGCGGCCTACGGCGTCTTCACCTTCTTCGCCTCGCTGATCCTGTGGTTCATCCTCAAGGCCGTCGTCGGCATCCGCGTCAGCGAAGAGGATGAGATCAACGGTCTCGACAAGGCGGAACTGGGGATGGAAGCCTATCCCGAATTCTCCAAGGGCTGATCCTCCTCCCTTCAGCCCCAAACCTGGCCCGGGCGGCAACGCCCGGGCCTTTTTGCATTTTGCGCCGGGCCTCAGCCCACGCGCTTGGGCGCGCCGCTGGCCATATCGGTCGCCAGATGCGGCAGGCCGGCGGCCTTCCATGCGGCAAAGCCACCCGCCATATGGGCAATGGGGTCCAGCCCGGCGGCCAGCGCCAGCCGCGCGACCCGTTCCGACCGCACGCCAGAGCCGCAGTGGAACACGATGCGCTTGTCGCTCTGCCCCGGCAGGGCCTCGGGCTTGAAGAAGGCCATGGGCATCAACAGAGCGCCCTCGACATGTTCAAACATGTATTCCTGCGGCGTGCGCACATCGATCAGCACGATGCGGTTGTGCGCCATTGCCTGGGCGACCTCTTCGACGGTCCAGGTTTCAAGCGTGGTGCCGTCCACGGTTTCGGTCTGCATGGGTGTCTCCTGCATAGGGGCGGTTGGGGTGGGCGCAGCGGCGGGCACTGCGCCCGTTCAGGTATGCGCCCCGGCCCCCATTTCCAAGCGATGCCGCGGCCGGTCTGGCGAGGTGCGGGCAAAACTGCTAGGTGTCGTGGCATGACACGCCCTGACCCCAACATCCGCCCAACCATCCGCCAGCTGGATGAGGCCGCGATCAACCGGATCGCCGCCGGAGAGGTTGTTGAACGCCCCGCCTCCGCCGTGAAGGAGCTGGTGGAGAACGCCATCGATGCCGGCGCGCACAGAATCACCGTGGACTATGCCGATGGCGGCAAGACGCTGATCCGCGTCACGGATGATGGCTGCGGCATGACGGCGGAGGAGCTGCCTCTGGCGCTGGCCCGCCACGCGACCTCCAAGATCGACGGATCGGATCTGCTGAACATTCGCAGCTTCGGCTTTCGCGGCGAGGCGCTGCCTTCGCTGGGCGCGGTGGGCCGGCTGACGATCCAGAGCCGCAGCGCCGGGGCGGAGGGCTGTGAACTGACCGTCTCTGGCGGGCAGATCAGCCCCGTGCGCCCCGCCGCCCTGTCGCGCGGCACGGTGGTGACGCTGCGCGACCTGTTCCACGCCACGCCCGCGCGGCTGAAATTCCTGCGCAGCGACCGTGCCGAAACCCAGGCCATCGGGGAGGTTCTGCGCCGCCTGGCCATGGCCGAACCGGCCATCGGGTTCATCCTGCGGGACGTGTCCGGCGGGCAGCCCCGCGTGACCTTCCGCGCCGATCCCGAAACCGGCGACCTGTTTGACGCCATGCGCGGCCGGATGCGCACCATCCTTGGCCCCGATTTCGTGGAAAACGCCGTGCAGGTGGACGCGCTGCGCGACGATATCGCGCTGAACGGGCTGGCGGCGCTGCCCACCTATTCGCGCGGCACCGCCGTGGCGCAATATCTGTTCGTCAATGGCCGCCCCGTGCGGGACAAGCTGCTGATGGGCGCGGTCCGCGGGGCCTATGCCGATTTCCTCAGCCGTGACAGGCACCCGGCGCTGGCGCTGTTCATCGGCTGTGATCCCCATGCCGTGGATGTGAACGTCCACCCCGCCAAGACGGAGGTGCGCTTTCGCGAACCGGGCCTTGTGCGCGGGCTGGTGGTCTCTGCGCTGCGCCACGCGCTGGCGGAGGCCGGGCATCGCGCCTCTACCACTGTGGCGGGGGCCGCGCTTGGCGCCTTCCGGCCGCACTCCGGGCCGCCCCGGATCTACCAGGCGCCCAGCCGGCCCGGCGCACAGGCCAGGGCGGCCAGCTATTGGGGACAGGCGCCCGAAGGCATGGCACAGGATGGGTCCGCACCCGTGCAGGCAGCGCAAGCAGAGGCGGCGCAGTTCCCCGGCCTGGCCGAAGCAACAGGCGCCTTTGGCGGGGCCGTGCCGGACATCCCCGAGTATCCACAGCCCGAGGAGACCGCCCTGCCGCCCCTCGGCGTGGCCCGCGGGCAGGTGCATGAAAACTACATCATCGCCCAGACCGCCGATGGCATGGTGATCGTCGATCAACACGCCGCGCATGAACGGCTGGTCTATGAGCGGCTGAAACGCCAGATGGCCGAACAGGGCGTGCCCCGGCAGGCCCTGCTGATCCCGGAGATCGTGCCGCTGTCCGACGCGGACTGCGCCCGCCTGCTGGACGCCGCCGAAGATCTGCGCAGCGCCGGCCTGGTGGTGGAACCCTTCGGCGGCGGCGCCGTAGCCGTGCGCGAAACCCCCGCCCTGCTGGGCGAGGTCAACGCCCGCGCGATGGTGCAGGACATCCTGGACGAATTGACCGACAGCGGCGAAAGCCGCAGCCTGCGGGCGCGGCTGGACGCGATCCTCAGCCGCGTGGCCTGTCACGGCTCTGTCCGGTCCGGGCGGCGGATGCGCGCGGAAGAGATGAACGCCCTGCTGCGCGAGATGGAGGCCACGCCCCATTCCGGCCAATGCAACCATGGCCGCCCCACATATGTTGAACTACGCCTTGCGGATATCGAGCGCCTGTTCGGCCGGCGCGACTGATCCCTCCCCAGAGGCCTGTTCCGGCGCAGCCCGGGACCGCCCCCCTTTGATCGGCAGGAGATTTCGATGACGGACACGCTGGCCCCGCTGCTGGACACCCTGCGCAGCTTTTTCATGACCCTGGGTCTGGACCTGCCGCCG
>CBFHYV010000232.1:0-4607 GCA_965660085.1 uncultured Paracoccaceae bacterium
GCGGCCGGGGTGTGGCTGGCATGATCCGGGCGCGCGGCACGGGCCGCCGTGGCCGCCGCTGACGGGCCCGCCGCCATGCCGCAGACACTGGATGAGACGCACCGCGAATTGAACCTGTTCCGGCAAGGGCTGACGCCCATGTCCCTGCTGGCCCGCTTTGCCGCCGGGCGCATCCGGCATTTCTGGTTTCGCCAGACGGTGACGGTGCTGGGGGCGCTGTCTCTGGCGGTGCTGACCCAGCCCTGGGTCGGCCTGCTGGCCGCCGTGATCGCGCTGAGCGGTGAGTTGCTGGACACGCTTGCCCTGCGAAAGGTGCTGCAGATGGCCCGCACGGGCGGCCGCTATGCCCGCGCCAGCGCCTTGGCCACGGCCAGCGGCACGCTGCAGGCGCTGACCATCGCGGGTTGTGTCATGCTGGCGCTGCACTTCGGGGCGCCGCATGATCCGGGCTTTTTCGCCATGGCCTTTCTGGCCGGGGCCAGCATGAATGCCGTGATCGTGCTGCCTTATCACCGGCCCTCAACCATTGCGCGGCTTGCGGTGTTCGGCGCGACTGGGGCGCTGTATTTCCTGGTGCATATTCCACGCTACGGGACGTTTGGCCTGTCAGAGGGGTTCGATGCGCTGGGGATGGTGATGATGGCCGTGATGGTGGGCGCCTTTGCCCGGTCAACCATGCACAGCACCAGCCGCATCTGGGGCAAGACCGCCGACCTGCTGCAAGGCAAGACAGCGCTTGCCGAAACCACCGCCGCCCTGCGCGACCGGCAGAGCGAACTGCGCCAGCTGTCGCTTGTGGCGCGCTATGCCAATGACAGCGTGATCGTCTGCGGGCCGGCGCGCAAGATCCAATGGGTGAACGAGGCATTCAGCCTGACCACCGGCTACAGCCTGAAAGAGGCCCAGGGCCGCACCCCGGCAGAGCTGCTGGATGGCCCCATGACGGACCCGCAGATCAGCCGCCGGATTGACGCGGAAGTTGCGGCAGGGCGCAGCGTGCGGGCCGAAATCCAGAACTATCGCAAGGATGGGGTGCCCGTCTGGATGGATGTCAACGTGGTGCCGCTGGTCTCTGCCGATGGGCAGGTGGAACTGTCCGTTGCGATCGAGCGCAATATCAATCAGGCCAAGGCGCATGAAAAGGAGCTGGCCAGCGCCATGCTGGCCGCGCAGGAAGGGGAGCGGGCCAAATCGGCCTTTCTGGCGACGGTCAGCCATGAAATCCGCACCCCGATGAACGGCATCCTGGGCATGGTGGATCTGCTGGCCGACACGCCGCTGGCGCCGCGGCAGGTGGACTATCTGGGCACCATCCGGGATTCGGCGGAAGGCCTGTTGCGCATCATCAATGACATTCTTGATTTCTCGCGGCTGGACGCGGGCAAGATGGCCTTCGCCCACGAGCGGCTCTCGCCCGCGGTGCTGGTGCGGTCGGCCTGTGACCTGATGCGGGGGCCTGCCAGCGAAAAGGGCCTGTGGATGCGCGTCACCGGGGCCGAGGACCTGCCCGAGGCCATGCTGGGCGATGAAAGCCGCCTGCGCCAGATCCTGGTGAACCTGCTGGGCAATGCGGTGAAGTTCACCGACAGCGGCGGTGTCACGCTGGAGGCCAGCGCGGCGCCTTCGGCGGATGGCACGGGGTGGCGGCTGCGGATCCGCGTGCGTGATACCGGCATTGGCGTGCCATCCGACCGGGCCGATGCGATCTTTGAGCGGTTTGAACAGGCCGATCCCGAAATCACCCGCCGCTTTGGCGGCACGGGCCTGGGGCTGGCAATCTCACGCTTGCTGGCGCGGGACATGGGCGGGGATCTGGTGCTGTGCCCCGGCGCATCGGGCGCCTGTTTTGAACTGACGGTGACCCTGCCCGCGGCAGAGACGCCCGCCCGCCCGGACAAGGCCGCGCCTGTGCCTTCCCCCGCGCCGCCTGATCCGGCGCTGGCCGGGCGGCGGGTTGTGCTGGCCGAGGACAATGCCACCAACCGCATGATCGTGCAGGCCTATCTGGAAGGCACGGGGCTGACGCTGTTCTGCGCGGAAAACGGGGCCGAGGCCGTTGATCTGGCGCGCGAGACCGCCCCGGATGTGATCCTGATGGACATGTCCATGCCGGTGCTGGACGGGGTGGACGCCACGCGGGCCATCCGCGCCTTGCCCGGTGATCTGGGCGCGCGGCCGGTCATCATTGCGCTGACGGCCAACGCCTTTGATTCCGATCGGGCGCAATGCCTGGACGCGGGCATGGATGATTTCCTGGCCAAGCCCGTGCGCAAGACGCGGCTGTTGCGCGCGGTGTCGCGGGCCTGCGAAGGCAGGGCAGAGCCCACTGGCCCCGGCCCCGCCGAAGCGGTATCACCGGACAACAACCGGAACTGAGGCCCCCTTTGGATATCGCGACCCGCGTCTGGAACCACAAATGGAAAATCGATCCGATCGTTCGGTCGTTGATCGATACGGATTTCTACAAGCTGCTGATGTGCCAATCGGTGTTTCGCAACCGACCCGGCACGCAGGTCAGCTTCAGCCTGATCAACCGGACCGCATCTGTGCCCCTGGCGCGGCTGATCGATGAGGGTGAATTGCGCGAACAGTTGGACCACATCCGGTCACTGTCCCTGACGCGCGGGGAATCGACCTGGCTGCGCGGCAACACCTTCTACGGCAAACGACAAATGTTCCGCCCCGATTTCATGCAGTGGTTCGAGGCGCTGCGCCTGCCGCCCTATCACCTGGAGCGTGTGGGCGACCAATATGAGCTGACATTTGAGGGCTCCTGGCCAGAGGTCATGCTGTGGGAAATTCCCGCGCTGGCAGTCCTGATGGAGCTGCGCGGCCGCGCGGTGCTGAATGACATGGGCCGGTTCGAGCTTCAGGTCCTTTATGCCCGCGCGATGACCAAGCTGTGGGAAAAGATCGAATCCCTGCGCGCCGTGCCTGATCTGCGGATCGCTGATTTCGGGACACGGCGGCGGCACAGTTTTCTGTGGCAGGACTGGTGCGTGCAGGCCATGTTCGAAGGGCTGGGCGCGGGGTTCATCGGCACGTCCAACTGCCTGATTGCCAAGAACCGGGACCTTGAGGCCATTGGCACCAATGCCCATGAACTGCCCATGGTCTATGCCGCGCTGGCGCAGGATGATGCCGAACTGGCCCGCGCGCCTTATGACGTGCTGGCCGACTGGCATGAGGAACATGACGGCAATCTGCGCGTCATCCTGCCCGATACCTATGGCACCGAGGGGTTCCTGAAACACGCGCCGGATTGGCTGGCGGGCTGGACGGGCATCCGAATCGACAGCGGCGATCCGTCCGAAGGCGCGGAGACCGCGATTCGCTGGTGGCAGGACCGGGGAGAGGACCCGCGCCAGAAGCTGGTGATCTTCTCTGACGGTCTGGATGTGGCCAAGATACAGGAACTGGCCGCGCGCTTTCAGGGACGGGTGCGGGTCAGCTTTGGCTGGGGCACCTTGCTGACCAATGATTTCCGCGGTTTGGCGCAGGGCGACGCGCTGTCCCCCTTCAGCCTGGTCTGCAAGGCCGTGACGGCGAACGGGCGGCCGACGGTCAAGCTCTCGGACAATCCGTTGAAGGCGCTTGGCCCGGCGGATGAGATCGAACGATACAAGCGCGTCTTTGGCGTCGGCGCGCAAACCCCGCGCGCCGTGCAGGTTTGACCCCGGGGTAAGCGCCGCAGCACCCCCGCCCGCCGGGCGGAGGCGCAGAGGGACCTAGATGCCGCAATCCACGATGGCTCGGGCCAGGATCGGCACGGTCTGGCTGTTCAGCCCGGCGATGTTCATGCGCGAATCGCCCACCATGTAAATGGCATGTTCGGCGCGCAGGCGTTCCACCATCTCCGGCGTTGTGCCCAGCCGGGAGAACATGCCGCGATGCTGCCCAATGAAGCCGAAGCGGTCAGAGCCGGACAGGCGGCGCAATTCGCTGGCCAGTTGGTCGCGCAGGCTCAGCATGGAATTGCGCACCTCTTCCAGCTCGTTTTCCCAATTCGCGCGCAACTGCGGATCCGTCAGCACCATGGTGACCAGTCGCGCGCCGTGGTCCGGCGGAAAGCTGAAGTTCTGCCGGTTGATGTGGTTCAGCGTGGACTGGTTCAGCGCCTTGCGGCCCGCGTCCTGCGACACCGCCATCAGGATGCCGGTGCGTTCGCGGTAGATGCCGAAATTCTTGGAACAGCTGGCCGCGATCACGCATTCCGGCAGCGAGCTTGCCAGCAGCCGCGTGGGGGCGGCATCCTGTTCCAGCCCGTCGCCAAAGCCCTGGTAGGCGATGTCGATCATCGCCGTGGCGCCGGTGCGCTGCAACAGCTCCACCACCTGGTGCCACTGACCCATGTTCAGGTTGGCGCCGGTGGGGTTGTGGCAGCAGCCGTGCAGAAGCACCACATCGCCCGGGCCGGCCTGTTCCAGGTCCGCCATCATCCCATCGAAATCCACGCCGCGTGTCTCGGCATCGAAATAGCGGTAGGGCAGCATGGGAATGTCCATGTGCCGCAGGATGGACAGGTGGTTCGGCCAGGTCGGGTCACTGACGAAGACGCGCACATCGGGGTTGGCCATGCGCATCAGGTCAAACGCCTGCCGCACCGC
>CBFHYV010000233.1:0-4583 GCA_965660085.1 uncultured Paracoccaceae bacterium
GCCCGGCGGGGTTGTCCCGCAGATGCAGATAGCCATCCCAGACATCCACACCCGCATCCGGCGCAGGACGGTCCAGCATCACCGCGTCCCCCTGGTAATAGAACTCGCGCCGGTCGCGCGGCCCGCAGATCGGACAAGCTATCCTCACAGAACCCCCTCCAGGATCAGGGCGCCGCGCCCCACCTTCATCTTGCCCGGAAAACTCCCGCCGGAGGCTCCCGCCGCCGCCACGGGCACCTCAATGCAGGTTATGTTGCGCACCGGTCCCCTCCTCGTCCATCAGCCCATGCCCGTCGCGGAACCGATCCAGCCGGAACCTGGCCGCAGGGCCATGATGGCGGTCCGTGGCCATCAGATGCGCAAAGCTGAAACCGGACCCCGGCACCGCCTTGAACCCGCCATAACACCAGCCGCAATCGATATAGAGCCCCTCGATCCCGGTCTTGTCGATGATCGGGCTGCCATCGGGCGTCATGTCCATGATCCCGCCCCAACTGCGCAGCACCCGCGCCTTGCCGATCATCGGCATCAAGGTCATGGCGGCGTCCATCACATGCTCTTTCATGGGCAGATTGCCCCGGCTGGCATAAGAGGCGTAGAAATCCAGATCACCGCCGAACACCAGCCCGCCCTTGTCGGACTGGCTGATATAGAAATGCCCCATGCCAAAGCTGACAACGTGATCGATGCAGGGCTTCAACCCCTCGGTCACGAAGGCCTGCAACACATGGCTCTCGATCGGCAGGCGCATCCCGGCCATGGCCGCCACCTGCCCGGACCGGCCCGCCACGACAATCCCCACCTTCTTGGCCCGGATGGCGCCGCGCGTGGTCTGCACGCCCTTGACCACGCCGCCCTCGATGTCGATGCCCGTGACCTCGCAATTCTGGATCAGGTCCACCCCGCGCTGATCCGCGCCGCGGGCATAGCCCCAGGCCACCGCGTCATGGCGGGCGGTGCCGCCGCGCGGATGCAGCAGCCCGCCATAGACCGGAAAGCGCAGATTATCGAAATCCAGATAGGGCAAATGCCGCCGCACGCCCTCGCGGTCCAGCAAGATGGCATCGTCACCCTGGTTGATCATGGCATTGCCGCGCCGGGCAAAGGCATCGCGCTGGCCATCGGAATGGAACAGGTTGATCAACCCGCGCTGGCTGTGCATCACGTTGTAGTTCAGATCCTGCTCCAGGCTTTCCCACAACTTCAGCGAATGGCTGTAGAACTCGGAATTGCCCGGCAGGAAATAATTGGCCCGCACGATGGTGGTGTTCCGGCCCACGTTGCCGCCGCCGATATAGCCCTTTTCCAGCACCGCGATGTTGCGCAGCCCGTGTTCCTTGGCCAGGTAATACGCCGTGGACAGCCCATGCCCGCCGCCGCCGATGATGACGATGTCATAGGCGTCCTTGGGTGCGGGGTCACGCCAATGCGGGGTCCAGCCCTTGTTGCCGCTCAGCCCCTCCTTGAGGATGCGCCACCCCGAAAAGGTCATGTCAGTCTCCCTGCCCTGTTGCAGCGATCCTGCAACCACCCGCAGACCCTATCAAGCCGCTTCGGCAAATCCCGTGGATTTTCGACACGGATGCGCAAGTTCACGACACCGGGCAGGCATTCCGCCGGCGCGGGGCGCTACAGCCCCTTGGCGCGATAGCTTGCCGCAACCCGTTCAATCGCCACCAGAAACCCGGCGGTGCGCAAATCCGGCACGTCCTTGCGGCGGTGCCAGACCTCGCGCATGGATTGATAGGCCACCCGCATCGTGTCATCGAGCCCGGAGCGCACCAGCTCCAGCTCATCCGCGCCGCGCAGGTAACGCGCCTTGAACTCCTCGCTCAGCTTGGCGGGCAGGCCCGCCGCTTCGCCGATGCGCACCAGCTCATCGATCAGCAGCTGATGGCGGGCCTCTTCCTGGCGGCGCTGCAAGCGGCCAAAGCGGATGTGGCTGAGGTTCTTGACCCATTCGAAATAGGACACCGTCACGCCGCCGGCATTGGCATAAAGGTCAGGGATGATGACCGTGCCGCGGGCCTGCAGGCGCTCATCGGCGCCGGCGGTGATGGGGCCATTGGCGGCCTCGATGATCAGCGGGGCGCGGATGCGGTCGGCGTTGGACAGGTTGATGACCCCCTCCATCGCGGCGGGGATGAGGATGTCACACTCCGCCTCCATCAGCGCGGCGCCCTCGGCATGGAATTGCGCATGGGGACAGCCCCGCACACCGCCATGGCGGGTCAGCCATTCATGCACCGCCTGCACATCCAGCCCGGCCTCATCAAACAGCGCGCCATCACGTTCCACGATGCCGATGATCCGCGCGCCGTCCTCCTCGCTCAGGAAGCGCGCGGCGTGATAGCCCACATTTCCCAGCCCCTGGACGATCACGCGCTTGCCCTCAAGCGTGCCGGACAGCCCGGCACGGGCGATATCCTCGGGGTGGCGAAAGAACTCTCGCAGGGCGTATTGCACACCGCGGCCCGTGGCCTCCACCCGGCCATGAATGCCGCCGCTGTTCAGCGGCTTGCCGGTGACACAGGCATGGGCGTTGATGTCCGTCGTGTGCATCCGCGCGTATTGATCGGCCATCCAGGCCATCTCACGCTCGCCCGTGCCCATGTCGGGGGCGGGCACGTTCTGGGCGGGGTTGATCATGTCCCGCTTGATCAGCTCATAGGCAAAGCGGCGGGTGATCTGTTCCAGCTCATGCTCATCCCAGGCGCGCGGGTCCACGCACAGCCCGCCCTTGGCCCCGCCAAAGGGCGTTTCCACCAGCGCGCATTTGAACGTCATCAGCGCGGCCAGCGCCTCGACCTCATCCTGGGTCACGGCGGTGGAAAAGCGGATGCCGCCCTTGACCGGCTCCATATGTTCGGAATGGACGGATCGGTAGCCGGTGAAGGTATGGATGCCCCCGCGCAGCCGCACGCCGAACCGCACCGTGTAGGTGGCGTTGCACACGCGGATCTTTTCCTCCAATCCGGGGGAGATATCCATCAATGCGACGGCCTTGTTGAACATCAGGTTGACGCTGTCGCGGAAACCGGGCTCGCGCGGGGTCGGGGGGGTCATTCGGGGCTCCTCTGGGTCGGATCACGGCCAGCCTAACAGGCCGTGGCGCAACGAGAACCCCCATTCGTCCCGCGCCCGCCGGAATGACGCCACAGCGCAGGGTGGCCCTGTATCGGGCAGCAGGCCGCGCCGCCGTTCAGGCCTCGGGCAGCGCACCGCGGCGGGCGGCGTCGATCAACTCGGCCATGGATTTGCCCGGCCCGCCCGGCGTCACCCCGCCCACGGCGACATATCGGCGCCAGCGCCACCACAACCCGGGGCAAAAGGCCGCCTGCTGGCGCGCATGGCAGCGCAGCATGAACCCGTTGGAGGGTTTGATCGCAAAGGCACCGCGGTTGACCTCTGCCACATCCTCCATCCGCACCAGAACGCGGCCCTGATCGTCACACAGGGCCTCACGCGTCAGCACAAGGTGCCGCGAGGTGGCCTGCCACATGCGCCCGGCCATCCACAGCGCACCCAGCGCGAATGCCGCAAGGGCCACGCGCCACAGCGGGCTGGGCTGGGTCTGCACCGCCATCGTCAGCAACAACACCCCCAGCACCACCAGCAAGCCGACCCCCAGCACCCGCCGCATCAGGGAACAATGCAGCTCTGCCAGGATCTCGGGGGCGGTGTCTTGGGTCATGAGATGCGCTGTCCGTGCCTTGTGAACCTGCGGCGCCACAAGGCCCGCAGACCGTGCCTAGCGCAGCGCCGCCGGATTGCACAGGGGGGATGACATCTGAACGCGGTGACGCCGTTTCATGGAACGCCGCCAGGGCCGCGCGGCCTAGCACCCCACCGTGCGTCGCACCATGGCCCAATAGGTGTCCGCCACCTGATCCGGGGTCAGGCGGCCTTCGGGGCGATACCAGGTGTTCACCCCGGTCAGCATGGCAATGATCGCCAGCGTCGCGATCTTGGTATCGGGCACGGAAAACTGCCCCGCCGCACAGCCCGCGCGCAGGATCGATTCCACCTCATCTTCGTAGCGGCGGCGCAGCGCCTCGATCACGCGGAAATTCTCCGGCTCCAGGTTGCGCAGTTCCATGTAGGAAATGAACACCGCCTCCGGGCGCTGCAAATGGAACAGGATGTGGAACCGGGCGAAGCGTTCCATCGCCTCAACCGGGGCCGCGCCGCGCGGGGTGGCGGCCCAATCCGCCAGCAGATCATCCATATGCCCCTTGAGCAGCGAAAACAGCAGCGTCTGCTTGTCCGGGGTGTAGTTGTACAAGGCCCCCGCCTGCACGCCGACCTCCGCCGCGATGCGCCGCATGGACACCGCCGCATAGCCGTGGCGCGCAAACAGCGTCAGTGCCGCCTGGCGAACGCGGGGACCGGTGATGTCAGCATGGGAACCTGTGGTGCGGGGCATGGGGCCTGAATAACTGAACATGCGTTCATATTGAAGCGCACACTTGCGCGCGCCCCAAGCAGCGGGCAGAACCGCGCCATGCCCAGGTTCCCGCGCCCATCACCACGCCTGCCCCGCATCGCCGCCGCCCTGGCGGCGCTGGCCGTGCTGACCGGGT
>CBFHYV010000234.1:0-4559 GCA_965660085.1 uncultured Paracoccaceae bacterium
CCTGCCCCGCCGCCCGCGCCGCCGCCAGCGGCGCCACGATGGGCAGCAGGCAATCACGGGTCATCAGGGGGGCGATCTCCCCCGCCGGGCCTTGCGCCGCGAACCCCAGCAAGAAGCCGCCATTGGCCTCATAGCCCACCACGCGGGCGGCGGGATCGGCGCGCAGGGCGGTTTCCATCGCGGCGATGACATAGGGCGAGCCGATGCGCGTGCGCGTGACGCGGGCGAACAGCCCGTCCACCATGCTGTTGGAGGAGACCGGCGTGCAGACGGCCGCGGCCTCCAGCAGCCGCGCGGTCAGCACGCCCAGCACATCGCCGGGTACGATGCGGCCCTGCGCATCGGTCAGCATGGGCCTGTCGGCATCGCCATCGGTGGAGATCACGGCATCCAGCCGGTGATCGGCGCACCAGCGCGTCAGCATGGCGCGGGTGTCCGGGTCCACGGCCTCGGTATCCACGGGCACGAAATCATCAGACCGCGCCAGGGCCACCGTTTCGGCCCCCAGCCCGGCCAGCACCTGCATCAGCACGTCCCGCGCGGCGGAGCTGTGCTGATAGACCCCCAGCCGCAGCCCCCCCAGCGCCTGCGCCCCGAAGCCCTGCAGATAGCGCGCGGCATAGGCGGCCAGGGCGCTGTCCCCGGCATCCAGGACCTGGCCGGGGGTGGCGGCGTCAGGCGGCGTGCCGGCGGCCAGCGCGGCGGTGATGGCGGCCTCATCGGCCTTGGAGATCTCGCCCCCCGGCAGGTAGAATTTCAGCCCGTTGCGATCGGCGGGGATATGGCTGCCAGTGACCATCACGGCCCCCTGCCCCGCGCCCATGGCCGCCAGCGCCAGCGCCGGTGTGGGCAGCACGCCATGGCGGATCACATCCACCCCCGCCTGCTGCGCGGCCTCGGCCACGGCATGGGCAATGGCGGGGGAAGAGGCGCGCAGATCCCAGCCCAGATGCAGCGCCGATGTGGGGCAGATGGCCAGGAAGGCGCGGGTGTGGCGCGCCACGCATTCCGGCGTCAGCTCCGTGACAAGGCCGCGCAGGCCGCTGGTTCCGAACTTGGGGGGCATGGGGGATCCTCGGCTGGCAAAGGGCAGGCAGACGGGGCCTTGTTGCCCCCTGCCCCGCCGCTTGGCAAGCCCGCCGACGGCCCCGGACCCCGGCCCGGCGCCCCGGTCAGAGTTCAGGCCAGGGTTCAGGCCAGATCCTTGGCCAGCCGGTCAAAGGCCGCCAGCCGCGCGACAAGCGCGGGCATCTGCGCCAGGGGGATCATGTTCGGCCCGTCAGAGGGCGCGGTATCGGGCGCCTCATGGCTTTCGATGAACAGCGCCGCCACCCCCACGGCCAGCGCCGCGCGCGCCAGCACGGGGGCGAATTCACGCTGCCCGCCGCTGGTGGCGCCTTGCCCGCCGGGCTGCTGCACCGAATGGGTGGCATCGAACACCACCGGATAGCCCGTGCGCGCCATGATCGGCAGGCCGCGGAAATCGCTGACCAGCGTGTTGTAGCCAAAGGAGGTGCCGCGATCGCACAGCAGGATGCGGTGGTTGCCGGTGCTGGCGATCTTGTCGGCGACATTGGCCATGTCCCAGGGCGCGAGGAACTGCCCCTTCTTGACGTTGATCGCGGCGCCGGTTTCCCCCGCCGCCAGCAGCAGATCCGTCTGGCGACACAGGAACGCGGGGATCTGCAGCACATCCACCGCCTGCGCGGCGGCGGCGCATTGATCGGGGGCATGCACATCCGTCAGCACGGGGATGGCGAATTCCTCGCGGATGCGGGAAAGGATGGACAGCCCCTCCTGCAGGCCCAGGCCGCGCTGTGTGCCGATGGAGGATCGGTTGGCCTTGTCATAGCTGGCCTTGAAGATCAGCGGCGTGCCCGTGGGCGCGCAGGCCTGCAGCAGCCCTTCGGCCATCATCCGCGCATGATCGAGCGATTCCAGCTGGCATGGCCCCGCGATCAGGGCAAAGGGGCGGTCCTGCGCGATGGGCAGATCGCCCAGAGTCACGGTCCGCGGGGGGGTGGAGGCGGGGTCTGTCATGTCTGTTGCTCCAGAACGGATTCGATGCGGGCCACGTCTTCGGGGTTGTTGAGCTCCCAGAAGACCCGGCCGCGGGCGTCGACCTCCACGCACAGCACGGGGCAGCCGTTTTCCAGAAAGCGCAGCTGTTCCAGCCCCTCCAGCCGTTCCAGCGGCCCCATGGGCCACTGCGCGTAATCGGCAAGCGCCTGCGGGCGATAGGCATAGACGCCGACATGGTGATAGACCGGCGGCCCGGCGTCAAAGCTCTGCCCCGGCGCGGTATAGGGGATGACTTCCTTGGAGAAATACAGCGCCCGGCGGTCGGCGGCGAACACTGCCGTGGTGCCGCCCACGCGCCCGGCGCGGCGGTCTTCCAGGAAATGGGCATGGGTGCGCGCATCGCAGCGCAGCACCGGGGTGGCCATCTGCACATCCGCCCGCGCGGCCATGGCGGAAATCAGCGCAGTCAGGAACCACGGTGGGGTCAGCGGCGCGTCGCCCTGCAGGTTCACCACCAGGTCCGCCGTCACCTGCCCCGAGGCCACCGCCTCGGCGCAGCGGGCGGTGCCGTTCTCTGCCTCGGGGGAGGTCATCAGCACCGAGGCGCCGAAACCTTCGGCCGCGGCGCGGATGCGCGCGTCATCGGTGACGACGTGCACGGCATCCACGTCGGGCACGGCGCAGGCGGCGCGCCATGTCATCTCTATGAGGCTGAGGGTGCTGCCGTCCGGCTGGCGCAGCTGGGCCAGCGGCTTGCCGGGATAGCGGGTGGAGGCATAGCGCGCCGGGATCAGGATGGCCGTGCGCATCACGCCACCCCCGCGCGCAGGCAGTCATGCAGATGCAGGATGCCCTGGGGGCAGCCCTGGTCATCCACCACGAACAGCGCGGTGATCTTGCGCGCATTCATCACCGCCAGGGCCTGTGCGGCCAGGCTGTCGGGGGTGATGGTCACGGGGTCTGGGCTGGCGATCTGGCCGGCGGTGCTGGTCATCAGGGTCTCCATCTTGCGGCGCAGGTCGCCATCGGAAATCACCCCGGCCAGGCGGCCGTCGCGCAGCACGCCGGCGATGCCGAAGCCCTTGGAGGTCATGGTCAGGATGACCTCCGGCATGGGGGTGTCCGCGGCCACCAGCGGCACGGCGGTGCCGGCATGCATCAGCGCGCGCACCCGCGCCATCTGCGCGCCCAACCGGCCGCCGGGGTGAAAGGTGCGGAAATCTTCGGCCCGGAAGCCGCGCGCCGTCATCAGGCAGACCGCCAGCGCATCGCCCATGGCCATGGTCAGCGTGGTCGAGGTGGTGGGCGCCATGCCGATGGCGCAGGCCTCCGGCGCGGGGGGCAGCAGCAGCCGGTAGCGCGCGGCCCGCATCAGGGTGCTGTCCGCGCGCGAGCTGATGGCGATGACCGGGATATCGAAGCGCTGCGTATAGGCCAGCAGGTCGCCCAGCTCGGCGGTTTCGCCGGAGTTGGAGATCAGCAGGCAGATGTCCTGCGGGGTGATCATGCCCAGGTCGCCATGGCTGGCCTCGGCGCTTTGCACGAAATAGGCCGGCGTGCCGGTGGAGGCGAGCGTGGCCGCGATCTTGCGCCCCACATGGCCCGATTTCCCCAGGCCCGAGACCACCACCCGCCCCGGCGCGGCCAGCACGGCCTGCACCGCGGCGGTGAAATCGGCGGGGATGGCGCGGGCCATGGCCTGCACCGCCTGGGCCTCGACCTCCAGCACGCGGCGGGCCTCGGCCAGGATATCGGCGGGCGCGGTCATGCTGTGGGTCTGGCCAGAGACTTGGCCGGGGGTCTGCGGAGCGGGGTCATGTTTCGCGCGCGAAACATTGGGACCGGTCATGCGGAAAACGGGCTGTCAAACGCATCCAGCGCGGGGGCTGCGGCGTCCTTGTCCGACAGCACCGTGGGCGCGACGGGCCAATCGATGCCGCAGCTGTCCCAACGCACGCCGCCATCGGCCTGGGGCGCGTAATAGTCGGAGCATTTGTAGACGACCTCGGTGTCATCCTCCAGGGTGACGAACCCGTGCAGGAAACCTTCGGGGATCAACAGCTGGCGGCCGTTTTCGGCGCTCAGCTCCAGCCCGACCCATTGGCCATAGGTGGCGCTGCCGCGGCGGATGTCGACGGCCACGTCATAAAGCCGCCCGCGCCCGCAGCGCACCAGCTTGGCCTGGGCATGGGGCGGGGCCTGGAAATGCAACCCCCGCAGCGTGCCCGCCCGCGCCGAGAGCGAGTGGTTGTCCTGCACGAATTCGGTGGTGATGCCGGCCTGTTCCAGGGTGCGGCGATTCCAGGTTTCGGCAAAGAACCCCCGCGCGTCGCCAAAACGACGGGGGGTGAGGATCATCACGCCGGGCAGGGCGGTGGCTTCGATCTGCATGCAGGCCTCTCTGGGGTGGTGGTGGCGTCTCTGTATCGGTTGCGCGCGCGCGCGTCACCCCTGCGACCCGGCGCGTTTGCGCAGCCAGCCAAGAAAAGCGGCCTCGGGGTTGCGCAGGCGCGGCGCGCCGGTGGCGACCCAGACGC
>CBFHYV010000235.1:0-4512 GCA_965660085.1 uncultured Paracoccaceae bacterium
GTCATGCGCGGGGCCAGCCATGCGGGCAATGTCTCGGCCCGGGAAATCATTGCTGATGGTTTGTGCGACGCGCTGGCCTCAGACTATCACTACCCCGCCCCGCGTCAGGCCGTGTTGCTGCTGGACAGGGACGGCCTGCTGCCACTGGATCGGGGCTGGCGCATGATCTCCACCACGCCCGCGCATTTGCTTGGCCTGCGGGACAGGGGCAGCCTTGCGGCAGGGCTGCGCGCCGATCTCGTGATCCTTGACCCGGCCAGCCTTCGCGTTGCGGCCACGGTCGCGGCCGGGCAGATCACCTATCTGACCGGCGCCATGGGGGCGCGGCTGCTGGGGTAGCGGCTGCGCGCGCCTACTCGCCGCTGCGGGGGCTGACGATGTTCACATGGCCCATCTTGCGGCCGGGCTTGGCCACGTCCTTGCCATACAGATGCACGGCGGCGCCAGGGCGGGACAGATACCCGGGCAGCGCATCCAGATCCGCACCGATCAGGTTTTCCATCACCACATCGGCATAGCGGCTGCCATCGCCCAGCGGCCAGCCCGCGACGGCGCGGATATGCTGTTCAAACTGGTCCACGGCACAGCCGTTTTGCGTCCAATGGCCAGAGTTGTGCACGCGCGGCGCGATCTCATTCACGACCAACCCGGTGGGCGTCACGAACAGCTCCACCCCCATCACGCCCACATAGTCCAGCGCGTTCAGGATGCGCCCGGCCAGCAGCACGGCATCCATCCGCAAGGCCGCCGGCACATCGGCGGGCACGGTGGTGCGGCGCAGAATGCCGCCCTCATGCACGTTATGGCCCGGATCAAAGGCCGCAACCTGCCCATCCGCCCCCCGCGCCGCGATGACGGAGATTTCCTGGCTGAACTGCACGAACCCTTCCAGGATCGACGGCATGCCATTCATCGTGGCCCAGGCCTGCGCGGCGTCCTGGGCTGAGGCGATCCTGGCCTGGCCCTTGCCATCATAGCCCAGCCTGCGGGTCTTGAGGATCGCCGGCGCACCGATCCGGGACAGGGCGGCGTCCAGATCCTCGGCGCTGCCGACCTCGGCAAAGGGGGCGGTGGCCAGGCCCAGATCATTCAGGAACCGCTTTTCCGTCAACCTGTCCTGGCTGATGCGCAGCGCCTCCGTGCCGGGGCGGACAAGGCAACCCTGTTGCAGCACCTCCAGCCCGGCGGCGGGGATGTTTTCAAATTCATAGGTCACCACATCCACGGCCTCGGCAAAGGCGCGCAGGGCCTGCATGTCATCAAACGCCGCGGTGGTGACCCGATGCGCCACATCCGCCGCCGGGGCATGGGGCGACGGATCCAGGATATGGCAGCGCAGGCCCAGCCGGCTGGCCGCGACGGACAGCATGCGGCCCAGCTGTCCCCCGCCGATGATTCCAATAGTGCTGCCCGCGGGCAAGGGATGGGTCATGGAAGGCTCCTGTAGAAATCGCCGCGCCGCAAGGCCGGGCCTGTCAGTCTGCTGTGTCCACCGGCGCATCGGGGATGGAAGCCGCCAGCGCCGCGCGCCAGTCATCCAGCCGCTGTGCCAGGGCCGGGTCCTGCAGCGCGAGGATCCCCGCCGCCATCAGCCCCGCATTGGTAGCGCCCGCCGCGCCAATGGCCATGGTCGCCACGGGAAAGCCGCGCGGCATCTGAAGGATGGAATACAGGCTGTCCACGCCGTTCAACGCCCGGGTCTGCACCGGCACGCCAATCACTGGCACGCGCGTCTTGGACGCCATCATGCCCGGCAAATGCGCAGCCCCGCCGGCCCCGGCAATGATGACCTGCAAGCCACGGTCCACCGCCGTGCGGCCATAATCCCACAGCCGATCCGGTGTGCGATGCGCCGAGACGATGCGCGCCTCATAGGTGATCCCGAGTTCTTCGAGAATGTCCGCCGCGCCCTTCATGGTGGGCCAGTCAGACTGGCTGCCCATGATAAGCCCGACGCGCGGTGTTTCGATTGCCGTCATCCTGACCCCTTCGCCTGAAGGCGCGCACTATAGGGGCTTTGCCGCGTTAGGCAATGATGTCAGGCAGCAGACGGTCCTCGATCAGGGCGATCTTGTCCTTCAGCACCAGCTTGCGCTTCTTCAGCCGCTGGATCGTCAACTGGTCAGAAACCCGCTGCGTCTGCAGCGCGCGGATGGCTTCGTCAAGATCGCGGTGCTCGCGGCGGAAATGCTCCAGCTCCACGCGCAGCACCTCGTCCGTTTTCATTGAGATGTCGGTCGGTGCATTCATTTGAAACATCCTGACTTCGGGCCTTCATCTTAGCAAAAGCGCGCCGCTGCGCAAAGCCCTTGCACGGGCCGCCCGCCAATCACATATTCAGGTCTGCGGGGCGCCGTGAGGGCCCTGCATTGACGGTCGCTTGTGCAAAGGACATGTCCCCATGACGAAACTGGCCCTTGGGTCCTATCCCCACATGCTGGGGTTTGAACAGCTGGAACGCCTGCTGGAACGCGCGGCGAAATCCGGCAATGAAGGCTATCCCCCCTACAATATCGAACAGACATCCGAATCGTCCTACCGCATCACGCTGGCCGTGGCAGGGTTCAGCGAGGAGGACCTGGCCATCACGGTCGAGGATCGGCAGCTGGTGATCCGCGGCCGGCAGCGCGATGACGGATCAGACCGCGTGTTCCTGCATCGTGGCATTGCCGCACGGCAGTTTCAGCGCAGCTTCGTGCTGGCCGATGGCGTCGAAGTTGGCGAAGCGGTGATGGAAAACGGCTTGCTGCACGTGGACCTGACGCTCCAGCGGCCGGAGGTCGTGGTGCAGACAATCCAGATCAGAAAGGGGTGACGCAATGACAGATGCAATCAATCCAGCCGACACCGACGATCGGATCGTCTATGTCCGGCCTGTGAACCTGGCCGAACTGCCCCAGGATATCCGTGACCAGGTGCCAGAGACCGCGCAGCTTTATGCGCTGCATCGCGCCGATGGCGCGCGGCTGGCCCTTGTGCGGGACCGGCGCCTGGCCTTCGTGCTGGCACGGCAGAACGATCTGGCCCCCGTCACGGTGCACTGACCCCGGGGGGCGCTGCCCCAAGGTCCGGCGCAGCTGTGCCGGGCCGCACGGCGGCGCGCGGCCCTACATCCGCTTCGCGGCCTCCGGCCACATCACGATTTCGCAGCTCACCCCTTCGGGTGCGAAATCATGGGTGATCTGCAGTTGTTCCTGCGCGGACAGGGCCCGCAGCAACATGGTGCCGCCGCCGCGCCGATCCGGCGGTGTGACCTCGGGCCCGCCACTCTCGCGCCAGCCGATCTGCACCTTTTCCACACCATCGCGCTTTGACGCCGCGATGGTGATGTCCACCTGGCCCTCCGTGGTGCAGAGCGCGCCATGCTTGATGGCATTGGTCGTCAATTCGTGAATGACCATGGACACGTCGATGGCCAGGCCGGGCGGCAGCATGGTCGCCCCCAGCCCGTGAATGCGCATCCGCTGGCCCAGCGGGTCAAAGGGCTTGATCTGCGTCGCGACGAGTTCGCGCAGATCCACCGCATCATCGGCCCGGCGGAAATTGAGGTCATGCGCCAACCCCAGCGCCTGCACGCGCTGCGACAGCCGCGACACCACCGGGCGCGGCACGCCGGTATCGCGCAGCGACAGCGACACCACCGAACTGACGGTGGAGAGCATGTTCTTCACCCGGTGCCGCAGTTCATCCAGCAGCAGCCGTTTCTGCCGGTCCGCCGCCTCACGGCGCAGGCCAGCGGCCAAGACATTGGACAGGGCCTGCAGGAACAGCACATCATCCTTGCCAAACTCCATCACGCTGCAATGGTGCAGGCCGATGACGCCAAAAGGCTCCTCCGGCGTGCCGATCAGCACGCTCATGCCTGAAATCACCCCCGCGCGGGTCAGCAGGTTCGGCCCGGAAAAGCGGGTTTCGCTGCGCATATCATGCACAATGACGGGTTCGCGGGCCATCAGCGTATAGCCCGCCTGGCTGTTGCGCCCGCCATCCACGCGCGTGCCCAGCGGCACGCCGAACCCTTGCTCTGACACCAGTTCCACATCCGTCCAGCCGGGTTTGCACATCAGCACCTTGGCCATGTCCACGGCAAAGATCTCGCACAGTCGGTTGGGCAGTTCGCTCAGGATATCGCTGACTTCCCGACCCGCAAGGCTCTGCTGACCCAGCAAGGCAAGGTAGGATTGCTGGCGCGCGCGCCGCTCCGCCTGGGTGCGTGCCTCGGCGAAGGCCGTGATGTCAGAGACGACGCAGACGACCTCCACCATCTTGCCGGCCGAATCGCGCACAGGCGCGGCCGAGGCGACAAAACGGATGTTGCGCGTGTCACTGCGATAGATGCCTTCGACATCGCGCACCGGCTGCCCGGTGGCCCAGACCTCCGCCACCGGCAGCGCGACAGGCCCGGCATCCTGGCCCGGCGGCAGGATCACCCCCGCCCCGCAAGTGCCCGGCAAAGCAGTCTCGCCCGGCAGGTCAAACAGCGCCTGGCCAAAGCCGTTCAGTTCCACCCTG